>NZ_JBDPLX010000024.1:0-112789 GCF_039871815.1 Micromonospora sp. B9E7
GAGCCCCTGAGCCCCTGAGCCCCTGAGCCCGGTTGATCATGAGGTTGACGGGCCTCCAGAAGATCCACAGCGCCGTCAACCTCATGATCGTCCAAAGCTGGACGGGCGGGGGCGGTGGAGGGGCGGGCGGGTCGGTGGGTGGTGGTGTGGGGTGGGCCACATCGGGGGGCGGGGACGGGGTTGGTTACTGGCGAGTAGCATTCGGGGGAACGTGCCCGTGTCGGCGACCCTTGTTCGGTCCGGCGTGCCGCCCGGCGCGAAGGCCGAATCACGGTCGAATAGGAGGCTCAAGTGCCCCGTGAAGTTCGAGATGTCGTCTTCGTCGACGGCGTCCGTACCCCGTTCGGCAAGGCGGGTGGCATGTACGCCAACACCCGCGCCGACGACCTGGTGATCCGCTGCATCCGTGAGCTGCTGCGGCGCAACCCGCAACTGCCACCGGAGCGGGTCGAGGAGGTCGCCATCGCGGCCACCACCCAGATCGGCGACCAGGGCCTCACCATCGGCCGCACCGCAGCGCTGCTGGCCGGGCTGCCCAAGACCGTTCCCGGCTTCGCCATCGACCGGATGTGCGCCGGGGCGATGACCGCGGTGACCACCGTGGCCAGCGGCATCGCGATGGGCGCGTACGACGTCGCCATCGCCGGTGGCGTCGAGCACATGGGCCGTCACCCGATGGGCGAGGGCGTCGACCCCAACCCGCGCATCATCGCGGAGAAGCTGGTCGACCCGTCCGCGCTGGTCATGGGCTCCACCGCGGAGAACCTGCACGACCTGGTCCCGCACATCACCAAGGCACGCACCGACGCGTTCGCGCTCGCCTCGCAGCAGAAGACCGCCAAGGCGTACGCCAACGGCAAGCTCCAGGACGACCTGGTGCCGATGTCGATCCGCGACGCGGAGGGCGGCTGGGGCCTGGCCACTGTGGACGAGGCCCCGCGGGACACCTCGCTGGAGAAGCTCGCCACCCTGAAGACCCCGTTCCGCCCACACGGCAAGGTGACCGCGGGCAACGCGGCCGGCCTGAACGACGGTGCCACCGCGAGCCTGCTCGCCGACGAGGCCACCGCCCGCGAGCTGGGTCTGCCGGTCGCCATGCGACTGGTGTCGTTCGGGTTCGTCGGGGTGGAGCCGGAGGTGATGGGCATCGGACCGATCCCGTCCACCGAGAAGGCGCTGCGCCTCGCCGGGCTCAGCATCGACGACATCGGCCTGTTCGAGCTGAACGAGGCGTTCGCCGTGCAGGTGCTCGCCTTCCTCGACCACTTCGGCATCGCCGACGACGACGCGCGGGTCAACCCGTGGGGCGGCGCGATCGCCATCGGTCACCCCCTCGCGTCGTCCGGCGTGCGGCTGATGACCCAGTTGGCCCGCCAGTTCGCCGAGCACCCCGAGGTCCGCTACGGGCTCACCGCCATGTGCATCGGCATCGGCATGGGCGGCACGGTCATCTGGGAGAACCCGCACTGGACGGAGGGCGACAAGTGAAGGCAGCGAACGAGGTAGTCACCAGGGCGCTGCTGCGCTCGGTGAACGTACCGGGGCTGGACCGCCCCGCCGCCCTGATCACCCTGGACAACGGCTTCGACCACACCAAGCCGAACACCTTCGGCCCCGGTGGGCTGGCCAGCCTGGACGAGGCGATCACCGCCGCCCTCGCGGCCGACCCGGCGTTCATCGCGGTGACCGGCAAGCCGTACATCTTCTGTGTGGGCGCGGACATCGTCGGCCTGCCGCAACTCGCCGACCGCGCGCAGGCGCTGGAGATCGGCCGGCTCGGTCACCGGGTCTTCGCCCGGCTCAAGGACAGCACCGTGCCCACGTTCGCGTTCGTCAACGGCGCGGCGATGGGCGGCGGGCTGGAGTTGGCGTTGCACTGCCACTACCGGACGCTCTCCGGCGGTGCGGCGGCCCTCGCGCTGCCCGAGGTCTCCCTCGGTCTGGTGCCCGGCTGGGGCGGCACCCAACTGCTGCCGAACCTGATCGGCATCCCCGCCGCCACCCAGGTGATCATCCAGAACCCGCTGATGCAGAACAAGATGCTCAAGCCGAAGCAGGCCGCCGAGCTGGGCATCGCGGACATCCTGTTGGAGCCGGCCGACTTCCTGGAGCGGTCCCTGGAGTGGGCCGCCGGCGTCGTCCGGGGTCAGGTCACGGTGACCCGGCCCGAGGTCGACAAGGACATGTGGGCGGGCGTGCTCTACTTCGCCCGGGAGACCCTCAACCAGCGGCTGCACGGCGCTGTTCCGGCCGCGTACAAGGCTCTCGACCTGCTGGAGACGGCCAAGGACGCGGACTTCGCGACCGGCACCGCGGCCGAGGACGAGGCCCTCGCGGACCTGGTCTTCTCCGAGGAGCTGCGCAGCGGCCTGTACGCGTTCGACCTGGTGCAGCGGCGGGCCAAGCGCCCGGCCGGCGCGCCGGACAAGGGCCTGGCCCGACCGGTCACCAAGGTCGGCATCGTCGGCGCCGGCCTGATGGCCAGCCAGTTGGCGCTACTGTTCGCCCGCCGCCTCCAGGTGCCGGTGGTGATGACCGACCTCGACCAGTCCCGGGTGGACAAGGGCGTCGGCTACGTGCACACCCAGATCGAGAAGGCCGTCACCAGGGGCCGGATGGACAAGGGCACCGCCGCCAAGCTGTACGGCCTGGTCAGCGGCACGGTCGACAAGAGCGCCTTCGCGGACGCCGACTTCGTCATCGAGGCGGTCTTCGAGGACCTGGGCGTCAAGAAGCAGGTCTGGGCCGAGTTGGAGAAGATCGTCTCTCCGGAGGCGGTGCTCGCGACCAACACCAGCTCGCTGTCGATCACCGAGATGGCCGCCGAGCTGGAGCACCCGGAGCGGGTGGTCGGCTTCCACTTCTTCAACCCGGTTGCCGTGCTGCCGCTGTTGGAGATCGTCCGGGGTGAGCGCACCGACGACGTCACCCTCGCGACCGCGTTCGCGGTCGCCAAGCAACTGAAGAAGTCCAGCGTGCTGGTGAAGGACGCGCCGGCTTTCGTGGTGAACCGGCTGCTCACCCGCTTCCTGGGCACCGTCTTCGCCGCCGTCGACCAGGGCACCCCGCTGGACGTGGCGAACAGCGCCCTGGACCCGCTGGGCCTTCCGATGCGTCCGCTCGCCCTGCTCCAACTGGTCGGGCCGGCCGTCGCGTACCACGTGGGCGGCACCCTGCACGCCGCGTACCCGGACCGGTTCGGGGTCAGCGAGAACCTCAAGCGGATCGCCGACTCGGGGCAGCCGATCGTGGTCGACGACCAGGTCAACGACGAGGTGGCCAAGCTGCTCGTCGTCGGTGACCAGCCGCTGACCGCCGAGCAGGTACGACAGAACGCCCTCGACGCGCTCGCGCAGGAGATCCGGCTGATGCTGGACGAGGGTGTGGTCGCCGAGGCGCAGGACATCGACCTGTGCATGATCCTGGGCGCTGGTTGGCCGTTCCACCTGGGCGGTGTCACGCCGTACCTGGACCGCACCGGCACGTCCGAGCGGGTCACCGGCCAGCGGTTCCTGCCGCGCGGGGCGGCGAGCCTGCCGGCCTGACCGAGCGCAGTACCACCGCGACCGTTTGCGATCAGCCCGGCGCCGGAGGGGCCCCCAGCAGGGACAACGCCCGGAGTCCTGAGCGGGTTAGGATCACGCGCTTTGCACCCCACCTTGGAGTTGACTGAATGTCCCAGCCGCCGGCCAGTCCCTACGGCCCGCCGCATGATTCCCCCACCCCGCCGCAGCAGCCCGGTCAGTCGGGCCAGCCGCAGCAGCCCGGTGGTTGGCCGCCACCGCAGCAGCAGGGCTTCCCGCCCGCGCAGCCGGGTCAGCCGTACGGCGATCCCAGCCAGTTCGCGGGCCCGCCACCGGCGAAGAAGTCGAACGTCGGCAAGATCATCCTGATCGTGCTGGCCGTGCTGCTGGTGGTCTGCCTCGGCGGCGTGGCGGCCGTCTGGTTCACGGTCAAGGACGACGTGGGCGACGTCGTCGACGCCACCAAGACCCGGCTGGTCGCGCCGGCCACCCTCGCCGGCCGGCCGAAGGTCACGGAGCCGGAGTTGCAGGCCGCCGCCGACCAGATGGTCACCGAGATGAAGTCGATGGTGCAGAACGAGACCAGCACGGTCGGGGCCTTCTACGGGGACCCGGCCAAGCAGGACCTCGTCATGATCGCCGGCGCGTCCGGGCTGTTGGCGGACCCGAAGAAGGAGCTGGACGACGCCATCAGCGGGCTCTCCACCGAACTGACGGTGACCAACCTTGCGGCCGTCGATCCTGGTCCGCTCGGCGGCGAGGCGAAGTGCGGTGACGGCAAGGCCGAGAGCGTGCCGCTCGGCGTCTGCGTGTGGGCCGACCGGGGCAGCCTGGGCATGGTGGTCATGTACTTCAAGACGGCCGACCAGACGAAGGCGGAGTTCGTCACGATCCGGGGCCAGGTCCAGCAGCGCTCCTGAGCCGTCGACGACCGAGGCCCCGACCACCCGAAGGTGGCCGGGGCCTCGTGCCCTGTGCCGGCGATCAGGCCGGTTCGGCAACCGCCGCCGCGGCCCGTGCCGCCGCTGCCGCCGCCCGCTCGGCCCTGTTGCCGAGTACGCAGAACTCGTTGCCCTCCGGGTCGGCGAGCACCACCCACCCGCCGCCGGTCGGGCCGACCTGGTCGGCGACGAGCGTCGCGCCGATGCCGAGCAGTCGCTCGACCTCCTCGGCCCGGCTGCGGTCGGTGGGTTGCAGGTCGAGGTGCAGTCGGTTCTTCACCGTCTTGCCCTCGGGCACGGCGATGAACAGCACCTCCGGGCCACCCGGCGGCAGGAGCATCGCCTCCGGGTCACCGGGGAAATCGTCGGGCTGCCGGGGGCAGTCGAAGACCTGCGCCCAGAAGCCGGCGAGGGCGTACGTGTCGCGACAGTCGATGCTGATGTTATGGATGATCGAACTCACAGCTGGTCCTCCACAGTGGTGGTGGCGACACGCTCCCCGGCGCTGCGGACCACGCAGAACTCGTTGCCCTCCGGGTCGGCGAGAACCGCCCAGCCCGTCCCGTCGGTGTGCCGGCAATCGGTGACCATGGTGGCCCCGAGGCCGAGCACCCGCTCGATCTCCTCGTCCCGGGTCCGGTCGACCGGTTCCAGGCAGATGTGGACCCGGTTCTTGGTCACCTTGTCTTCCGGCACCTCCTGGAAGAACAGGTTCGGGGTGGTCCCGTCCGGCGGCAGCAGGGCCGCCTCCGGATCGCCGGGGGCGTCCTCGCCGTGCCGGGTGTACCCGAGCACTGCCGACCAGAAGCCGGCCAGGGCGTACGTGTCGTGACAGTCGAAACTGATGTTGCGGATCCGTGGATACACGGGTGGTCCCTCCACTGTCGGATGGGGACGCTCCGCCGCCCGGGGTCAGCCTGCGAAGACCCGGGGTGCGGAGCCAGGACTGGTGGACATCGACGCACCCCCTTTCACTCTCCGAGCTGACCCGGCGATCTTTCCATCCGCCGAGCGGGGCGCGCAACCCCGATCAGCCGGCGGCGGACACGGTTCCGGGCACCACCGGGGCGTCCGCCGACGGCAGGGTCACCGTCACCTCCAGACCACCGCCGGGCTGCGCGATCACCCGCACCGTCCCGCCGTGCGCAGTGCACACCGCCCGGACGATGGACAGCCCGAGGCCGGAGCCGCGCGCGCCGGTGCGTTCCCGGCCACCGCGCCGGAACGGCTCGAACAGCCCCGGCACGTCGGCCTGGTCCACCTCGAAGCCGGTGTTGCCCACCACCAGCCAGGACCGCACGCCGTCGGTGCCGGTACGCACCCACAGTCGGCCGTGCAGGTGGTTGTAGCGGACCGCGTTCTCGATGAGGTTCCCGGCCAGCCGGTCGAGCAACCCCGGATCACCGACGACCGGCGCGGACTCCAGTGACGTCTGCACCCGCAGGCCGATCCGTTCCACCTCGCGGCGCATCGCCGACAACGCGTTGACGGTGCCGGCGGCGAGGTCGCACTCGGTCCGCCGACCCAGTTGCCGCCCGGCCTGCGCCTCGCTGCGGGCCAGCACCAGCAGCGCGTCCACCAGGCCGTTGGCCCGTTCCGAGGCGTCGCGGACCACGGTCGCCATCCGACGGTATTCGGCGGCGTCCGCGTCGTCGTCGCTGAGCGTCACGTCGATCTCGGTCCGCATCACGGCGAGCGGGGTACGCAGCTCGTGCGAGGCGTTCGCCACGAAACGCTTCTGCGCCTCGAAGGCGGACGCGATCCGGTCCAACATGGCGTCGAACGTCTTGGCCAGCTCGGCCACCTCGTCGTCGGCGCCCGAGTAGCCGATCCGCTGGTCCAGGGTGGCCTCACCGAGCCGCTGGGCGGTCGCGGTGACCTGGTGCAGCGGGCGCAGCGCCCGACCGGCCACCGCGTACGCGCCGGCCACCCCGACCACACTGATCGCCAGCAGCGCCACCAGGCCCTTGGCCAGCAGCTCCCCGGAGGCGGCGTCGACGAGTTGCCGCTGCCACTGGGCGGCGTCCATCGACTCGCCGTCGGCCAGCAGCACGACCGTGCCGGGCAGCAGCTCGTCGGTGGGGCGCAGCGCGTCCCGGACCAGCAGCCACGCCAGCAGCACCAGGATCGCCCCCGCGCCGATCAGCAGCACCCCGTTGAGCAGCGTCAGCCGCAGCCGCAGGGTGGGCCGCAACCGGCGGCTCATGCGCTCAGCTCGGCGGTGCGGTAACCCGCGCCGACCACCGTCTCGATCAGCGGCGGGTCGCCGAGCTTCTTGCGCAGCGTCATCACGGTGACCCGGACGATCGTGGTGAACGGGTCGGTGTTCGCGTCCCAGACCCGTTCCAGCAGCTCCTCGCTGGAGACCACCGCGCCACGAGCCTTGAGCAGCTCGCTGAGCACCCCGAACTCCTTGTTGGTGAGGTCGACAGGCACGCCGGCGCGGGTGGCCACCCGACGGGCCGGGTCCAGCACCAGGTCGGCCAGTTCGAGCACCGGCGGCGCGGCCGGAGTCGCCCGCCGGCCCAGCGCCTGCACCCGCGCGACCAACTCGTCGAAGGCGAACGGTTTGGGCAGGTAGTCGTCCGCGCCGAGCTGCAACCCCTCCACCCGGTCGGCCACCGTGCCGCTCGCCGTGAGCATCAACACCCGGGTCAGCGCGCCGGAGGCGGCCAGGTCGGCGCAGATCTGGTCACCGTGCACGCCCGGCAGGTCACGGTCGAGCACCACCACGTCGTACCGGGTGACGAACACCGCCTCGTGGCCGGCGTCGCCGTCGTACGCCACGTCGACCGCCATCCCCCGCTTGCGCAACCCGCGCGCGATCGCGTCGGCGAGGTTGCGCTCGTCCTCGACCACCAGTACCCGCATCCCGGCCTCCTCGCTGCTGACCACCGACAACCTAGTGCCGGCCGGCAACCATCGTCCCTCGCCGCCCGCACCGGTCGGCGTTGCGGGCCAGGTCGGCGTACGCGATGCTGTCCGGCGGCACCGAGCGACGGACGGACCTGGCATGACCATCGCGGCACCTCCCACCCGGCGGGACATCGCGTACCGGGGTTTCCACCTGCCGGAGGACAGCGACGCCGGCGAGCACGGCGTCGACGAGCACGGCGTCGACGGGCGGAGCACGTGGACGTCACCGCCGGTGCGGGTGGGCTTCGCCGTCGCCGAAGTGGTGCCGTCCTGGACCGCCGACACCCCGGACGGCTGCTGGATCGAGGTCGAGCTACGTGGCTGGCACGACGACGCGCCCGCCACCGGCTGGTACCGGCTGGCCCGGTGGGCGGCCGACGACGGGGCGGTGCGACGCACCTCGGTACCCGGGCAGGGCGACGGTGACGCCCGGGTCGACACCGACACCCTGATCGTGACCGGGGCGACGGTCACCGGCTGGCAGGCGCGGGTGACCCTGTGCCGGCCGGTCGGCAACCCGACCGGCCCGGTGCTGCGCAGCGTCGGCGCGGTCGCCACCGGCCCCACCCCGACCGACCAGGGGTACGAGCCGGAGCCCGCCTCGTCCGCTGCCCGTGGGCGGGTGCTGGACGTGCCCCGTTACTCGCAGCGGCTGCACGCCGGTCAGTACCCGCAGTGGGGCGGGGGCGGCGACTCCTGGTGCAGCCCCACCTGCACCTCGATGGTGCTCGCCTACTGGGGTGTCGGGCCGACGCCGGAGCGCTACTCCTGGGTGGAGCCGCCCGGCCCGCGTCCGGTGGTGGTGCACGCCGCCCGGCACTGCTACGACCACGCGTACGCCGGGGCCGGCAACTGGCCGTTCAACACCGCGTACGCGGGTCGGTACGGGGTGGAGGCGTTCGTCACCCGGCTCCGGTCGCTGGCCGAGGCGGAGGCGTTCGTCGCGGCTGGCATCCCGCTGATCGTGTCCGCCGCGTTCCGGGCCGACGAGGTTCCGGGGCTCCCCTACGACACCAGGGGGCACCTCATGGTGCTGGTCGGTTTCACCGCCGACGGCGACCCGGTGCTCAACGACCCGTACGCCCCGGACGACGACGCGGTCCGCCGTACCGTGCCCCGGCAACGGTTCGAGGCGGTCTGGCAACGCGGCAGCGGCGGTGTGGCGTACGTGCTGCGGCCCCCGTCGGTGCCGCTGCCCCCTCGGCCGGCCCAGGCGAACTGGTAGTCAGACGGGCAACTGCCACAGCCGGTACGTGCCGCTGGGCCCCGAGCACAGCAGGTGATAGGAGATCACCTGACACTCGCCGGTGGCGTCGCGCAGCACGTCGAGGACGCGTACCTCCCCGGCCAGGACGTCCACCTCGCCGACGAGCACCCCGCCGTCGGGATGCTTGCGGGTGCCGACCAGCCGGCCGCCCTGACTCAGTTCGTACAGGTCCCACCGGCCCAGGTCGGCCACCTCCTGTCCGGTGAGCGCGTCGAGCACGACGAAGCGGTCCGACGAGTCACCGCGGCCCAGCACGTTGGCCAGCAGTCGATCCTCGTGCCCCCACGCCCACCCCCAGCGACTGCTGCTCCAACGCACCTCGCCGGTGGCCGGGTCGAGCGCCTGCAGTCGGTTGGAACCGGTGCGCAGACACAGGACGAGGCCACAGTCCAACGCGAAGTCGACGTTCACGTTCGGGCGGATCCACCGCCGGTCGAGCTGGTCCAGGCCGTACGCGGTGACCGTGCCCGAGCCTCGGTCGAGGGCCAGCAGGAGGTCGTCCATCACCTGCAGGCCGAATCGCCCACCGTCGGCTGGTCGCAGGTCGGAGCGGGTCAGCACGACTCCGGTGGTCGCGTCGCGCACCTCGACCGGCCCGGTGGGTGGGCTGAAGATCAGCCGATCGATCCCACGCGCGGTCTCGTGTGGGCTGATCTCGGCGGTGGTGGCGGGCAACTGCCAGCGCACGGTGCCGCAGCAGGGGTCGACCGCCCGCAGGACGCTCGGCTCGCTCTCGCCGCCGGAGCTCAGCAGCAGGTTGCCGTCGACCAGTTTGCTGGCGCTCCCCGGTTGCTGCCACCGGTACGCGCCGGTCGCCCGGTCCAGCGCGATGGTCGTCGTGTCCCGACCCTGCGGCCCGATCTCGTACCCGGTGAGCATCAGCAGCCCGCCCAGCGGGAAGATCCCCCAGTACCGGGCCTCCCCCGACAGCGGCATCTGCCAGGCCGGCTCGCCGCCGGGCAGCCGATACGCCGCCAGTCGTCGCTGCTGCGACGACGGCGTGCTGGTCGGCTCGATCACCACGAAGAGGTCGCCGTCGACGAGCACGTCGGCCCCGGGCCGTACCGGCAGCGTCAGCACGACCTGCCGGGGCGGCGGTGCGCCGGCTGCGGCGAGGGTGAGCAGCGCGAGCAACGCGACCAGCGCAGCGCGCAGCTGCCGACCGTGCGCGCGGGGTGGACGGGGTGACGGGTCCGGATCCGGGCCGTGCCGCAGCACACCGAGGTCGATCACCGAGTCGGTCACCGCCTCCACCTCCAGAACGCGGTGGTGCCGTCGAGGCGCTGGCAGAGCAGCATCGGCGGGGACGCCTGGCACCTACCGGCGATGCCGGGCAGCACGCTCACCGTCTGCTGCGAAAGCGGCGCGGCACCGGGCAGCACCACCAGGGCGAGGATCAGCACGGCCGTGCTGCGCAGCGGGCGGCCGGCGGCGCGCGGTCGGCGAACCGCAGGCGCCGACGCGGCCTCGTCGCGAACCTCGCCCAGCTCGATGATCGACAACGACCGTCCTTCCCGTCACCTCTGGTCACCGTCCGGCAAACCGGCCGTGGGTGCACCGGGCCGGCAAAAGCGACGGAACCGCGCCTGTACGATGGCCCGTCGTGGCCGTGCCGGTGGTAGACCCTTCGCTGATTCCCCTGACCGACGCCGACCCGGCCGAGGCCGAGTCGACACGACGGCCTCGACGCCGCCCGGCCCGAGCCGACCTGCTGGCACTCGGAGCCTATGTGCTGCTGGGCGTCTTCGTCTGCCTCAACTACTGGGGTGACGTCACCGGTCGGGTCTCCTCGCACCTGCCCACCGACCACAGCTGGTTCGAGTGGCTGTTCGCGCACGGCGCGTACTCGGTGCGGCACCTGGAGAACCCGCTGTTCACGGCCCGGCAGAACGCCCCGGACGGGGTGAACATGATCGCCAACACCTCGCTGCTCGGGGTGACCCTGCCGCTGGCCCCGCTGACCATGTTGCTCGGTCCCCAGGTGATGTACGCGCTCTACCTGGGTGGGGCGCTGGCCGCCACCGCCGGCACCGGGTACTGGATGCTCTCCCGCCACCTGGTGCGCTCCCGCGCGGCGGCCTTCGTCGGCGGCGCGTTCCTCGGTTTCGCGCCGGGAATCATCCACCACGCCAACGGCCAACCCAACTTCGTGTCCAACTTCCTGCTGCCGCTGATCGTGGTGCGGGTGCTGCGCCTCGGTGAGCCGGGACGGTGGCGGCGCAACGGGCTGGTGCTCGGTGCGCTGGTGACGTACCAGATCTTCATCAACGAGGAGATGTTGCTGCTCACCGCCCTGGCCTGCCTGGTCGTCGTGCTGGCGTACGCCGTGCAGCGCCCGGCGGCCACCCGGGCCGCCGCCGGCACGTTCCTGGCCGGGCTCGGCGTCGCCGGCGGACTGGCCCTGGTGCTGGCGGCGTACCCGATCTGGTTCCAGTTCAACGGCCCGCAGTCCTACCGGGGCCTGCAGGGCGGCGTCTTCCACAACTGGGGTGAGGACCTGGTCGCCTTCGTCACCTTCGCCCGCGACACCTGGGCCGGTGACCCGGCGGTGGAGAAGACGATCGGGCTGACCGAGCAGAACACCTGGTTCGGCTGGCCGCTGGTGCTGCTCTCGGTGATCGCCCTGGTGCTGCTCGTCCGCCGCTCGCTTCCCGCCCGGATCGCCGCGGTGCTGATCGTCGTCTTCACCGTGGCGTCGATCGGGCCCCGGGTGCGGTTCGACGGCGTCGAGACGGGTGTGCGCGGTCCCTGGTCGTACGTGCCGGACGACCTGCCGCTGGTCGAGATGATGATGCCGACCCGGTTGACGCTGGTGGTGGCCGCCGCGGTGGGCGTACTGCTCGCGCTGACCTGGGACGCCGCGCACCGCCAGGGACGCCCGGCGGTCGACCGGCCCCGGGTCCCGGCGCAACGCACGGGCGACGCGGTTCCGGCGGCTGACGGCGAGCCCGTGGCGGCGGACGAATCCGCGCCGGTCGCGACGCGCCGTCGGTGGCTGCGCCCGGTGGGGTACGCGGCGGTCGCCCTCGCCGTGCTGCCGCTCTTCCCCCGGCCGCTGCCCGCCCAGCAGATCGACCCACCACCACACTTCATCACCGCGGGCGGCTGGCGACCGTACGTGCCGGCGGGCCGAACCCTGGTGCCGGTGCCGATCCCGAGCAACGTGCACGGCCTGCCGACGTTGCGCTGGAGTGCGCTGACCGGGCAGGAGTTCCCCGTCCCGGGCGGTTACTTCATCGGCCCGAACGAGGTGGGCGAGGGGGTCTTCGGCGCGCCGAACCGGCCCACCAGCACCCTCATCTACTCCACGATGGACAAGGACGCCGTCCCGGCGCTGACCGACGAGAACCGCCGCCAAGCCGTCGAGGACCTGCGGTTCTGGCGGGCGTCGGTGGTGGTGCTCGGTGCGCACCCGCGCGAGGCGGTGCTGCGTGAGCTGGTCACCGGCCTGCTCGGGCCGCCGCAGCGGGTCGACGACGTCTGGGTCTGGGACGTCCGCGCTCTCGTGGGCTGATCAGCCGACCTGGGCCCGGACGTCCCACACCCAACCGCCGTCCACCGGGCGGCCCGGCCCGAGCAGGTCGTCGACGGTCCGACGGACCGGGTCGCCGTTCGTCAGCGGACCGAGCACCACCACGGCGGCCCGCCAGTGCCGCAGGTCCTCGACGGCCCGACGGCGGTCGGCGTCGGTCAGCACCGGCACCGCACCGGTCTCGGCCACCCGTCGCAGCAGCACCGACGTGGGCCGGTCCGGCGCGCCCCAGCGGGCCGCCGGGTCGTCCGGTCCGCTCGGCCCGATGAAGTAGCCGCCCGGTGCGGTGAACGCCAGGCCGGTACGGGCGGACCAGAGCATCACCGGGCTCCGCGCCGCGCCGGTGACCGGAGGCACGGCGACCACCGTCCGGTCCGGCGGCACCAGGGACCGCCACCCGCCGTCCGCGACGAACCCCGGCACCGGCATGACCGGCACCACCCGGATCGGCGTCGGCGTCAGCGGCAGCAACGCGGCGGCCACCGCGCCGGCCCACAGCAACCGCACCGGCAGCCCGGGGGCGGCCGGCAGGGGGCGCGCCGCCCGCACCCGGTCCAGCGAGAGCGCCACCAGCACACCCAGCACCGGTACGCAGACCAGCGCGAACCGGGCCGGCACCGCGAGGTCGAGCAGGGGCAGGCCGGCGACCAGCCGGTACGGCCCGGGTACGCCGGTGGCGGTGCCGTCGACCCGCAGCTCGGTGCCGAGGGAGAGCAGCGCGAACACCAGCCCACAGCCGGCCAGCGCGCGGACCAACGGTCGCCGCCACAGCCAGATCACGATCACCACGGCGAGCACCAGCAACCCCGGGCCGAAGAAGGAGTTCTCCTCGGTCGGGTTCGGCGAGAGCAGCCCCGGCAACCAGTCGTCACCCAGGACGGTCTGCCGGGCCGACGCGGTGAACGACGCGGCGTCCAACTGGAACCCGTGCGCGGCGAACGCCATCCCGGAGTAGTGCTGCGGGCCGTGGAACTGGAACCACAGGGGGTACGCCAGCAGCACCGTCGCCACCCCGGCCGCCACCGCCAGCCGGCCGAACAGGGCCGGCGCGAGCCGCCGGGCGGCTGCCCGGTCGGCGAGCGCGTAGCCGAGCGCGAACACCCCGGCCGCGAGCGCCAGGAAGACCAGCAGCTCCTCGCCGATGAAGACCTGCCAGACGAGCAGCAGCCCGAGGACGACGCCGGGCCGCCACACTCCGACGAGGCGGTGCGCCGCGTCCGGGGCGGGCCGGAACACCAGGGCGAGGATCGCGGGCACCAGGAACTGCGCGGCGATGTGCAGGTGCGCGCCCGCCTGGGCGATCATGCCCGGCGCGAAGCCGCAGACCAGACCACCGACGGCGGCTGCGGTCCGGGTGGTGACCAGGCGGGCGCGCAGCAGCGCGTACCAGGCCGCGGCGGTGCCGGCGAGGCAGCAGACGACCGCCACGCAGAACGCGACCTGAGAGCCGAAGAGCAGGGTCACCGGGGTCAACGGGACACCCAGGCCGAGCACCGAGGTGTTCGCCATCAGGTTCACCCCGTCGGGTGCGTTCAACCCGGCGCTGTAGAGCGGGTTCTCCCCCTCGACGACGGCGTGCGCCGCGTGGGCCAGCATCCACTCGAAGAGGATCTGGTCGCCCGCCTGGTGGAACAGCCGCCACGGGTGCCTCCACTGCGCGCTGGTCAGCACGACGGCCAGGGCCAGATACCCGGCCACCACCAGCAGGTCCCGGAGCCGGTCCGGGCCGGGTGCGCGGGCCGCCGCCGGGGCCGCCGTGGTCGGGGACGTCGTCCCGGTGGTCATCAGACCGAACGGTCGGTCAGCGCCCGGACGTCCCACACCCAGACGTCCAGTTCCTGGCGGCCGGGGCCGACCAGGTCCTCGACGGTACGTCGGAGCGGTTCGGAGTTCTGCTGACGGATCGGGAGCACCAGGATCGCGGCCCGCCAGTGGCGCAGCTCGTCGGTGAAACGACGGCGCTGCCGGTCGTCGAGCTTCGGCGTACGCCCGGTGGTCGCCACCTCCTCCAGCATCTGGCCCACACCGCTGGGTCGGCCGCCGAACCGACCCGCGTCGCCGGTGTTTCCGTTTCGCGGCGCGAGGAAGTAACCGCCGGGGATCTTGAAGTCGAGGTTGGTGGCCGCCGCCCAGCGCATGCCGTGCGTGTTACCCATGCTGGGCACCGGGATCGGCACGAGCGTCTGGTCCGGTCCGACGTACGCCCGCCAGCGGTCGGCCGTGATGAAGTCCGGCACCGGAGGTCGGGAGACCATCCGCAGCGGCATCGGAGCGATCGGCAGCAGCGCGAACGCCAGCCCTGCGGCGGTGAGCGTCCGAACGGTGCGCCGCTCGGCCGGGCGCAGCACCCAGGCCCGCTCGACGGCGAGCGCGAGCAGCAGACCGATCACCACACTGGTGATCAGACCGAACCGGGTCGGCACCACCGCGTCCAACAGTGGCAATTGGACCAACCACTGCCAGGGCCCGGTGAACAACTCCCGGTCCCACCAGGAGACCCGCTCGCCGAGCGAGAGCACGGCGAAGAACACGCCGGTCGCCGCGAGCGCTCGCACGATCAACTCCCGGCGCAGCCAGACCACGATGCCGATGGCGAGCAGCGACAGACTCCAACCGAAGAAGGCGTTCTCCTCGGAGTAGTTCGGCGCCAGGTTCACGTTGGCCCGCTGGTTGCCGCCGAGGGTGGGCGAACCGGGGGCGAAGAACGCGGCGATGTCGTTGCCGTAGTCCCGCACCGCGTCGCTGAGCCCGTGGTACGCCATCGGCCCGGCGAACTGCACGTACAGGGGGTACGCCAGCAGTGCCCCGGCCAGCAGCGCGCAGGTCGCCACGCCGGCGCCGAGCGGCCGCCACGCCGCCCGCCAACGGGCCGGCTCCTGGGCGAGCACCGCCAGCAGGAACACCCCGCAGGCCAGGGCCGTGAAGAGCAGGATCTCCTCGTTGATGAAAGCCTGCGCCGTGACCAGCAGGGCGAGCAGCGCCCCGTCCCGGACGGGTCGGCGGGACCGGGTGAGGACCAGCACGCGCCAGACGATGAACGGCAGCAGGAACTGGCTGATGATGTTCGGGTGCCAACTCGCGTGCGACAACATCGCGGGCGAGAAGCCGCAGAACCAGCCGCCCACCGCCGCCGCGAGCGGGGTACGCACCAGATGACGGGACAGCATGAGATACCAGGCCATCGCGGTGCCGGCGAGCCCGAGCGTCACCAGCACCACAAAGGAGACCGCCGGCCCGAAGAGCAGCGTCACCGGGACCATCGGGATGCCCAGCGCCAGCACTGCCGTGTTGGCCATCAGGTTGACGCCGTCGGGGTAGTTGAACTGCTCGGTGTAGAACGGGTACTCGCCGTGCAGCACCACGCGTACCGAGTGGGCGAGGAAGAACTGCACCTGGGCCGGGTCACCGGTGTAGAGCGAGGCCACCCGGCCGGACGGGTCAAGCCAGATGCGGCTGGTCACCCAGAGCGCGGCGAGCAGGAACAACCCGCCGACGGCGAGGTGCTGCCGCCGTCGAGTCAAGCGACGCCACCAGGCCGTGGTCGGTGCCGCCTCCGCGTCGTCGGCAGCCGTTTCGGGCTCGACCGGCGCCGCGCCCTCAGCCGGCGCGTCAGGCTCAGCCGGCGCCTCAGGCTCAGCGGGCGCGTCAGCGGGGGCCGGCGCGGCGACCTCGGCCGGTGCGGCGAGCGTGGCGCCGGGGGTGCCCTGGGAGTCGGTCGGGGCGCTGGACGTGCCGGTCAGGGCTGCGGGGCCGGCGAGGATGCCGACCGGTGTGCGATAGGTCACCAGTTCGTCGGGGCCGGCGGCGGCCTCCGGGTGCGGCGCGGGCAGGGCGCGGGACTCGGCAGGCGTCACAGTCGGCGGAGTCTACCGGAGCAACGAAAACGCACTAAAGCCCCGGTGCGGTCCAATGTGGTGAGTTTGGCGGCGGGCAACTGGGGCCTCGCATCCGACATCTCGTACTATGGCGCTTTCCGACAGCGACGGTGAGGCGATCGGGGGCGGGCCAGGTGACTCCAGGCCGGTACGGCAGGGCGCTCCCCGTCCTGCTCAGCGCGCTGCTGGCCAGCACGGCCTGCGGTCCGGTGGCCGAGAGGAAGTCACAGGACCTGCGGGTCGGGTACGACAGCCTGGACGGGGCGTTGGCCGTGTGGCCGCCCCGGGGTGACCTGTCGAAAGACGCCACGGCGACGACAGCGGTCACCCGGGCCGTCCGGGACTGGCGCTCACCGGACGCCGACCGGGCGCACCTGCCCTCGTCCGGCATCCTCTTCTCCGGTCGGGTGGACGGCACCCCGGTGGCCCTCGTGGCCGCCGACGTGCCCGGCGAGAGCGCCTCCTGGCTGCTGCAACTCACCCGCGACGGCGACCGGTACGCGGTGACCCGCGCCGCCGAGTACACCGACCCGGGTTACCTCGTCTACTCGGACGTGCTGCCGGTGCAGACCGCCGCCGGCCGGCGCTACCTGGTCTCCGCCCGGGTGCAGACGCTGGTCGGGCCACAGGATCGGACGTTGACCGTCGCGGACGGCCTCAGCGCACCGGTCGACGTGCCGTCCTGCACAGCTGTCGGGGTGACCGCGACCCTGCGCACCACCGAGTCGCTGCCCCGGGGTCGGGCCGCGGACCGGCTGCTCGACCTGGGCACCGGCACCGTCGATCCGCGCTATCCGCTGGTCCGCGACGAGTCGGGCACGGGACGGCGGGCACTCACCGGCCTGGACACCTGCGTGCTGGCCGGCGACCGGGGCCCGTTCGGCAGCATCCCGCGCCGGATCGGCGACCGGGACGCGCCGCGCTCGGTGCCGACGTCCTGGCCGATGGCGAAGCTCACCGTCCGCTCGCTCGGCGAGGTCGCCCTCGGAGGCGGCAAGCCAGCCGAGTTGCAGCAGCTCAGCTGGGACACCGACGCCGGCGCGATGACCGCCGTGGTCTACCGGCCGGCCGACGGGAGCGCGCCCGTCGTCTCGCCCGCCGACCGGGCCACCCCGTTGCAGGCGTACCAGCTCCCGATGCCCGGTCAACCGCTGGTGGTGCTCAGCTGGCGGCCCACCCGGGACGGCTCCCTGTCCGTGCCGCCGGGCACTCCCCTGCTGGTCGAACGACCCGGCCTGGCGGTCGTCCCCAGCCCGTCCCGTTCCCAGACCTACAGCCTCGCCAACACCGACAAGACCCACTACCGCTCGGTGAAACCAGCCGACTGATCCCACCCCGACCCGCACAACGCGACGGCGGGCGTCCCCGAGAGGGGTCGCCCGCCGTCGTTCGTCGGGTCAGTTCTGCGCGGCCGCGTCGCTCGGGGTCAGGCGGTCCGGCGTGGCGTCCAGACCGGAGATCCAGCCGGTGACGTTACGGGCCACGTCCTGGGCGGTCAGGCCCAGGTCGGCGAGGATCTGCGCCCGCGTGCCGTGCGGGTGCCAGTCGGCCGGTACGCCCAGGTCCTTGAGCGGCACCCGGACGTCGGCGTCGCGCATCGCCTGGGCGAGCGCGTCGCCCACCCCGCCGACCCGCACGCCGTCCTCGACGCTGACCACGAGCCGGTGCCGGGCGGCCAGGTCGACCAGCTCCGCCGGAACCGGACGCACCCAGCGCGGGTCGACGACGGTGACCCCGTAGCCCTGCTCGGCGACCCGGGCGGCCACCTCCATGCCCAACTGGCCGAACGACCCGACGGCGACCAGCAGCACGTCGGTACGCGCCGACTCGGCCAGCACGTCGACAGTGCCGACCCGGCGCAGCGCCGGAAGGTCCGCGGCGACCGAGCCGGTCGGGAAGCGCAGCACGGTGGGGCCGTTGTCGACGGCCATCGCCTCGCGCAGCTCCTCCCGCAGCGTGGCGGCGTCGCGGGGAGCGGCGATCCGCAGCCCGGGCACCACCCCGAAGACCGACATGTCCCAGATGCCGTAGTGGCTGGGACCGTCCGGGCCGGTGATGCCGGCCCGGTCCAGCACGAAGGTCACCGGCAGCTTGTGCATCGCCACGTCCAGCAGGACCTGGTCGAAGGCACGGTTGAGGAAGGTGGCGTAGACCGCGACCACGGGGTGCAGGCCGCCGAGCGCCAGCCCGGCCGCCGAGGTGGCGGCGTGCTGCTCGGCGATGCCCACGTCGTACACCCGCTCGGGGTACTTACGGGCCAGCTTCGCGATGCCGGTCGGCTCGGCCATGGCGGCGGTGATGCCCACCACGTCCGGGCGCTCGTCGGCGATGGCCAGCAGCTCGTCGGCGAAGACGTGCGTCCACTTCACCGACGGGGCGGCCAGCAACGCACCGGTCTCGACGTCGAAGGCGCTGCTCGGGCCGTGCAGGCAGTCCGCGTCGTCCTCCTCGGCCGGACGGTAGCCGTAGCCCTTGCGGGTGACCGCGTGCACGATCACCGGACCGCCGAAGTTCTTCGCCGCGCGCAGCGCCGCCTCGACCGCAGCCACGTCGTGCCCGTCCACGGGGCCGACGTACTTGATGCCGAGGTCCTCGAACATCGCCTGCGGGGCCACGGCGTCCTTGATGCCCTTCTTGACCGCGTGCAGCACCTCGTACATCGGCTTGCCGACCAGCGGCGTGGAGCCGAGGGCGTCCTTGACCGTGTCGAGGACCTTCTCGTAGCCCGGGTTGAGCCGCAGCGAGGAGAGGTGGTCGGCCAGCCCGCCGATGGTGGGCGAGTAGGACCGGCCGTTGTCGTTGACCACGATCACCAGCGAGTTGCCGGCGGTGGCGATGTTGTTCAGCGCCTCCCAGCACATGCCGCCGGTGAGCGCGCCGTCGCCGACCACGGCCACGACGCTGCGCTGCTCACCCCGCAGGGCGTACGCCTTGGCCAGGCCGTCGGCGTAGGAGAGCGCGGTGGAGGCGTGCGAGTTCTCGATGAGGTCGTGCTCGCTCTCCGCCTGGCTGGGGTAGCCGGAGAGGCCCCCGCGCTGGCGGAGCTTGTCGAAGCCGGCCTGGCGCCCGGTGAGGATCTTGTGCACGTACGCCTGGTGGCCGGTGTCGAACAGGAGCCGGTCCCGGGGCGAGTCGAAGACGCGGTGCATGGCCAGTGTCAGCTCGACCACACCGAGGTTGGGCCCGACGTGCCCACCGGTGCGGGAGACCTTGGCGATCAGGAAGTCCCGGATCTCGGCGGCGAGGACGTCCAGCTCCTCGCCGGACATCCGCTTGACGTCCTGCGGACCGCGTACCGTCCCGAGCAGCCGGCCGTGGTTGGCCGTGTCCTCTTCAACACTCATGACCGGAGAGTCTATCGGCCCGGTGGTACTCCGCAGCCTGGGCCGAGCCCGACGCACCCGCGCCCCGCAGCTGAGTGCCTGATCAGGGCCGGATCCGCAGTCGTCGGGGCGGGGCGGTCGGCCGGCCCGGGTACGCCGGCCCCGAGGGCGTCCACGAGCCGAGCACCGCGCCCCGGGTGGCGCCGGTCACCGACGGGATCGACCCGGGCAGCCCGTGCCAGGACAGCCAGCCGAGCAGCGCGAAGGCGTACGCCTCCTTGGCCTGCGCGGGGACGCCCAACTCGTCGGCGCCGCGCAGCCGCCACCGTCCGTCGCCGAGGGCGGCGAGCCGCCGCAGCAGGGTGGGGTTGCGCACACCACCGCCGGCGGCGATCACCTCGGCCACGCCGTGCCGGTCGCACTCCGCGGCCACCACCCGCGCGGTCAGCTCGGTCAGTGTGGCCAGCAGGTCGTCCACCGGCACCGGCGTACCGAGCGCGGCGAGGTGCCGGTCCAGGTAACCGGCGTGGAACAGCTCCTTGCCGGTGGACTTGGGCGGGGCCGCCGCGTAGTACGGCTCGGCCAGCAACGCGGCGAGCAGCCCGGGGTGCACCCGACCAGCCGCCGCCCGCGCCCCGTCGAGGTCGCACGGCTGGTCCAGGAAGCGGCGGGCGGCAGCGTCCAGCAGGGCGTTGGCCGGGCCCACGTCGTACCCGAGGACCGGGGCCCCCGGGGCGACCACGGTGAGGTTGGCGATGCCCCCGAGGTTCAGCGCCGCGCGCGGCCCGGCCGCGGCGTCGAGCAGCAACGCGTCGAAGGCCGGCACCAGCGGCGCGCCCTGCCCGCCGACGGCGATGTCCGCCGAACGCAGGTCACTCAGCACGGGTACGCCGACCCGGGCGGCCACCCGGGCCACCGTACCCAGTTGCAGGGTGCCCAGGGCCACCCCGTCGTCGACCCAGTGGAAGACCGTCTGGCCGGGCGAGACCACCGCGTCGGCCCGCCCACCGGCCAGCTCCAGGCCGATCGCCGCCGCCTCGGCGAACACCTCGCCGAGGCGGTTGTCGAGCCGGCAGACGGCCTCGACGGTGGTGGCCGCCGGGGGCAGCAGCGCGGCGATCTCGGCGCGCAGCTCCTCGTCGTAGTCCAGGCCACGGTGCCCCAACGGTCGCAGCCAGAGGGTGTCCCCGTCGACCTCGAACTCCGCCGCGACGACGTCCACCCCGTCGTACGACGTCCCGGACATCATCCCGACGATCTTCATCGGGCCAGGGTAGTCAGACGGTCGGCGGGAGCAGCAGCCCCACCTGCTCGACGTGCTGCGTCATCGGGAACAGGTCGAAGCCCCGCAACGCGGCCAGCCGCCAGCCGAGGTCGGTGAAGGTGCGCACGTCCCGGGCGAAGGCCGCCGGGTCGCAGGCCACGTACGCGACCGCCCGGGGGCCGGCGGCGGCCAGCGCGCGCACCACCGGGGCACCGGCGCCGGAGCGCGGCGGGTCGAGCACCACCACGTCGACCGGGCCGGTGATCCGTCGACGGGCCAGCGCGGTCTCCACCCGGGCCGACACGACCTCGACGGTGGGCAGGTCGGCGAGGTTCTCCCGGGCTGCGGCGACGCCCTGCCCCGCCGCCTCGACAAGGGTCACCCGGCCGGTCGCACCGACACGGTCGGCCAACCCGACGGCGAACAACCCCGCGCCGCCGTAGAGGTCCCACGCGATCTCGCCCGGCTTCGGGTCCAGCAACTCCAGCACCGCCGTGGAGAGGGTGTCCGCCGCAGCCGGGTGCACCTGCCAGAACGCGGACGCGGGTAGCGTCCAGTCCCGCCCGGCGGCCACCTCGCGGACCTCGGCCGGCCCGCTCACCGGGGTGGGCACCCCCTCGCGGATCTCCGTGACGGTCACGTCCCCGCCGGTGCTGGCGACGGTCTCCACCGCCTCGGCGGCCGACCAGCGCGCACCGGTGGGGGTGAGCACCGGCAGCTGCTGGATGGCCGGGTGGGCGATCCGGCAGCGGTCGATGGGCACCACCTCGTGCGAGCGGTGCTTGAGCAGGCCGGCCCGATCCGCGGCGTCCACCGCGTAGCGGACCCGGGAGCGCCAGCCGAGCAGCCCACCGGGCAACGCCTCGACCCGGACGCCGAGCTGGTCCAGCTCGACGTCGGTCAGCCCGCCGAGACGGACCAACTGTTCGCGCACCACGGCGGTCTTCCAGGCCAGTTGCGCGTCCGGGGCGACATGTTGCAGGTCGCAGCCACCACAGGCACCCGGCTTCGCGTACGGGCAGGGCGGCTCGACCCGATCCGGTGAGGGGTCCAGCACGGTCACCGCGTCGGCCCGGACGAACCCGCGGTGCACCTCGGTCACCTCGGCGATCACCCGTTCACCGGGCAGCGCGTGCCGGACGAAGACCACCTGCCCGTTCACCCGTGCCACGCAGTGCCCGCCGGGGGCGACCGCGTCGACGGTCAGCTCGACCCGCTCCGCCTCGGCCAGTCCACGCTCGCTCGGCTCAGTCACGGCCGCTGTCTCCCGTACCGCTGCCCGCCGGGCCACCCTCGCCGGGCGGGGCGGAGACCGGCGCCGCCGAGACCGCCGGCGGGGCGGAGACCGGCGGCACGGTGCCGCGTGGCCCGCGTGCCGGTGTCCGGGACAGCGTGGCGTCGAGCCGTTCCAGGTTCTTGTTGGCCGTCGACGCGAGCTGCCACGGCACGCTGACCACCATCACCCCCGGCTCGAAGAGCAGCCGGCCCTTGAGGCGCAGGGCGCTCTGGTTGTGCAGCAGGTTCTCCCACCAGCGGCCGACCACGTACTCCGGGATGAAGACGGTGACCACGTCCCGGGGTGACTTACGGCGGGTGGAGGCCACGAAGTCCAGGATCGGCCGGGTGATCTCCCGGTACGGCGAGTCGATCACGGTGAGCGGGATGGCCATCTCCCGCCGCTCCCAGTCGGCCTGCAGGTCCCGGGTGTCGTTCTCGTCCACGTTGACGGTCACGGCGGTCAGCGTGTCCGGCCGGGTGGCCCGGGCGTAGGCGATGGCCCGCAGCGTCGGCTGGTGCAGTTTGCTGACCAGCACGATCGCGTGGTTGCGGGCAGGCAGCACGGCCCGGCCCTCGTCCGGCGGGGTCAGTTCGACGGCGATCCGGTCGTAGTGCCGGCGGATGCCGAGCATCAGCATGTAGATCACTGCCATCGCGGCGATCGCGATCCACGCGCCGAGCAGGAACTTCGTGATCAGGACGATCACCAGCACCGCACCGGTCATACCCGCGCCGAAGGTGTTGATCGCCCGGGACCGGTACATCCGACGCCGCGCCTCCGGGTCCCGCTCGGTACGCAGGCGCCGGTTCCAGTGCCGGATCATGCCGGCCTGGGAGACGGTGAACGAGACGAAGACCCCGACGATGTAGAGCTGGATCAGCTTCGTCACCTCGGCCTGGAAGCCGACGATCAGCACGATCGCGAAGAGGGCGAGGAAGGTGATGCCGTTGGAGAAGGCCAGCCGGTCGCCCCGGGTGTGGAACTGGCGGGGCAGGTAGCGGTCCTGGGCGAGGATCGAACCGAGCACCGGGAACCCGTTGAACGCGGTGTTCGCGGCCAGGAAGAGGATCAGGGCGGTGACCCCGGCCAGCACGTAGAGCAGGATCGACCCGGAACCGAAGACCGTCTCGCCGAGCTGGGTGGTGACCGTCTTCTGCACGTACCCGTCGGGGCCGGAGACGATCTGGAGACCCGGGTCCTCGACGAACTGCAGGTGGGTCAGCCGGGCCAACCAGATGATCCCGACCAGCATGCTCACCGAGATGGTGCCGAGCAGCAGCAGCGTGGTGGCGGCGTTACGGCTCTTCGGCGCCTTGAACGCCGGCACCCCGTTGGAGATCGCCTCCACGCCGGTGAGCGCGGCGGCGCCCGAGCTGAACGTGCGCAGCAGGAGGAAGACGAGTGCGAAACCGGTCACGCTGTGCTCGGCCTGGATCACCAGGTCGGCACTCGGCGCGCGGAGTTCGTCGCCCAGCACGAACACCCGGAACAGCCCGGTGAGCAGCATCCCGAGCATCACGATCACAAAGCCGTAGGTGGGGATGGCGAACGCGGTGCCCGACTCGCGCAGCCCGCGCAGGTTGACAGCGGTCAACAGCACCACCGCGAGCACCGCGATCATGACCTTGTGGGTGGCCACGAACGGCACCACCGAGCCGAGGTTGGCCACCCCCGAGGAGACCGACACCGCCACCGTGAGCACGTAGTCGACAAGCAGCGCGCTGGCCACCCCGACGCCGAACTTCGGACCGAGGTTGACCGTGGCCACCTCGTAGTCGCCGCCGCCGGAGGGGTAGGCGTGCACGTTCTGCCGGTAGCTCGCCACCACGGTGAGCATCACCACGACCACCGCGAGGGCGATCCACGGGGAGAACAGGTACGCCGAGGCCCCGGCGATGGAGAGGGTCAGCAGGATCTCGTCGGGCGCGTACGCGACGCTGGACAGCGCGTCGGAGGCGAACACGGGCAGCGCGATGCGCTTCGGCAGGAGGGTGTGCTGCAGGCGGTCGGACCGGAACGGTCGACCGAGGAGAAGCCGCTTCAGCAGCGAGGTGGGACTGGCCACGAACGCCAAGGGTACGACCACCACGGCGGGAACGCGGGGGTGGGCGATCACCGCCCCCGGCGACGACGGGGTACGGTCGGTCCCCGCTCCCCAGCGAGACGTGGCAGGCTCGCACTCGGAAGGCCACCGGCAGCGGGGGCGGTACGCACCTTGGGAGGGACAGCGTGCACGTCGTGATCATGGGGTGTGGCCGGGTCGGGTCGACCCTCGCCCACAGCCTGGAGTCCCGAGGGCACTCGGTGGCGGTGATCGACCAGGACGCCGACGCCTTCCGCCGGCTCGGCCCCGACTTCGCCGGGATCACGGTGACCGGCGCGGGTTTCGACGGCGAGGTGCTCCGGCAGGCCGGCATCGAGCGCGCGGACGCCTTCGCGGCGGTCTCCAGCGGCGACAACTCCAACATCATCTCGGCCCGGCTGGCGCGCGAGACGTTCGGCGTGTCCCGGGTCGCCGCCCGCATCTACGACCAGCGCCGCGCGCAGGTCTACGAGCGGCTGGGCATCCCCACCGTCGCGACCGTGCGCTGGACGGCCGACCGGATGCTGCGGCACCTGGTGCCGGAGGGCAACGTGGAGATCTTCCGCGACCCCACGAGCACGGTGTCGATCGTCGAGGTGCCGGTGCACAAGGACTGGATCGGCCGGTCGGTGCGCAACCTGGAGGACTCGACCGGCGCACGGGTGGCCTACCTGATCCGCTTCGGCATCGGCACGCTACCCACCGGCTCCACCGTCGTGCAGGAGGGTGACCAGGTGTTCATGCTGGTCAGCGATGACATCGTGGCGACGGTCACGTCGGTGGCGGCGGCGCCGCCGGAAGGGGGGCACTGAGCCATGCGGGTCGCCATCGCGGGCGCGGGCAACGTGGGCCGCTCGATCGCCCAGGAGTTGATCGACAACGGCCACCAGGTGATGCTCATCGAGCGCCAACCCAAGATGCTGCGCCCGGACCGGGTACCGGCCGCCGAGTGGGTGCTCGCCGACGCGTGCGAGGTGGCGAGCCTGGAGGAGGCCAACATCGCCGGCTGCGACGTGGTGGTCGCGGCGACCGGCGACGACAAGACCAACCTGGTGCTGTCGCTGCTGGCCAAGACCGAGTTCGCGGTGCCCCGCGTGGTGGCCCGGGTCAACCGGGCCGAGAACGAGTGGCTGTTCACCGAGCAGTGGGGCGTCGACGTCGCGGTGAGCAAGCCGCGGGTGATGGCCGCGCTGGTCGAGGAGGCGGTCACCGTCGGCGACCTGGTCCGGCTGATGACCTTCCGCCAGGGTGAGGCGAACCTGGTCGAGATCACCCTGCCGCCGACCGCGCCGTACGTCGGTCAGCCCATCCACGCCGTGCCGCTGCCCCGCGACTCCGCGCTGGTGGCGATCCTGCGCGGCAAGCGGGTCCTGGTGCCCAGCCCGGACGACCCCATCGAGGCCGGCGACGAGCTGATCTTCGTCTGCACCGCCGAGGTGGAGGACCAGGTCCGCGTGGTGGTCCTCGGACCGGACAGCGTCGAGCGGACCCGCAGCTCACGCTGACCCGACGGGCGACCGCTCCCCGGCTTGCCCCGCCTCGCTCAGGCGCCGGGCACCGGGGCCGGCGGAGCCTCCCGGGTGACCCGGCGCACCGTCCAGACCGTGATCAGCAGCAGCAGCGCGTACGGCGGGTAGCCCAGCACCAGTCGGGCCACGCCCAGCGCGGTGTCCTGGTGGGCCAGGTACAGCCCGGCCTGCACGCCCACCTTGGCCAGCCAGACCACGCCCCAGAGCACAGTGAGCTGGGTGAAGGTACGCACCAGCTTCGGGTCGGCCCGCCACTCCGAACGGCCCTTGGCGACCAGCACCGACCAGATCCAGCCGACCAGCGGCTGCCGGATCGCCGCCGAGATCAGCAGGGCGATGCCGTAGCCGATGCCGTAGAGGATGCCGGGAAGGTAGAAATCGCGCTCGTCGCCGGTGCGCCAGGCGATGGCCGCGCCCACGCCGACGCCGAACAGGCCGTTGACGGCGTGCCGGATCGGCCGACGCTGGGCCAGCCGCACCCCGGCGATCAACAGCGCGACGGAGACCGAGGCGATCACCGCCGGCCGCAGCTCGCCGATGATGTTGGCGAGGACGAAGACCACGACCGGGATGCTGGACTCCACCAGACCCCGCCAGCCGCCGAGCTGGTCGGCCATCTGCTCGGCGATCGTCGGCAGCGCCTCGTCGTCCTGGGGGTCGATCTCCGGCTGTGCCGCCCGGTCCTGTCCCGTCGTCATCGCCGGCCTTCCGTCCGCAACGCCGTCACTTCGGCGAGTCCAGCTCGTAGTAGGGGTTGTAGATGACCTTGCGGTCGTCGCGGACGGCCACCCGACCACGGGCGGTCAGGTGCCGGCCCGGCTCGATCCCGGCGATGTGCCGTCGACCCAACCAGACCAGGGTGACCACGTCGCTGCCGTCGTACAGGTCGGCTTCCAGGGTGGGCAGGTTGGTGCGCGGCGTGTAGACCACCGTGCGCAGCCGACCGGCGACCGACACCAACTGACCCCGGGAGCACATCTGGGCCGGGATCCCGCCGCACTCGGCGCTCTCCCGCCGCAGCTCCTGCGCGTCGATCTCGGCCTCGCTGGCGGTGAACCGTTGCAGGAGCCGCCGCAGCGACACCCTGCCCTCGTCGGTCATCATGACCTCCGCGTCACCCTCTCCACGCTCGCCGTCCCCGGCCGGCACCGGCGGCGCCGGAACCGTGCCGCCAGCGTACGCCGACGAGGCTCGTTCCGGCGGGCCGGTGGGGCGTGGGTCAGACCTGGCGCGGCTCGGCGGCCACGTCGCCTGCCTCGGCGGCGGCCTGGTCGGCGACCTCCCGGGGCAGCCGCAGCGGGAGCGGCTCACGGACCGGCTTCGCCTCCTGGCCACGGTCGACCACCAGGCCGTCCAGGCACTCCACGAGCGGTCCGGCCACGGCCGGGGCGGTGGCCACCGGGCCCTGGAACACGCCGCGGACCATCCAGCGCGGTCCGTCGATGCCGACGAACCGCAGATGCGTCGGGCCGTCCGGAGTACGCACCTGAGCGTGCAGCTCCGGGCCGTACTCGCCGTCGACCTCCTGCGCGCTCGCACCGTCGCGCAGCAGCGACTGGCGGATCTCCTCGCGCACCTCGTCCCAGATCCCCTCGGACCGGGGAGCGGCGAAGACGCCCAGCTGGAGCGCATTGTCGCCATGCACCAGCACGACCTGCTGGATCACGCCCTGCGGGTCGGCCTGCACCCGCACCTCGACGTCGGCGATCGCCGGGATGTGCAGGCTGCCCAGGTCGAGCCGCTGCACGTCGTCGTAGCTCTCGGAGATGTCGTACGGGCCGCGCACCAACGACGGCGCCGCATCGCCCTGGTCCGGGACCTGGGTGGCCCGCTCGTCACGGGTCTGCCGCTCGGCATCGGCCCGCTTTCGGGAGAAGATCACTGCGCCCACCCTCCGCTGTTCACGCTCACCCTGCCATGTCTTCCGTCTGCCTGCGGCCCGGCTCGTCCGGCCGTCGCTCGACCCGATCCTGGCCCGTCGGCGACGGCACCAGCCCGGCATGCCCGCCGGTGGAACCGTGTCCGCCGGTCCCGCGCCGGGACGCGGGCAGCTCGGCCACCGGCTCGAACCGCGCCCGTGCGACCTGTTGCACCACGAGCTGTGCGATCCGGTCGCCGCGGGAGATCTTCGCCGGCACATCCCGATCATGGTTGATCAGGTTGACCAGGATCTCACCCCGGTAGCCGGCGTCGACCGTACCGGGCGCGTTGAGCACCGTCACGCCGAGCCTCGCCGCCAACCCGGAACGGGGGTGGACCAGACCCACGTACCCCTCCGGCAACGCGATGGCCACGCCGGTGGGCACCAGGGCACGGCCACCGGGAGGCAGCTCCACGTCCGCGGCCGCCACCAGGTCGGCCCCGGCGTCGCCGGGATGGGAGTACGTGGGCAGCGGCAGTTCGGAGTCGAGCAGCTGCACAGGCACGGGTACGACGTCGGTCACGGGTCCCCTCTTCCGTCCGGTTCTCGGGGTGACCCTGCCATCCTGCCGGTTCGTCGAGCCGCCGTGCGCCGTACCCTCGCAGGAGTGAGCATGTCGCCCTCTCCGTCCGCCGATCAGCCGCCGGTCGACGCCCGCCCGGCGTACACCGAACGGCTGGACCTGCCCTGGTGGCTGTGGCTGGCCGGGCTGGTGGCCGCCGCGCTGCTGGCCGTCGAGATCTGGATGGGCGCCTCCGGCGTCCGCACCTGGCTGCCGTTCGCCGTGCTGCTGCCGCTCACCGCGGTCGGGTTGTGGTGGCTGGGCCGGATCCGGATCGGGGTCGCCGACTCCGAGCTGCGGGTGGACGACGCACGCCTGCCGGTCCGCTTCGTGGCCGACGTGGTGCCGCTGGACGTGGCCGGCCGCCGTGAGGTGCTCGGGGTCGGTGCGGACCCGCTCGCGTTCGTGGTGCAGCGCCCGTGGATCGGCGGCGCCGTGCAGGTGGTGCTCGACGACCCGGCCGACCCGACCCCGTTCTGGGTGGTGAGCACGCGGCACCCCGTCGAGCTGGCCGAGGCGGTGCTGGCCGCACGGGACGCCCTGACGCTCTCCGGTCCGACAGCGGGCGAGCCGGGCTGATCCGCAACGCCGCCGACCCGCTCAGGTGCCGGTCGGCGGGCCTGGCAGGGCAGCCGGGGGCGCGGGCCTGGCGATGGCCCGCCGCCGCAGGTCCACCTGAAGCTGTTCGGCCATCTGCTGCGTGGCTCGTCGGTTGAGGAAGCTGGCCACCGCCGCGCCGGTCAGGAACGGCCCGAGCGTGGTGAGGTTGCGACCGAAGCGCCGCAGCAGCATCTCCCGCAGCTCCTTGCGAGCCGCGGTGCCGAGCACCGCGCCCACTCCCACGCCGGGCACCATTGGGTTGACGCCCCGCTGGGTGGCCCAGGAGTGCACCAGGGCGACCGCACGTTGGCTGCCGCCGGCCGGCAGGGCCACGCCGTGGATCTCGTGCAGCTCCCCGACCAGCTTCAGCTCCACTGCCACCACGGCGACGGTCTCGGCGGCGAGCAGCACCGGCGCGGAGAGCAGGGTCGGTGCGACCGTCCACTCGACGGCGGCGACTCCCCCGCCGGCCGCGCCGATCGCGGCGGTGGTCCGGGACGCGTTGCGGACGAGCCGGTCGGCCAGGGCGGCATCGTCCAGACCGGGAAAATGCCGACGCAGGGTGTCCAGGTCCCGTACCGGGACGTGCGGGGCGATCTCGGTGACCGTGTCGACCATCCAGCGCACGGCGGCACGGGGCTTGAACAGGTCGGAGATGCCCCGCGCACGGGCCTGCCCGACCATCCGGGCCAGCAGTTGACGGCGTCGGGCGGGCGCGATGTCGTCCGCGGTCAACGCCGCGACGGTTGCGCCGAGGTCGCCCGCTCCGCCGGTGGCGTCAAGGTCACCCGTGCCGCCGTCGGTGGTGCCGCCTCGATCGCTCATCGGACCTCCCGGTGCTGTGGCTACCCGTTACGAGTCAAGCAGGTACCCACCGGTGGCGCATGCCTACACCGGCAGCGGCGGCCCCGTTCAGGAGGCCGCCGCCGGTGTCGTGGATGTCAGACGCACTCGCGGCAGATCAACTCGCCGTTACGCTCGACTGCCAGCTGGCTACGGTGGTGGACCAGGAAGCAGCGGGCGCACCGGAACTCGTCCTGCTGCATCGGAAGCACCTTGACCGTGAGCTCCTCGTCGGCCAGATCGGCACCGGGCAGCTCGAAGCTCTCGGCCACCTCGGCCTCGTCGACGTCCACCGCGCCCGACTGTGAGTCGACGCGCCGTGCCTTGAGCTCTTCCAGGCTGTCCTCGCCGAGGTCGACCTCGTCGCGACGCGGGGCGTCGTAGTCGGTGGCCATCGGTTTCACTCTCCCATATCGATGTTGTCGCTTCCGGTTGTAACGCCGGACGACGCTGTTTCGGTTCCGCTGGCCGGCCACCACTTGTGTCGGGCACCCGACCCGAGGACCGAACGGGTCGAGCTCGCTGGGGCGACTCCCCTGCGAGCGCGGAACCTTACCCCCCCTTGGGCGAGGCATGTATACCGCCCTTGCGGCTGAGATGTACGCCCCCGCACGCGAAGTTGTTCCCAATGTGATTCAGGCGACACGAAGATAGGGGTAGTAGTACCTGGTTCGTGGTCGGCGCGCCGGCATGTCGGGCTGTTTCCACGCGACGGCCGGACAACCGTTAACCTCAGCGGCGTATTCGACGGCCGGCGGCCAGTCCGATAGCTTCCGGCCGCCGTCATCCACCTGAGGTCCCGGGAGTGCTCAGATGAGTTTTGCGCGGGTGCGAGCACTCGTCGTCGTCGGCCTGCTGGGGGTGCTGGCCCTGGCATTCGTGGTGACCGCGATCATCCGGGACACCCAGGGGAAGGCCGGCACGGCCGAGGGCTGCCCGGAGGGCTGGCCGCTGGCCGACGTGACTCTGCACGAGCCCAAGGACGTCAAGATCAACGTGTTCAACGCGACCGACGAGCCCGGCCGGGCCGGCAGCGTCGCGGACGACTTCCGCAACCGCAAGTTCCAGGTCGTGAAGGTCGGCAACGAGCGCAAGGGCATCGACGACGTGGCGATGCTGCGGTACGGCCCGAAGGGGGTCGGCTCCGCGCACCTGCTCCAGGCGTACTTCCTGAACAACGCCGAGCCGGGCTACGACCCGAAGCGCACCGACGACGTCGTGGACGTGGTGTTGGGCAACGGCTTCCAGCAGCTCGCCACCACGACCGAGGTCAACCAGTCCCTGGGCGACATCGGCGCGCCCCGCGCCCCCAAGGGCGCCTGCCCCTCCCCGGCCGCCAAGTGACGACCGGGCCGGTCTGATCGGCCGGTCAGGGGCCGCCGGCGGCGTCCAACTCGGCCAGCCGGTCGTGCAACGACCCGAACAGCGCCGGCGGGGCCGCGACCACCAGGTCCGGCCCCGGCGGCCCACCGGCCAGGCCGGCGACCCGGACCCCCGCCTCCGCGGCCACCAACCCGCCCGCCGCCAGGTCCCAGGGCGCAAGACCCTTCTCGAAGTACGCGTCGAGCCGGCCCTCCGCGACCAGACACAGGTCCAACGCGGCGGCGCCCAGCCGGCGGATGTCCCGTACGTGCGCGATCAGCCCGGCGACCACCTGGGCCTGGTGGACGCGACGACCAGCGTCGTATCCGAAGCCCGTGCCGACCAGCGCCTGCCCCAGATCGACCTCGCCGGAGCAGCGCAACCGGACACCGTCGCGCCAGGCCCCGCCCCCGACCGTGGCAGTCCACTCCTCGCCGGTGTTCACGTTGCGCACCACGCCGGCGACCACCACGCCGTCCACCTCGGCAGCCAGCGACACCGCGCTGTACGGCAGCCCGTAGAGGTAGTTGACGGTCCCGTCGATCGGGTCGACGATCCAGCGCACGCCGCCCGGGGCGACCGGCCCGGTGTCCCGCGTACCGTATTCCTCGCCGAGCACCGCGTCGTCCGGTCGAAGCTCCTTCAGCGCGTCCAGCACCTGCCGCTCGACCGCCCGGTCGGCTGCGGTGACCACGTCGGTGACGGTGCTCTTGGTCGCCGCCACGGAGACACCCTCGACCCGCATCCGGTACGCGGTGGCCGCCGCATCCCGGGCGACGCCGAGCGCGACCGCCAGAAGTTCCCGAGGTGACGCCGCCGAATGGCCCATCCCAACGTCCCCTTCCCGCACGACCGGGGCGTTCGGGGCCCCGCGCGAGTATCATCCTTACAAAGTCCACATCAGCGCCGAATCGGCGGTCCCACTGCCGTTACGCAGTGCGGCGCAGGATGATCGCCGCAGACGGCGTTACAATTCACCCCTGCCCACGCGCCACGGACCGCCGACCACCGGCCGGTCCGCGACACGAGGGTCCCTCAACCACATTGCCCGGCCCGGTTGCCCCACGCTGTGCCGGACAACCCGGCCGTGCCCGCTCTTCGCCTCCGGAAGGTCATTCGTGACAGAACCCCGCCAGACCGGCGCCGACGTTCGCTCGCTCACCGACACCCTGATCGCCCACGCGCAGAGCGCCGGCGGTCAGCTCACGTCGGCCCAGCTCGCGCGCACCGTCGAGTCCGCCGAGGTGACTCCGGCCCAGGCCAAGAAGATTCTGCGGGCGCTCTCCGAGGCGGGAGTGACCGTAGTGGTGGACGGCTCGGCGAGCACCCGCCGCCGCGTCGCCGCGGCCCGCTCGACCACGCCGGCGTCCCGGGCCACCACCGCCAAGACCACCAAGAAGGCCGCCGCGCCCGCCCCGAAGCAGGCGCCCGCCTCCGACGACACGCCGTCCACGCCGGCCCCGCGCAAGGTGGCCGCACGCAAGGCCACCGGCACCCCCGCCGACGGCGCTGCCGCGCCGGCGAAGGCCACCAAGTCGACCCGGGCCACCAAGGCGACGGTCGCCGCCGCTGGTGCCAAGGCCGGCACCAAGGCCAAGGGCGAGGGCGCCGAGGGCGAGATCGACCCGGAGGAGCTGGCCGCCGCCATCGAGGACGTGGTGGTCGAGGAGCCGGCCGAGCTGACCCAGGCCGCCGAGACCGACGCGGCCGCCTCGGCGACCGACAACGACTTCGAGTGGGACGACGAGGAGTCCGAGGCCCTCAAGCAGGCCCGGCGAGACGCCGAGCTGACCGCCTCCGCCGACTCGGTCCGTGCGTACCTGAAGCAGATCGGCAAGGTTCCGCTGCTCAACGCCGAGCAGGAGGTGGAGCTGGCCAAGCGGATCGAGGCCGGGCTCTACGCCGCCGAACGGCTGCGGGCCGCCGACGAGGGCGAGGAGAAGCTCGTCCGGGAGATGGTCCGCGACCTGGGCTGGATCTCCCGCGACGGCGAGCGGGCCAAGAACCACCTCCTGGAGGCGAACCTCCGACTCGTGGTGTCCCTGGCGAAGCGGTACACGGGCCGCGGCATGGCCTTCCTCGACCTGATCCAGGAGGGCAACCTCGGCCTGATCCGCGCGGTGGAGAAGTTCGACTACACCAAGGGCTACAAGTTCTCCACGTACGCCACCTGGTGGATCCGGCAGGCGATCACCCGCGCGATGGCCGACCAGGCCCGCACCATCCGCATCCCGGTGCACATGGTCGAGGTCATCAACAAGCTTGGCCGCATACAGCGCGAGCTGCTCCAGGACCTGGGCCGCGAGCCCACTCCGGAGGAACTGGCCAAGGAGATGGACATCACACCGGAGAAGGTGCTGGAGATCCAGCAGTACGCCCGGGAGCCCATCTCTCTGGACCAGACCATCGGTGACGAGGGCGACAGCCAGCTCGGCGACTTCATCGAGGACTCCGAGGCCGTCGTCGCGGTGGACGCGGTCTCGTTCTCGCTCCTGCAGGACCAGCTCCAGCAGGTGCTGCAGACGCTCTCCGAGCGTGAGGCGGGTGTGGTACGCCTGCGCTTCGGCCTGACCGACGGTCAGCCACGGACGCTGGACGAGATCGGCCAGGTCTACGGGGTGACCCGGGAGCGGATCCGGCAGATCGAGTCCAAGACGATGTCCAAGCTGCGCCACCCGTCCCGGTCGCAGGTCCTCCGGGATTACCTGGACTGACCGGGTTTCGTCAACCGAACGTGTCTTTTTGACCACCTGGTGTGCAACACCAGATGGTGATCGTCCGGATGCACGAATGTGATCGTTGACGTGGCACCCTGGGTGCACGGCACACTGTCCCTGCCAGGTGTGACCTCGGTCCCCCGCGGGCACACAGGGAAGGCAGTGCCTAGCAAGGGTGTTGCACCATAGGTGAGCAACGACCGAAGAGATTGTTCATCGGTGACGACCAGAGGAGGAAGGCGATGACCCCGACCCTCACGCCGCCGCCCGAGACGGTGGCGCCCCCAGCCGCCGATGAACGGTGCGACCGCTGCAATGCTGCCGGGAAGCTCCGGATCACTCTGGCGGGTGGGAGCGAGCTGGTGTTCTGCGGGCACCATGCGAACAAGTACGCGGAGGATCTCGTGAAGATCACCGAGCGGTTCGCGACGGAGCCCGATTTCAGCTGGCGTGGCGCCGATCTGATGGCGAACTAAATCCGCAAACCGACATAGCCGGCCGGAGGCACCCCGAGGGTGTCTCCGGCCGGCTTTTTCCTGCCCGCGTCCCGCGTCCCGCGTCCCGCGTCCCGCGTCCCGCGTCCCGCGTCCCGCGTCAAGATCTCCGCAACTTCCCAAAAGTTGCTGCCTCCGACACGCGGGAAGCACCAAAATCCCCGAGATTGCGCGGACCTTGACGACGCATACCGCCCCGAGGGACCGGAAACAGGTTCGGAGTCGCCCACGAACTCCAAGATCGTGCTCGAACCAGGATGTAGTGGTCTCACCGACGCACGGATGCCACTACATCCCGGATATCGCGCGATCTTGACGTAGGGACACCCACAGCGCGGGCGTTTCAGGAAGACAATCCTCGGCCCCACCCCGGACCAAAGCCGTGATCCACTCGGTTTCAAGGAAGTCGCGCCCTCCACGCCGCTCCAAGACCGCGTCTTCAAGGAAGCCGAGTGGATCAAACCGCCAGCACGGCCACAGGCCCTGTCGCAGGCACGGGGCGCAGGCAGTGCGTTCCAAGCACGGGCGCATACAGGACCGCCGACCCGGGCAGGACCGCCGACCGGGGCGGGTCTAGAGGGTCTGGACGGTGGCGATGCGTTCCTCGAGCTGCTCGATGGTGGCCTGGGCGCTCGGCGGGCCGCCGCAGAGGCGGCGCAACTCGGCATGGATCTTGCCGTGGGGTTGGCCGGTGCGGTGGTGTCGGGCCGCCACCAGAGCGTTCAGTTGGCGCCTGAGCGCCACGCGGCGCTGGGCGGCGCTCATGGGTGCCGGTGGCGCCGCTGTGGGCGCAGCGGCCGGCTGAGCGGGCCCGTCGGCGGTACGACGGCGCTGGGCGGCGAGTTGCGCGGCCTGCCGCTTGGTCAGCAGCAGGGAGACCTGGTCGGCGGTGAGCAGGCCGGGTAGGCCGAGGTATTCCTCTTCCTCGGGGGTGCCGGCCTGAGCCGCGGTGCCGAAGGACGCGCCATCGAAGATCACCTGATCCAGCTCGGCGGTGGCCGAGAGCGCGGCGAAACGCTTCTCCAACTCCCCGCTGGCCTGGTCGTCGCGCTGCGCTCGTTCCAGCAGGTCGTCGTCGAAGCCGTCGGATTCCTTGGGTTTGCCGAGTACGTGGTCCCGCTCGGTCTCCATTTCGCTGGCCAGCCCGAGCAGGTGCGGCACGCTGGGCAGGAACACCGACGCGGTCTCCCCGGGCCGACGGGCCCGGACGAACCGGCCGATCGCCTGGGCGAAGTAGAGCGGCGTGCTGGCACTGGTGGCGTAGACCCCGACCGCGAGGCGGGGGATGTCGACCCCCTCGGACACCATCCGCACCGCGACCAGCCACCGCTGGTCGGACGCCGCGAACGTCGCGATCCGGGCGGACGCGCCCTGGTCGTCGGAGAGCACCACGGCGGCCTTCTCGCCGGTCACCTGCTCGATCAGCTTGGCGTACGAGCGGGCGGTCTGTTGGTCGGTGGCGATGATCAGTCCGCCGGCGTCGGCCATACCCGCGTTGCGCAGCACGGTGAGTCGGGCGTCGGCGGCCCTCAGCACCTGCGGCATCCAGTCGCCGGCGGGGTCCAGGGCGGTACGCCAGGCCTGCGCCACCAGATCCTGCGTCATCGGTTCACCGAGGCGGGCGGCCAGCTCCTCCCCCGCGTTGGTCCGCCAACGGGTCTCCCCGGAGTACGCCAGGAAGAGCACCGGCCGGACCACGCCGTCGCGCAGCGCGTCGGAGTAGCCGTAGACCGAGTCGGCGCGGGAGCGCAGCAGCCCGTCTCCGCCCCGCTCGTAGCTGACGAACGGGATCGGGTTGTCGTCGGAGCGGAACGGGGTGCCGGTGAGCATCAGCCGGCGTACGGCGGGTTCGAAGGCGTTCTTCACCCCGTCGCCCCAGGACCGGGAGTCGCCTGCGTGGTGGATCTCGTCGAGGATGACCAGGGTGCGTCGGGTCATGGTGCGCCGCCGGTGGACCTGCGGGGCCATTCCCACCTGCGCGTAGGTGACCACCGCGCCGTGGAAGTCGGCCGCGGAGTGCACGTCGGCGTTACGGAACGCCGCGTCGAGCTGGATGCCCACCCGGGCCGCGGCTTCGGCCCACTGGTTCTTCAGGTGCTCGGTCGGTGCGACCACGGTGACCGCCTCGACGGTGCCGTCACCGAGCAGCTCGGCCGCGATCCGCAGGGCGAAGGTGGTCTTGCCGGCGCCAGGGGTGGCGACCGCGGTGAAGTCCTCGGTACGCCGGCGCAGGTATTCGACCAGGGCCTTACGCTGCCAGGCGCGTAGTGCCGGAAACGTCTCGAGCACCGGCGTCCGGGCTGCCACGCGAAGCTCCTCTCCGACCGCACGATGGCGGATCCGGGGCGAGGGCCACGTTGACCGCCGCCCATGAAAACGCCTCCGCGCAGAAGCTGCCGCGAAGGCCGACTCAGCATAACCAGCGTCGGCCCGACGTCCCAGGCGACGCCACGCTGGTCACATCTGTCACCCCGGCAGAACGGGCCTCACCACTCCGGGTCACCGGTGCGTGGCGGGCGCAGCGTCGCCACCGGGGCGGACCACCGTCGTCGTAGTGCGATCAGGCGCAGCCCGAACACCAGGACGGCGGCGGCGGTGAGCGGCGCCGGCCCAGCCTGGTCGGTGGCGTACAGGATCACCACCAGGATCGAGCCGGCCAGCGCAGCCAGCGCGTAGATCTCCCGGCGCAGCACCACCGGGATCTCGGCGGTGAGCAGGTCACGGCCGAGCCCGCCGCCGATCGCGGTGAGCATGCCGATCAGGCAGGCACCGACCGCTGGCACCCGGGCGTCGAGTGCCTTGAGAGTGCCGGTGACGGTGAACAGTGCCAGGCCCGCCGCGTCCAGCACCAGGACGGTGGTGCGCAGTCGGGCCAGTTGGGGGTGCAGCCAGAAGACGGCGAGCGCGGTGGTCGCGGCGGTGGCCGCGTACCGCCAGTCGGCGAAGGCCAACGGCGGGACCTCGTCGATGGCAAGGTCCCGGAAGATCCCACCGCCGAGGGCGGCCACGAAGCCGACGAAGGCGACGCCGAACAGGTCCAGTCGCTTCGCCACCGCCGCCGAGGCACCGGACGCGGCGAACACCGCCACCCCGGTCAGGTCGGCGAGGAGCAGGGCGGTGGAGGTGGTCACCGCCGCAGGCTACGTCGCCGGCCGGGACGCCGGCCCGCGTTCACTCGCGGTACGAGTCGTAGATCTCCTTGCACTTGGGGCAGACCGGCGAACCCGGCTTGGCGGCCTTGGTGACCGGGAACGTCTCACCGCAGAGCGCGACGACGAAGGTGCCCATGACGGCACTTTCGGCGATCTTCTCCTTGCGGACGTAGTGGAACATCTCGGGACCGGTGTCGGCGTCCTTCAGCTCCGGACGCTCGAGAACCTCTGTGCTCACGTCTGCACCTCCAACCAACAAGTTTGGCAGGTCATCACGGCCGGGTCCACTTGAGGCCGGCGGACACCCGACACCGTACGGTGCCAATGTGACTGACTTTCGCATCAGCTACGGCGCCGAGGTCGCCGAAGCCCTTCGCGACGGCCGACCCGTCGTCGCCCTGGAGAGCACCATCGTCTCGCACGGACTGCCCCGGCCGGAGAACCTGCGGGTGGCCAGGGAGATCGAGCAAGCTGTTCGGAACGCCGGGGCCGTTCCGGCGACGATCGGAATGATCGGCGGCGAACTGGTGGTCGGCCTCGACGACGCTCAGCTGACCCGCCTCGCCACCGTCGACGGAGTGACCAAGCTCTCGGTCCGCGACCTCGCGTTGGCGGCGGCGACGGGCGCGGACGGCGCGACGACCGTCGCCGCGACCAGCGCGGTGGCCGCCGCGGCCGGGATCGGGGTGTTCGCCACCGGCGGGCTGGGTGGGGTGCACCGGGAGGCAGCGCACACCTTCGACGAGTCGGCGGACCTGGTCACCCTGGCCCAGACCCCGATCGCGGTGGTCTGCGCCGGGGTCAAGTCGATCCTCGACGTGGGCGCGACGCTGGAGCGCCTGGAGACCCTCGGCGTCGCCGTGGTCGGTTACCGCACCCGCCGGTTCCCCGGCTTCTACCTGACCGACGCCGGCTTCGACCTGGACTGGTCGGTGGACTCACCGGAGCAGGTCGGCGCCGTGCTCGCCGCCCGGGACGAGCACGCCCTGCACACCGGCGGGCTGCTCGTCGCCAACCCGCTGCCGGTCGACGAGCAGCTCGACCCGGAGCTGCACGACCGGACGCTCGCCGAGGGCCTGTCCCTGCTGGAGCGGGACGGCGTCACGGGAAAGGCCGTCACGCCGTACCTGCTGGCGCACTTCCACTCGGCCACCGAGGGCGCGAGCCTGGCGGTGAACGTCCGGATCATCCTGCGCAACGCCGACCTGGCCGCGCGGATCGCGGTCGCCGCAGCGGCCCGCCGCACCACCTCCCCGGCGTGACCCGACCGGCCCGGGTGGTCGTCGTCGGCGACGTGATCACCGACGTGGTCGCCGTGCTGTCCGGGCCCCTCGCGGCCGGCTCGGACACCGGAGCGCAGATCAGTCTCGGCGGCGGCGGTCAGGCGGCCAACACCGCTGCCTGGGTCGCCGCGCAGCGGGTCGACGTCACGCTCGTCGGCGCGGTCGGTGACGACGACGCGGGGCGGGACCGGGTGGCCGAGCTGACCCGGGCGGGTGTCGACTGCGCGGTGGAGCGGATCGAGGGCGTGCCGACCGGCACGGTGATCGTGTTGGCGGACGACGACGAACGGACCATGGTCAGCCAGCGGGGCGCGAACCTGCGGCTGACCGCCGCGCACGTCGAGCGTGCCGTCGCGGCGGCACCCGACGCTGGGCACCTGCACCTGTCCGCGTACACCCTGCTGGACGCCGCGTCGCGTGGCGCGGGGCTGCGGGCGCTGGCCGCCGCGCGCGAGCGTGGGCTCACCATCAGCGTCGACGCGGCCTCCGCGGCGCCGCTGCGGCGGGTCGGCGCGGCGGCGTTCCTGAGTTGGGTACGCGACGTCGACCTGCTGCTGGTCAACGCGGACGAGGCGACGGTGCTGGCCGGCGGGCTGGACCCGGCGGCGCAGGGGCGGGTGTTGTCGGCGACGGCCCAGCGGGTCGTGGTCAAGCGCGGGGCGGCCGGCGCGGTCTGGGTCGACCGCAGCGCGGCGGTCTGCGTGGCCGCGGCCCGCCGGGTGGCGGTGGTGGATGTCACGGGCGCCGGCGACGCCTTCGCGGCTGGCCTGCTCACCGCGTGGCTCGCGGGTGCCACCCCGGCGGCGGCGCTGAGCCGCGCCACCGACCTGGGGGCGCTGGCCGTCTCCACCGCGGGCGCACGTCCACAGCCCTGACGGTACGAACCCTGACCCGTTCGCGGGTCAGGGTTCGGCGTCGATGACCTTGTGCGGGCGTTCCTCGGCGGTGAGGCTCATCGGTGGCGTGTCGTCCTGCTGGCGAGGGTGGAACCGGTTGGCCAGCCGGTGCTCCTCCTTGGGCGGCCGGTCGTTGGCCAGCAGCACGGCCAGCCAGGGGATGAGCACCATGCCGAGGCCGCACAACGGCAGCCAGAGCCAGAGCAGTGGGGCGTTCGCACCGACCAGGATCGCGCCGACGATGATGCACAGCACTCGGATGCCCATCATCAGGACATAACGGCGCTGGCGACTGGTGAGCTGATCGTCCTGGCTGCGCGAGGCGTCGGTGATCAGAATCGGCTGGTACGCCTGACGCTTCACCATGGACCTCCTACGAGGGGATTGCCCCTCATCCTGTCACCGCGACACCGTGATCAGCGAACTTCGAGTCATCACGCCACGTGTTACGTGCGTGGTACGCTCGCCAGCGTGGGCAGCAGGTTCAGCTTCACCGACGAGGCGTTGGCCAACCTGAGGGTCTACGACGTCACGCCCGGGGAAGTCTGGGAGGCGCTGCACAGCGCCCGACGGGTCATCCGCCATCTGGGCGACGACGTGATGGTGGTCTACGCCGCCGCCCGTCGGGGCCGCCGACTGGCAGTGCTGCTCGCCGAGGCCGATGGCACCGACAACGACTGGGACATCCTCTCCGCCCGTGAGCTGAGCGACGCCGAGTCCAAGCGCTACGACGAGGCCGTGCGGAGATCTCGCCGATGAGGAGGCCGTGACGATGCACCGAAACGACGCGACCAAGCAGTTCCACAGCGGCGACGACCGGATCGCCGAGTTGATCGACGAGAGCCCGGCGGTGGACCTCCCCACCCCCGACACCGACGTGCCGATGGTCAGCCGGTCGGTCCGGCTGCCACTGGAGACCTACGAGCGGGTGCGCGCCGCCGCCGACGCCCGGGGCATCGGGGTCACCACCCTGATGCGCCAGTGGATCGAGGCCGGCCTGGCCGACCTGGACGACTCGGCGACCGTCTCGCTCGCCGACGTGCGGCGCGCGCTGGCCTCCCTGGCGCACCCCACCGCCGCCTGAGCGGCCGGCTCAGCCGTCGGTGGTCTTGGCCTTGGCCGCCGCCTTCATCTGCTGCTTGAACTCCCGCACCCGGCGCAACGAGTCGGCGTCGGTGACGTCGGCCACCGACCGGTACGCGCCCGGGTCGCCGTACCCACCGGCGGCCTGCCGCCAGTCCTGCGGGGTCACCCCGAACCGCTTGCCGAGCAGGGCCACGAAGATCTGCGCCTTCTGCTTGCCGAAGCCGGGCAGCCCGGAAACCCGGCGCAGCAGCTCCGGCCCGTCGGCGACATCCGACCAGAGCAGTGCCGCGTCGCCGTCGTAGCGCTCCACCAGCACCTGGCAGACCTCCTGCACCCGGGCCGCCATCGCCTTCGGGAACCGGTGCAACGCGGGCGGCTGGGCGAAGAGCGCGACGAGCGCCTCCGGGTCGTACCCGGCCAGCTCGACCGCGTCCAGCTCGTGACCGAGCCGCTGGGTGAGCACGTACGGCGAGGAGAACGCCTTCTCCATCGGCACCTGCTGATCCAGGGTCATGCCGATGAGCAGGGCCAGCGGGCTGCGCTCCAGCAGCCGGTTGGCCTCGGGGTCGATGGGAAGCACGAGCGTCATGACCCCATCCTGCCCGGCCGCCCACCGCGGACGAACACCGACGCTCCGGGTTCGATCCGGCGGGTGGCCGCGCCCGACGTCGCGGTGGAAGGCAGGATGGCGGCGTGGACGAACACGACATGCTGCTCTCCCCCGCCGGCGTCGACGCACTGCGGACCGCGCTGACCCGGACCGGGTTCACCAGCCACGGCATCGCCGAGCGGCTGGGCGCGCAGGCAACCGCCGCGGTCGCCCGCAACGACTATCGCGCCGCGCTGCGCGCCACCGAGGACGGCGACCCACTGGGCACCCTGATCCGGGTGTTCATCTGCGACCAGACCGAACCGGAGGCGGCGGTGGTCGCCGCGCTGACGCCGCTGAGTCTGGAGGAGGCCCTCGCTGGCGGGCTGGTCGAACGGTACGGCGACGGCCTGCGGGCCGGCGTCGACCTGGAGCCGTACGGGGACGACTGGTGGGTGCTCGCCGACGTGCCGGCCAGCGCCCGGCCGGGTCGCCCGTTGCACGCCGAGCACGTGCTCGGCATCGGCGGGGCGACCCACACCCTGATCGGCGCGACCATGCGCCGGCCGGTCGGCACCGCGCTGGACCTGGGCACCGGCTCCGGCGTCCAGGCCCTGCACCTGGCCACCCACGCCGACTCGGTGACCGCCACCGACCTCTCCGAGCGGGCACTGCGCTTCGCCGCGACCACCGCCGCCCTCAACGGCCAGGACTGGGAGCTGCTGCGCGGCGACCTGGTCGCCCCGGTGGCCGGCCGACGCTTCGACCTGGTGGTGAGCAACCCGCCGTTCGTGGTCGGCCCGGGCACCACCACGCACGTCTACCGTGACTCCGGCCGGGTCGGTGACGCGATCGGCGCCGAGCTGGCCGCCGCCGCCCCGGGCCTGCTCACCGAGGGCGGCACCATGCAGTACCTGGCGAACTGGGTGCACGTCGCCGGTGAGGAGTGGGACGAACGGGTCGCCGGCTGGTTCGCCGGGACCGGCCTGGACGCCTGGGTCATCCAGCGCGAGGTGGCCGACCCCATGGCGTACGTCGACCTGTGGCTCACCGACGTCGGCGAGACCCCCGACCCGCAGCGCATGGCCGCCTGGCTGGACTGGTTCGACGCGCACAAGGTGGAGGGGATCGGCTTCGGCATCGTGTCGCTGCGCCGGGGCGGGCACGCCGAGCCGGTGGTCCGGGTGGAGGACCTGCGCCAGCGGGTGCAGCCACCGCTCGGCGACCAGATCGCGGCCTGGTTCGACCGCCAGGACTTCCTCCGGGTACGCGACACCGAAGCGCTGCTCGCCGAGCGCTACCGGGCCGCCGACGGCCTCCAACTGCGCCAGGAGGCCACCATGGGCGACGAGGGCTGGGCAGTGGACCGGCAGGTCCTCGCGATGCCGCACGGCCTGCGCTGGACCGAGGAGATCGACCCGCTGGTGCTGGCGCTGGTCGGTGGCGCCGACGGCCGGCTGCCGCTACGTGACCAGCTCGCCCTGCTCGCCGCCGCGCACGACGTCGAGCCCGACGAGATGGCCGAGGCCGCCGGCCCGATCGTGGCGCACCTGGTCGAGCGCGGCTTCATCGAGCAGGTCACCGCCTGATGCGGGCCGTGGTGCAGACCGTCGGGCGGGCCAGCGTGACCGTGGACGGCGAGGTGGTCGGCGCGATCGAGAACGGCCTGCTGGTGCTGCTCGGGGTGACCCACACCGACACCGCGCAGACCGCTCAGACGATGGCCCGCAAGGTGCACGAGTTGCGCATCCTGGACGACGAGCGATCCGCCGCCGACACCGGCGCGCCGATCCTGGTGGTCAGTCAGTTCACCCTCTACGGCGACGCCCGCAAGGGACGCCGTCCGAGCTGGACGGCAGCCGCCCCCGCCGAGGTGGCCGAACCACTGGTGACCGCCGTCGTCGACGCGCTACGCGAACGCGGCGCCAAGGTCGAGACCGGCCGCTTCCGCGCCCACATGCTGGTCGAGAGCACCAACATAGGCCCCCAAACCCTCCTCCTAGACCTCTAACCCCACCCCCACCCCACCCCAGCCCACCCCCGGCCCGGCCCCGCCCGGGGGGGGTGGGTGGGAGTAGGTCGGGTTAGGAGAAGAGGCCTCGGCGGGACAGGGACTGGCGGAGCCAGTTGTCGAGTTCGGCGGTCCAGTCGGTGCGGTCGGCGGTGGCGTGGTCCACCGTGAACCGGCCGAAGGCGTCCCGGCCCTCGCTGAAGACGCCGCCGCGCTTGTCGACCTCCAGCACCACCTGCATCTGCTGGGCGTCGGCGATGAAGGTGACCTCCAGCTGGTTGATCGAGCGGGCGTACTGCGGCGCGGGGTTGAACTCGATCTCCTGGTAGAACGGCAACGTCTGCCGTACGCCGTAGATGTGCCCACGTTCCACATCGGCGCGTGCGAACCGGAAGCCCAGCCGCAGCAACGCGTCGAGCAGCCGCTCCTGTGCCGGCAGTGGGTGCACCGACACGGCGTCCAGGTCACCCTTGTCGACCGCGCGGGCGACCTCCAGCTCGGTACGCAGACCCATCGTCATGCCGTGCAGGTGCTGCCCGTACAGCTCGGTGACCGGCGTCTCCCACGGCACGGCGAAGCGGAACGGGAGGTCGTGGCGCTGCCCCGGCTCCAGCCGGAACGCACCGGTGACCTGCTGGCGGTGGAACTCCTGGGTGGTGTCGTAGTCGTTGTCGCCGCTCTCCACCTCGACCCTGGTGACCAGGCCGAGGTGTACCTGGTCGATGTCGACCTGGTGGTCGCCGCCGATCACCTGGATGCGGCCCTCCAATTGGCCGCCCGGGCGGCAGTTCGGGTTGGCCAGCACCGTCTCCACCGACGGGCCGCCGACGCCCATCGCCTTCATGAGCCGCTTGAAGACCACGCCGTCCTCCATTTGTCGTCCTCGCCGACCCGAGCTGGCCGACCGTCCGCAACGTAACCGTGGCGGGCAACCGCACACCCGGACGACACACCGCACCAACGACCCGACCCAATTCCTGTCGGGTGCCCGATCGCCTCACTCCCGTTTTACGCCCCGCCCGCCAAGCTGTGTCTCACACCGGCACCGCTGGGCCGGAGACACGGCACAGACGTGGAAACGGGGAGAGACAGAGATGGTCCTGCAGATGACGGAACACCAGACGCGCCCGTCCACCACGACCGACACCGACGGGGCCTCCGAGGTCCTCACCGACCTGGACGCCACCGACGAGCGTGGCATCTCCACCGACCTGGTCCGGGCGTACCTCAACGGGATCGGCCGGACGAAGCTGCTGACCGCCGCGCAGGAGGTCGACCTGGCCCGGCGGATCGAGGCCGGACTGTTCGCCGACGAGAAGCTGGCGACCTGCACGCCGGTCTCCGCCGAGTTGCGGGCGGACCTGGAGCTGATCGTCGCGGAGGGCCGGGCCGCGAAGGACCATCTGTTGGAGGCGAACCTGCGGCTGGTGGTCAGCATCGCCAAGCGCTACACCGGTCGCGGCATGGCGTTCCTGGACCTGATCCAGGAGGGCAACCTCGGCCTGATCCGGGCGGTGGAGAAGTTCGACTACGCCAAGGGCTACAAGTTCTCCACGTACGCGACCTGGTGGATCCGGCAGGCGATCACCCGCGCGATGGCCGACCAGGCCCGCACCATTCGCATCCCGGTGCACATGGTCGAGCAGGTCAACCGGATGGTCCGGGCCCGCCGCGAGCTGTCGGTGACGCTGGGCCGCGAACCCACGGTCGCCGAGGTCGCCCGCGCCCTCGAGATCCCCGAGATCCAGGTCATCGAGCTGATCTCCTACGACCGGGAGCCGGTCAGCCTGGACCAGGCCGTCGGCGACGACGGCGAGAGCGCGCTCGGTGACTTCGTGGCATCGGTGGATCCGCGTACCGAGCCGGGCGACGCCGCCGCCCAGGGTGAGCTGCGCAACGAGGTCAGCGTGGTGCTGGCCACCCTGTCCCAGCGGGAGCAGGCGGTCATCCGGCTCCGGTTCGGTCTGGACGACGGCCGGCAGCGCACGCTGGACGAGGTCGGCCGGGAGTTCGGGCTGTCCCGGGAGCGGATCCGGCAGATCGAGAAGGTGACGCTGCTGAAGCTGCGCGCACCGGAGCGGGCCCAGCGCCTGGAGGCGTACGCCTGCTGACGCACCCGGTTCCCATGGAAGGCCCTGGCGGTTCGCCGGGGCCTTCCATGCTGTCGTGGTTCTTGACCGGTGACCTCGATCCACGATAGAAACCACATGGTTATAAAACCAGGAGGTTATGCGTGGTGAGCACCGAACTGCTGGACGCGACGTTCGCGGCACTGGCCGACCCGACCCGACGGGCCATCCTCGCTCGGCTCGCGGCCGGGGAGGCGAGCGTGACGGAGCTGGCAGAACCCTTCGCCATGAGCCAGCCGGCGATCTCCAAGCACCTCAAGGTGCTGGAACGCGCCGGCCTCGTCAGCCGGGGGCGGGACGCCCAGCGCCGGCCGTGCCGGCTGGAGGCCCGCCCGCTGCGGGAGGCGACAGCATGGCTCGCCGACTACCGCGGCTACTGGGCGGAGAGCTATCAGCGCCTCGACGCGCTGCTCGACGACATCCAGGCCGACGACCAGACCGACAGCATCGGTCGACACTCCCACCCGGACAGGTCGCGCGGGTGAGCGGCGTCGACGACCCGCTCGTCGTACACACCCCGGGTGACCGGGAGATCGTGTTGAGCCGGCTGTTCGAGGCACCGGCGCGGCTGGTGTTCGCCGCCTTCACCCAACCCGACCTGCTGGTCCGGTGGTACGGCGCGCGCGGCTGGAGCCTGGTGGAGTGCGACGTCGACCTGCGGGTCGGCGGGCGGTGGCGGTTCGTGTCGCAGGGCCCGGACGGCGCCCGGATGGTCCAGGCTGGGGCCTACCGACACATCGAGCCACCGCACCGGCTGGTCTGCACCGAACTGTTCGACGACCAGTCCTACCCGGGCGAGACGCTGGTCAGCCACGAGTTCACCGAGGTGGCCGGGCGGACGACAGTCACCACCACGCTGCTCTACGCCACCGCGGAGGGGCGGGACATCGTGCTGCGCTACCCGATGACCCGGGGCGTCGGGCAGAGCTTCACGCGGCTCGCCGAGCTGCTGCGATCGACAACGACGACAAGAAGAGAGCAAAGATGAACTGGACGTTGGAAGTGGTGATCGTGCCGGTCTCCGATCTGGACCGGGCGAAGAAGTTCTACGCCGACCAGCTCGGCTTCACGGTGGACCACGACACGGTGATCAGCGACGAGGCGCGCATCGTGCAGTTGACCCCGCCCGGCTCCGGCTGCTCGATCGTGATCGGCAAGGGCGTCGTCCCGGAGATGCCGCCGGGTTCCCTCAAGGGCCTACAACTGGTGGTGCCCGACCTCAAGCGCGCCCACGCGGAGCTGGTCGAACGCGGTGTGGAGGTCAGCGAGATCCAGACGGTGGGACAGAACCCCCGGCCGGTGCCGGACCCGCTGGACAACATCGGCTTCGTCTTCTTCACCGACCCGGACGGCAACTCGTGGGGCGTCCAACAGATCTCCAGCCGCGCCTGACCGGGCGCACTCAGAGGCGGCGGGGGCCGGTGTCGGGGCGGGCGGCCACACCGCCGACGCGTACCTGGGCGTGCAGGACGGAGATGCCGCCCGGGCGGGCCAGCACCGGGTTGAGGGTCAACGAACGCACCCGGGGCTGTTCGTCGGCGAGCTGACCCACCCGCAGCAGCAGGTCAGCCAGGGCCGCCCGGTCGACCGGTGCGGCACCCCGGTGCCCGCGCAGCAACGGCGCCGCCCGGGGCTCGTCGACCAGCTCGGCCGCGTCGGTGTCGGTCAGCGGAACCGCCCGCCAGGCCCGATCGCCCAGCAACTCGGTGGCGACCCCGCCGAGACCGAAGCCGACCACCGGCCCAAACGCCGGGTCCTCCACCAACTCGACCACGCAGGCCACCCCCGGCGGCACCATCGGCTGGACCAGCGCGTCCGCTCCGAAGGTCGCCGCCAGCTCGGCGTACGCCCGACGCAGGGTCGGCTCGTCGGGCAGGTCGAGCCGGACCGCGCCGAGGTCGAGCCGGTGCCGCAGCCCGGGGGCGGCCGCCTTGAGCACCACCGGGAAACCCAGCCGCGCCGCCGCGTCGACCGCCGCGTCGGCCGAGTCGACCGTCACCGAGGCCACCACCTCGATGCCGTACGCGGCCAGCAGCGCGCCCGGATCGGTGCCGTCGGCGCGGAGCGCGGCCTGCGCGGCGGCCTGGTCGACGCCGGGCAACTCGGGCGCCACCCCGGGCGGACGTCGTAACCACTCGGCGTACCTGTGCACCCGGGCGAGAGCCCGCACGGCCTCCTCCACGCCCCCGTACGCGGGCACGCCCGGCGGCAGCCGCCCGACCAGGAACGTCGCCACGGTCGGCTTACCCAGTGCCAGGGCGGCCGGTAGCGCGGCGGTCACGTTGGCGTCCACCTCGGTCAGCTGCCCGGGCAGCGGCGGAGCGAAGACCACCACCAGGGCGTCCACCCGCTCGTCGCCGGCCGTCTCGGCGAGAGCGGCGGCGAACTCGGCGGCACCGGCGCTCGGCCCGACGTCGCGGGGATAACCGTCGGCCACGGTGAGGCCCTGCCCGACGCAGGCGGTGGCGGCCAGGCCGGTCAGGGCCGAGGAGTTGCCGACCACACCGACCCGTCCGCCCACCGGCAACGGCTGATTGGCCAGCAGCACACCCACGTCGAGCAGCTCCGGCACGGTGTCCACCCGGATCACCCCGGACTGGGCGAAGAGCGCGGCCACCGCCACCTCGTCCGGCCCGGCGGTGTCACCGACCCCCACCGGGCGGGCCGGCGAGGCGAGCGCGACGACCGGTTTGGCGCGGCCGATACGCCGGGCCAACCGGGCGAACTTGCGTGGGTTACCGAAGGTCTCCAGGTACAGCATGATCACGTCGGTGCCGGGGTCGTCCTGCCAATACTGAAGTAGGTCGTTGCCGGAGACGTCCGCCCGGTTTCCGGCCGAGACGAAACTGGACAGCCCGAGGCCACGCCGGTCCGCCTCGGCGAGCAACGCCACCCCGAACGCGCCGGACTGGCTGAAGATGCCCACCCGTCCGGCCGGCGGCAGTGCCGGGGAGAGGGTGGCGTTGAGGCGTACCGTCGGGTCGGTGTTGGCCACGCCCAGGCAGTTCGGGCCGATCACCCGCATGCCGGCGGCGTGCGCCGCGCGGACCAGCGCACGTTGCGTGGCCGCGCCCTCCGCTCCGGCCTCGGCGAAGCCGGCCGAGATGACCACCAGGCCGTGCACCCCCGCCGCGGCGGCGTCGGCGACGACTGCGGTCGCCGCCTCCGGCGGGACCGCCACCACCGCCAGGTCCACCGGCGTGCCGGCCTCGACCGCCGAGGGGTACGCGGGCAGGCCGGCCACTGTCGACGCGCTCGGGTGCACCGGCACCACCGCGCCGGTGAAGCCACCGTCCCGCAGGTGCCCGAGCACCGCCGCGCCGACGCCCTGACCGGTGGCGCTGGCACCGTAGACGGCGATGCCCCGTGGGGCGAGTAGCCGGGCGATCGAGCGGGCCTCGGTGCGGTGCTCCCGGCCGCGTTGCACTTCCAGGGTCGCCTCGGTGGGCGCGATCGGGAAGCTCAGGTGCACCACGCCGTCGGCGTACTCGCGCTGGACCTGGTAACCAAAGTCGGCGAAGACGCGCAGCATCGTCCCGTTGGCCGGCAACACCTCGGCGACGAAGCTCATGATGTCGTTGCGACGGGCCGCGTCGGCCAGGTGCTCCATCAGCACCGAGCCGATGCCGCGGCCCTGGAAGGCGTCCTCCACCACGAAGGCCACCTCCGCCTCCGGGGCCTGCGGGCCGAGCCGCTCGTACCGGCCGACCGCGACGATCTGACCGGCGGCCAGCACCACGAACGCCTCCCGGTCGTGGTGGTCGACGGTGACGAAACGGACCAGATCCCGTTCCGGGATGCGCGGGTACGGGGAAAAATACCGGAGGTAGCGGGTGCGCTCGGAGAACCGGCTGTGCATCGCCACGATGCCCGGCGCGTCGGCCGGGTCGATCGGTCGCAACTGGACGGTGCTGCCGTCGCTGAGCAGCACGTCGACGGGCTGGTTCAGGCTCGTCACCGAAACGGCCCGGCTCAGTCCCGCGGATCGTGCGGGTCGAGCCCGAGCAGCGGGAAGACCGTCTTGCGGGTGGCCGCGATCGCCCGGTCCACCGCGTTGGGCTCACCGGTCGGCTGCCACGGCTCGTACGACGGGTCCGCGTCGTCGGTCATCCGCAACGGCACCTCCCGGCCCAGCCGACGGGAGGCGACCAGGTCCCGCCATCCGGGCGGGGTGAGGGTGGCCGGGTCGATCGGGGCGCCGGTGGCCACGGCCAGCAGGTGGCTCCAGGCCCGGGGCACCACCTCGACCAGCGCGTATCCGCCGCCGCCGGTGGCCACCCAGCGACCGTCGCACAGCTCGTCGGCGAGTGCCCGCATCGCCAGGTAGGTGGCCCGCTGCCCGTCCACCGTCAGGTTCAGGTCGGCGAGCGGATCCAGTCGGTGACCGTCCGCGCCGCACTGGGTGACCAGCACCTGCGGCCGGAACGCGCGCAGCACCGACGGCACGATCGCGTGGAAGGCCCGCTGCCAGGCGGTGTCGTCGACACCCGGGGGCAGCGGCATGTTGACGGCGGTGCCCTGCGCGCCCGGCCCACCCGTCTCGTCCGGAAAACCGGTGCCCGGGAAGAGCGCCAGTGGGGTCTCGTGCAGGCTGACCGTCAGCACCCGGGGGTCGTCCCAGAAGATCTGCTGCACCCCGTCGCCGTGGTGCACGTCGACATCCACGTACGCGATCCGCTCGGCACCGAGATCGAGCAGGTGGGCGATGGCCACCGCGGGGTCGTTGTAGACGCAGAAGCCGGAGGCCCGGGCGGGCATCGCGTGGTGCAGGCCGCCGGCCACGTTCACCGCCCGCCGCGCGTCCCCGCGCCAGACCGCCTCGGCGGCAGCCACCGTCGCCCCGGCGATCAACGCACTGGCCTCGTGCATGCCCTCGAACACCGGGTTGTCCGAGGTGCCCAGCCCGTAACCGGCGAAGAGCGGGTCGCGCGGCGCGGCACGCACCGCGGCCAGGTAGGCGGGGTCGTGCACCCGGGTGAGCACGGAGTCGTCGGCGATCTCCGGCTTGACCATCCGCACCCCGGGACGATCCAGGATGCCCAGCTCGCGGGCGAGCGCGAAGGTGAGCTCCACCCGGATCGGGTCGAGCGGATGGTCACCCATGTCGTAGGCGAGCAGCGACTCGTCCCACACCACCACCGTGTCGTCGGACATGAGCCCATCGTCGCACGGGGACCGCCGCCGGCCCACCGCACGCGCTGGTCAACGGCCAGGTGTCTGCCCGACGGCGACGGGGCGAGCCGGATCGGCGACCCAGTTGCTCCACGATCCAACGTAGAGCGCCGCGTCCGTGCGGCCGGCCAGGTGCAGCGCGAGCACCGCCTGCGCGGCGGTCACCCCGGAGCCGCAGTACGCCCCGACGGTCCGCGCTGCGGTCACCCCGGCGGCGGCGAACCGCTCGCCCAGCACGTCGGCGGCCGGGAAGCGCCCGTCCGGGCCTACGTACGCACCGGCGGGCAGGTTCACCGCCCCCGGCACGTGCCCCGCGACCGGGTCGATCGGCTCCACCTCACCCCGGTAACGGGGAGCCGCCCGTACGTCGAGCAGCACGGCGTCGTCGGCGGCGGCCAGCACGGCGGCCTGCCCCGCGTCGAGCACCGGAAGATCACCCGGACGTACCACGACGTCGCCGGGGGTCGGGGCGGGCGCGTCGGTGGAGACGGACAGACCGGCCGCGACCCAGGCCGGGTAGCCACCGTGCAGCAGGCTCACCGGGTGGTGTCCCGCCCAGCGCAACGTCCACCAGGCCCGCGCGGCGGCAAGACCGTCGCCGCCGTCGTACACCACGACGGGGTGACCGGCGCGGACGCCGGCAGCCCGGAGCCCGGCCTGCAACGTCGCCGGGTCGGGCAGCGGGTGCCGACCGCCGGCACCCGGAGCGCCGCAGAACACGGTGTCCAGATCGACGAAGACCGCGCCGGGCAGGTGGCCGGCGAGGTAGTCGTCACGGCCGGGCGGGCCGACGAGCCGCCAGCGGACGTCGAGCAGGGTGGGCGGATCGACATCGTCGAGCGCGGCGGCAAGGCGATCGACCTCGACCAACGGCTCCTGGGGACCGGACATGGCGACCATCAAACACCATTCGTGTCGGCGGCCCGCGGTTCGGCGGCGGTCGCCAGTCGTTCACCGAGGTAACATGTGCACCGGAGGGCCGCTGACGTTATGAAGTCTCACGACCTGGTCGACACGACCGAAATGTACCTGCGCACCATCCTCGAACTGGAAGAGGAGGGGGTGCCACCGCTGCGTGCCCGCATCGCCGAGCGACTGCGACAGAGCGGCCCCACCGTGAGCCAGACCGTCGCCCGGATGGAGCGCGACGGCCTGCTCACCGTCGAGGGTGACCGACACCTCACGCTCACCGCCCTGGGTCGCGGCACGGCCGTTTCGGTGATGCGCAAGCACCGCCTCGCCGAGTTGCTGCTGGTCAACGTCATCGGGATGCCCTACGAGGAGGCCCACGAAGAGGCCTGCCGCTGGGAGCACGTGATGAGCGACGCCGTGGAGAAGCGGGTCTACGACCTGCTCAACCGGCCGACCCGCTCCCCGTACGGCAACCCGATCCCGGGCCTGGAGGAGCTGGGCTCACCGGAGGCGGAAGCCACCGAGGCCGCCGAGGGCGAGCGCAACCTGGCCTTCCCGGGCCTCTCCGGGCCGGTCGTGGTCCGCCGGATCTGCGAGAGCGTGCAGACCGACGGTGACGTGCTACGCCAGTTGCACGCCGCCGGCGTCGACCCCGGCGCGACGGTGACCGTGGCGCAGGAGCGCGACGGGGTGTCCATCGACCGTTCCGGCGACCGGGTGCGGCTGCCCCGCGAGGTCGCCTCCCGGGTCTTCGTCGCCGCCAACTGACCAACCAGGCACCCGGGCGTCACAACGCCCGGGTGTCCACCTTCTTCGCCAGTGCGGTCAGGTCGCCGGTCAGCTTCTCCGCTGCCGAGCGTTCGCTGCCACGGGCCGAGGTCCAGCTCACCGTGGCCAACCGCCCGTCGGTGGCCAGCCAACCCACCTCGGCGACCGGTCCGCGCCCACTGGCGGCGGCGATGGTCCGGCGGTACGCCTGCTGGCCCAGCCCGGTGACCTTCGCCGCCTTGTCGGGCACCACGTCCGCGCCGAAGGTGGTCTTGTCGATCGTGGTCTCGGACACACTCAACGTCAGCTCCGGCAGCGTCGCTCCCGCAGCCCGGACCACACAGGTGTGCGTGTCGCCCTGTTCGCTGGCCGCCGCCACGTCGAAGCGCACCTTGACCAGCTGTTCGATGACCGCGAAGTCCAGCAGTCGGCAGGCCCCGCCCGAGGAGGCCGCCGCCACGTCCACGGCGATCGGCACCGGCGGCGGCACCGCCACCGGCTCGGCCTCGGCGGCGCACCCGCTCACCAACAGCCCCGCCACCCCGGCGACCACGATCCGCCCGCGCACGTTCCACCCTCTCGCCGACCGACGGCGGAAAGCGCCCGCCGGTTGTCCGTCGGAAACCGTACGGGGTGTCCGGGTCGGGCGGTAGTCCTCATTCACGCCTATCCGGACGGTGGATCGTCCAGGTACGGGCAGTGTCGGCAACCCCGCCCGCAGCACGTGCCGCGACGGGCCAGGAAGCCGGCGCTGAGCACGAACAACCCGCTCGCCGGGTCGAGGTAACCGGCCTCGTCGGCAGCGAGCGCGGCGTCGTGCGCGGCGAGGATCCGGGCCCGGTCGGGGTGCTCGGGCGGCAGGCGGGACGGGTGCGGCTCGGTGAGCGGCCGGCCGGCCAGGGGTTTCCGCTCTCCGCTCACCGGGGCAGTCTAGGAGGCTGGCCGGGTGGTGCTTGAGTCTCCACCGGGGGGAGGCGCGAGGGTGGTGGCATGAGTGGGGAGACGCGGTACACGATCGGCGACCTCGCCCGGCGGACGGGCCTGAGCGTCAAGACCATCCGGTACTACGCCGACACCGGCATCGTGCCACCGACCGATCGCAGCCCGGCCGGCTACCGCCTCTTCGACGCCGAGGCGGTTGCCCGGCTGGAGCTGGTCCGCACCCTGCGCGACCTGGGCGTGGACCTGGCCACCATTCGCCGTGTGGTAGACCGCGAGGTGCCCCTGCCCGAGGTGGCCGCCGCGCACGCCGAGGCGTTGGCGGTGCAGATCCGGGTGCTGCGGCTACGCCAGGCGGTGCTCACCGTCGCCGCGAAGCGCGGAGCCAGCTCGTCCGAAGTGGAGGACCTGCACCGGTTGGCCCAGCTCACCACGCATCAGCGGGGACGACTCGTGGGCGACTTCCTGGACACCGTCTTCGCCGGCCTGGGCGACCAGCCCGCGTACCCGGGTGTGATGGTCTCGATGACGCCGGAGCTGCCCGACGAGCCCACCACCGAGCAGGTCGAGGCGTGGTTGGAGTTGGCCGAGCTGTGTCGGGACCCCACCTTTCGGGCGAGCATGCGGCAGTTGGCGCGGCAGCACGCCGCCGACCACGACGTTACGGAACTGCCCCGCCCGGACGCGGTCGCGGTGGTGCGGGACGCGGTGGCCCCCGCCTTGGCGGCCGGTCTCGATCCGACCGCTCCCGAGGCGGATGCCGTGGTCGCGGTGGTCATCGACCGGTACGCGCGTCTGCGGGGCCGCCCCGACGACACCGGCCTGCGCCAGCGGCTGCTCGAACGGCTGACCGTGGCGAACGATCCCCGCCGCGACCGGTACCTCGACCTGCTGTCGGTGATCAACGGCTGGTCGACCGGCGACGCGGTCGCCCCGGCGGCGGAGTGGTTCCTCCAGGCCCTACGCGCCCGGATGCCCGAACCGGCCCGCTGAGCCAACTCGCGGCGTCACCCGAACCAGGTCATCGCCTGGCCGTGGCCCCGCGCCCAGGCCAGTGGACGACCGTCCAACGCGAGGACGTTGTGCATGGCATCGTCCGGCGGGGCGGGTAACCCGTCGTACCCCAGCACCTCCGGGGCCTCGTTCGCGATCCAGTGGCCGGGCAGCTCACCGACCAGCCGGACGAACGCCTCCCGCCGCGGCGGCGGCACCTGGTACAGCACGGACGTGTGGAAGACCACAAGCGTCGCGTCAGCCGGCGCCCGAGCCGCCAGCGCCGGCAGGTCGTCCACCAGATCACCGCGGACCAGCAGCGGCGGGTCGGCCGCGGCGACCGCGGCCGCAGCGCGCAGCCGGGCCCGCCGGTGCGCGTGCTCCGGCCAGATCAGCGCGTCCAACCAGGACACGTCGCCGGGGTCGGTCACGTCGAGCGGGTTCAGGTCGAGGCCGGCCCGCCACACCACCCGGGGTACGCGTGCCGGCGGCACCAACCCGCTGGCCGCGCACTCCAGGACCGGCTCACCGGTGCCGACCTGGTGCTCGCCGTAGCGGTAGGCGTACCGGTCGGGGTAGAGGCAGAGCCCGGCGGAGGCGCCGACCTCCAGCAGGGCGAGGGGCTGCGGCAGCGCGGCGAGCACCGGCAGCAGCACGGCACACCGGCCGGCCTCGTTCGTCTGGGTGGCCCGGGTGAGCAGCTCCGCCTTGACGGCGGGCCAGTGCGTCACCACGAAGTCGTGGAACGCGGCCGGGTCGTCGACCGGACCGCCGAGCCAGCGGACGACGCTGAACAACAGGTTCGGCTGCCGCTTGGCCGGCGGAAGCCCGTCCAGCAGAGTGAGCAGGGGCTCGTCGTCGGCTACGGCGTGCGACAGACGCTCGTACGTGGGTGACACCCCGCGCGCCTCACGCCTGCCGAACTCCACATACACCTCGGCGGTGATCATGCCCTCATCGTCGCAGCCCATTCCTCGGTAATTCAGCCCCCGTTCCCGTGCGCTGCCTCACCCGCCTTCTAGAGTGCTGCGTCGGCCGAACCGTTGAGCAGCAGCTCAGCAGGCCTGAGCATCGGGGAGGAACGTGTCGTGCGGGGTAACAGTGTCCGGGTACTGATCGTCGGTGGGGGCGTCGCGGGGCTGGCGACGCTCGCCGCGTTGCGCGAGTGGGGCGCGACCGTCGACGTGGTCGAGCGGGCACCCGGGCCGACCGACTCCGGCACCGGCATCTACCTCACCGGCAATGCCACCCGGATGCTCGACGTCCTCGGTCTGCGGGAGCCGGTCGCCGACGTCGCCGTGGAGATCATCCGTCAGCGCAGCGCGAACCAGCGTGGTCGTCGCCTCTTCGACATCGACGTGGCCGCCCTGTGGCAGGGCGTCGGGCCGTGCGTGTCGTTGCCCCGGGCCCAGCTGCACCGGGCCCTGTTGGCTGGCGTCGGCGACGCCCCGATCCGCTGGGGTCGCCACCCGGTCGCGCTCTCCCCGGAGGGTGACCGGGTCGCCGTCGAGTTCGACGACGGCAGCACCGAACGGTACGACCTGGTGATCGGCGCGGACGGCGTGAACTCGGCAGTACGTCGGCTCGCCTTCGACGGTCAGGCGGCCCGCAACCTGGGCCAGTACGCGTACCGCTGGGTTGCTCCCCGCATCGACGACGAGCCGTTCTGGTCGGTGCAGTTGGGGCGCGGACGGCAGTTCCTGACGATCCCGATCAGCGCCGAGCAGACGTACTGCTACTACAACGACGGCCCGGTGGCGGACCGGCCGGGCTGGCGCGACGACGTGGCCGAGTCGTTCACCGAGCCGGCGACCATCATGCTCAAGGCCCTCGACCACGACGACAGCACCCTGCACGCCGGCCCGAACCAGGAGGTCGTGCTCGACTCCTGGTCCCGAGGGCCGGTGCTGCTGATCGGCGACGCCGCCCACGCCACCTCACCGAACATGGCCCAGGGCGCGGCGATGGCCCTGGAGGACGCCGTCGTGCTCGCCTCGTCGTTGGCCAACTCGGATTCCATCGCCGACGCCTTGCGTGGTTTCGAGGTGCGGCGCCGCCCTCGGACGAACTGGGTGCTCAGCCAGACCCACCGCCGCGACAAGGCCACCGGGCTCCCGCCCGCGCTGCGCGACCTGGTGATGCGCCGCCTCGGAGAGCAGATGTTCCGCTCGAACTACGGGCCCCTGTTCGCCCAGCCCTGATTGGGACGAGCCCATCACCTCTCAGGGCAGCTCGCCCGGTCGACCCTGGAAGGACCGGGCCGTGCGTGGTCAGATTCGGTCGCCGAAAAGCGCGGAATGCCCTTTACACCGGGACAGTACGTGCAAGATCGCGACATGAGGGTGGTCCGGAGTCGTCGATCATGGAGTTGTGGTGCCCGATCGGGTGTGGTTCGGGTAGTTTGTCACCCACCACAACCCCATGATCGACGAGGCAGTGCGGGTTGACGAGCAGCCACTCCGCCTAACGCAAGAGCACCCGCAGCGGCAGCGGCAGCGGCAGCGGCAGCAACGGTGCCTGCGTCGAGGCTCGGCAGGTCGACCACGCCGTCGAGGTCCGTGACAGCAAGGACCCTTCCGGCCCGATCCTGCGATTCGACGGCCGACTTTGGTCGAATTTCCTCTCGACCCTCAATTAGCTCCAAGCGACCGTCATCACCTGATGCCGAAAAGCCGGTGAAGCAACCGCGCTTGTACGGGCCTGGCGAGTTGGCCGCCCTGTTCAACGTGTCGCGGCAACGGGTACTGCAGTAGACAGCATCCGACAAGTCCGGTGCCACACGGGTCTTCCGCAGCCGGCCGCCGAGATCAGCATTCAGCTCTACACGTTTCTGCGCGCGTCTGGAAACGGCGCTGCCCCGGCCTCCCGTGAGGGAAGCCGGGACAGCGCCGCGTTACGCGTACGTCAGCTGCAGCCGCTGGTGGAGCCGCAGCCCTCGCAGACGTAGCAGCTACCGGCGGGGCGCATCTTCGTACCGCAGGTGAAGCAGAGCGGTGCGTCGGCGGCCTTGCCGATCACGGCCTCCAGCAACTCGGTGCTGGAACCCACGCTCGGTGCCGGCTTGGCGACGGCCACGTCGGCCATTTCCTGGGCCGGCTGGGCGACGGCCTCCGGCTTGGCCGGGGGTGCCACCGGCGCCGAGGACGCCATCGCGGTGAGTTCGACGCCGGTGACGGCGGCAGCCTCCGCGTCGGCCTCGGCCCGCAGCTGGGCGGCCCGCTCCGAGGCGGTGAAGATGCCCAGCTCGGCGCGGCGCTCGTAGGGCAGGAAGTCCAGCGCCAGGCGACGGAAGATGTAGTCCATCACCGAGGCGGCCATCCGCACGTCCGGGTCGTCGGTCATACCGGCGGGCTCGAAGCGCATGTTGGTGAACTTGCTGACGAACGTCTCCAGCGGCACGCCGTACTGCAGGCCGATGCTGATGGCCACCGAGAAGGCGTCCATCACGCCGGCCAGGGTCGAGCCCTGCTTGGACATCTTGAGGAAGACCTCGCCGAGGCCGTCGTCCGGGTAGGACGACGCGGTGAGGTAGCCCTCGGCACCGCCGACGGAGAAGCTGACCGTCTCGGACGGGCGCTTCTTCGGCAGGCGCTTGCGCACCGGCCGGTACTCGACGACCTTCTCGACGACCGGCGCGGCCTCGGCGGCCGGCTCGGTGGCCTTGTTGGACTTCGCCACCGAGAGCGGCTGACCGACCTTGCAGTTGTCGCGGTAGATCGCCAGGGCCTTGAGGCCGAGCTTCCAGCCCTCGAAGTAGATCTTCTCGACGTCCTCGACGGTGGCCGCTTCCGGCATGTTGACCGTCTTGGAGATGGCGCCGGAGACGAACGGCTGGATGGCCGCCATCATCCGCACGTGACCCATCGGGGCGATCGTCCGCTCCCCCATCGCGCAGTCGAAGACCGCGTAGTGCTCCGGCTTGAGGCCGGGGGCGTCCACCACGTGACCGTGGTCGGCGATGTGCTCGACGATCGCCTCGACCTGCTCCTCGGGGTAACCGAGGCTGCGCAGGGCGCGCGGCACGGTCTGGTTGACGATCTGCATCGAACCGCCGCCGACCAGCTTCTTGAACTTGACCAGCGCCAGGTCCGGCTCCACGCCGGTCGTGTCGCAGTCCATCATGAAGCCGATGGTGCCGGTCGGGGCGAGGACGCTGGCCTGCGCGTTGCGCCAGCCGAACTTGTCACCGATCTTGTTGCCCTGGGTCCACTGCTTGGTCGCCTCACGGACGATCGCGGTGGCCACCGGGCTGGTCGGCTTGATCTCGTCGTTCGCGGCGGCGTGCTTGCGCATGACCCGCTTGTGCGGCTCGGCGTTGCGGGCGTAGCCGTCGTACGGGCCGACGACGCCGGCCAGCTCGGCCGAGCGGCGGTACGCGGTGCCGGTCATCAGGGACGTGATCGAGGCGGCGACCGAGCGGCCCTGCTCCGAGTCGTAGGGCAGGCCGGAGGCCATCAGCAGGGCGCCGAGGTTGGCGTAGCCGATGCCGAGCTGCCGGTAGGCGCGGGACGTCTCACCGATCTTCTCGGTCGGGAAGTCCGCGAAGCAGATCGAGATGTCCATCGCGGTGATGACGAACTCGACGGACTTGACGAACTTCTCCACCTCGAAGCCACCGTCGGCGCGGAGGAACTTCATCAGGTTGAGCGAGGCCAGGTTGCACGAGGAGTTGTCCAGGTGCAGGTACTCCGAGCACGGGTTCGACGCGGTGATCCGCCCGGTCTCCGGGCAGGTGTGCCAGTCGTTGATCGTGTCGTCGTACTGCAGGCCCGGGTCGGCGCACTCCCAGGCGGCCTGCGAGATGGTCCGGAACAGCTTCTTGGCGTCGACGGTGTCGATCACCGAGCCGTCCAGCCGGCCGCGCAGGTCGAAGCCGCCGCCGTTCTCCACCGCCGACATGAACTCGTCGGAGACCCGGACCGAGTTGTTGGCGTTCTGGTACTGCACGCTGACGATGTCGGAGCCGCCGAGGTCCATGTCGAACCCGGCGTCACGCAGCGCGCGGATCTTGTCCTCCTCGCGCGCCTTCGTGACCACGAACTCCTCGATGTCCGGGTGGTCCACGTCGATGATGACCATCTTGGCCGCCCGACGGGTCGCGCCGCCGGACTTGATGGTGCCGGCCGAGGCGTCCGCGCCGCGCATGAAGCTGACCGGGCCGGAGGCGGTGCCGCCGGAGGAGAGCAACTCCTTCGACGAGCGGATCCGCGACAGGTTGACGCCGGAGCCGGAGCCGCCCTTGAAGATCAGCCCCTCCTCCTTGTACCAGTCGAGGATGGAGTCCATCGAGTCGTCGACGGCCAGGATGAAACAGGCGCTGACCTGCTGCGGCGACGGCGTACCGACGTTGAACCAGACCGGCGAGTTGAAGCTGAACACCTGGTTCAGCAGCATCCAGGTCAGCTCGTGATCGAAGATCTCGGCGTCCGCCGGGCTCGCGAAGTAGCCGTACTCCTCGCCCGCGGTGCGGTAGGTGGTGACCACCCGGTCGATCAACTGCTTGAGCGACCACTCCCGCTCCGGGGTCCCCACCGCGCCCCGGAAGTACTTCGTGGTGACGATGTTGGCCGCGTTGACGCTCCACGACTCCGGGAACTCGACCCCCCGCTGCTCGAAGTTGATCGAGCCGTCCCGCCAGTTCGTCATCACGACGTCGCGGCGCTCCCAGCTGACCTCGTCGTACGGGTGGACCCCCTCGGTCGTCCACACCCGATCGATCTTCAGCCCCGCGCCTGCCTTGTTCCGTGAACGGCTAGTTGTCACGCCGTCGCCCCCCTCGTCTGCGCGGTCACCCACCGCGCGTCCCAATCTCTCGAAAAACTGTGAAGACTCAGCTGGTACGGCCGGCGGCCTCGACCGCATCGGCCCGGCCCTGTTCCCGGGCTCGCGCCGCGGCCCGCAACGTCTCGATCTCGCGCTCGAAGTCGGCGAGCGAGTCGAAGGAGCGGTAGACGCTGGCGAACCGCAGGTAGGCGATCTCGTCCAGGTCGCGCAACGGGCCCAGGATCGCCAGGCCCACCTCGTGGCTGGGGATCTCGGCGGCCCCCTTGGCCCGGACGGTCTCCTCCACCCGCTGCGCGAGCAGCGCGAGCGAGTCGTCGTCGACCGGCCGGCCCTGGCACGCCTTGCGCACCCCGCCGATGATCTTCGTGCGGCTGAACGGCTCGGTCACGCCGCTGCGCTTGACGACCGCGAGGACCGCCTCCTCGACGGTGGTGAACCGCTTGCCGCACTCCGGGCAGGACCGCCGCCGTCGAATGAGTTGGCCGTCGTCGGCCTCCCGCGAGTCGACCACCCGGGAGTCAGCGTGCCGGCAGTACGGACACCGCATCGCCCACCTCCAAAAAATGATCAACTGCGCCCACACCGGGCACGCCCGGGCACGGCTCTACGCGACGGTGCCATCGTCGGATGACGCCCGCCGTGCTCGACCTTACGGGAGTGCGGTCGGTAGTCGGACCCAACCTGTGGGCAACTTACGCCCGTGTCACTACTACATCTAGGGGTTGACCGTATGTCGCCGGGGAAGCCGGGTCAAGTTGGCCGGCGTGTCCGGCGCGTCACGGACCATCCGGTCATCCGACACCATCAGCGCGCCCGAAGACCCAACGCCGAGCCCTCGCCCGAGTTACCGGCCAGCAGGCCAGACTGACCCGGAAAACGGCCGAGGATCGAACACCAGTGCTACCTGACGTACCATTTATCAGAACATCCGTACGACCAGAGTGGTTTTTCACTCCGACACGCCGGTGAGAGGTCGTACAGATGTTTGAAAATGACCGATCTCACCTATACGGTCATGAACAACGTGGCACCCCGCACGCACCACGAGCCGACGAGGCACCCAGCGCCGACCAGGGAGGACGGACGTGACCGAGGACCGGGCAAGCCGGCCGAAGAGCCCGCAGCAGATCACCGAGGCGGGCCCGCCGGCCACCCGACGTCGCAGCGCCGCGCGCAGCCGGACGGGTCAGCCCGCCGTGCGCCCGGTCACACCTGTGGTCAGCGCCTTCCCCGACCCGGCGACGATCGACCTGACCGCCCGCCAGCGTCGCATCCTGGAGTTCATCCGCACCTGGGTGGAGCGGCACGGCTACCCGCCGAGCGTCCGTGAGATCGGTGAGGCCGTCGGCCTGGTGTCGCCGTCCAGCGTCGCCTACCAGCTCAAGGAGCTGGAGAAGAAGGGCTTCCTGCGCCGCGACCCGAACCGGCCGCGCGCGGTTGACGTCCGCGCTCCCAGCGAGGCCATCGACGACGAGTTGTCCCGGGCACAGCGGCCGACCCCGGCGTACGTGCCGATGCTCGGCCGGATCGCCGCCGGTGGTCCCATCCTCGCCGAGCAGGCCGTGGAGGACATCTTCCCGCTCCCGCGCGAGCTGGTGGGCGAGGGCGAGGTCTTCATGCTCCAGGTCAAGGGCGACTCGATGCTCGACGCGGCGATCTGCGACGGCGACTGGGTCGTCGTCCGGCAACAGCCGACCGCCGACTCCGGCGAGATCGTGGCCGCCATGCTCGACGGCGAGGCGACCGTGAAGACCTACCGGCGACGCGACGGGCACGTCTGGCTGATGCCGCAGAACCCGGCCTTCGACCCGATCCCCGGTGACGACGCCACCATCATGGGCCGAGTCGTAGCGGTGCTACGCCGGATCTGACCGATCGGCGGGTGGGCGCCACGTGGTGCCCACCCGCATCCGTCGTTCAACGGCGGGTGGTCACACCGACAGTCTCAGTAGCGGTCGCCCCGATAGCCGCGACCGCCCCCGGGATACTGCCCGTACGGATCGACAGGGGCGTCGTCGTCCCGCCGACGGCCGGGCCGCTGGCCCCGCTGGTCGGGCTCCGGACCGCCGCGCCGGGGCGGTTCCGCGCGACCGGTGCCGGGCTGGCCGCCACCGTCGCCGTACACCCCGCCGCCAGGCCGACCGCCCCCGCCCTGCGGACGACCACCGGCTCCCTGCGGACGACCACCGCCGGCGCCTTGCGGCCGACCGCCAGCGCCTGCGCCCTGCGGACGACCACCACCGCCGGCGCCCTGGGGGCGACCACCAACGCCCTGCGGACGACCGCCGGCACCGGCCGGAGGGCGTCCGCCTCCGTAGACGCCGTTGCCGCCATCTGCCCGTGCCGCACCGTAGCCACCATCGGCTGCTGCCGGGCGGGCACCTCCGTACACGGCACCACCTGCCGGGGCCGCGCCGCCGCGACCTGGGACACCGCCACGGCCCGGGGCACCGCCGTAGACCGCGCCGCCCGCCGCCGCGCCGCCACCGTAGACACCGCCCTTGCGGTCGACAGCTGCTCGGGGGCCGTCGGCGGAACGACCCGTGCGCGGGTCGAACGGCTCACCACCCGGGTCCGACGAGTCGGAGTCGTCACTCGGCGGCCGGCGACGGGCCTGGACGATGCCGAATATGCCAGCGCCGACCAGCAGCAGACCGATCAACCCGACCGCGCCGACGAGGTACGTGATGTCGTCGAAGCTCAGCCCGTCCGTCCAGGATTTCGACGCGGCCGGCTTGGCAGCCGCCCCGCCGCCCGGTGCCTGTGGCACGGCGGTCGAGCTGGACGGTGTGTAGGCGAGGATGTCGAGGGGATCGTCCTCCCCGAACCGGGTGGCATCGGAGACGGTGAGGAACGACTTCCCGTCCGCGGTGTAGCTGATGGCCTCGCCGAACGGGTCCGCCAACGCCGTCACCCGGGGCTTGCCGGTGCTGAGCGCGCCGACGATGTCACCGCCGCTGACGTCGAACTCGAAAGCGTCCGCGTAGGTGCGCAGGACCACCCGGGAGCCGTCCGGCGACCGGGCCGCGCCGGTGATGGCGATCCGACCGAACGTGTTGAGCGGGTTCTCCGTCTGCGTCTTCGGCAGGGCGATCTCGCCGGCCTTACGCATCGGCACCGGTTCGGTGTCGCCGCTCTTCAGAGCCGCCGTCGGGGTGTAGATCTCGGCCTTGCCGCTGGTCACCTTCGTGATGATCAGCGGTTTGCCGTCGTCGCCGATGAGCAGCGCCTCGGCGTCGTGCGGTTTCGCCTCGGGATAGGCCAGCCGGTGCAGCGTCGGCTGTTTGGCACCGCTGACCGGCATCGACCAGAGCGCGACGCGCGTGCGGCGGGTCTTCGAGTCGGCGTTGTCACCGATGTCGGCGATCCAGAGGGTTTTGCCGTCCTTGGAGAGCGCCAGGTCCTCGGTGTCGGCCGGGCCCTGCCCCGAGTAGCGGACCGCCTCCTTCGAGATCTTGCACTTGCTGTCGAGGAAGAAGATCCGCTTGCGTGCCGCGTTCTCGGTGGCGTCGTTGATGACGACGTAGCCGCTCGTGGTCGCGACCAGCCCCGACAGCTCCCGCAGGCGCTCGTCGACGATCGTGCACCGCTTCTGGCCGGGCGTGACAGCGGACAACCCGGGAGCGGAAGCCGCCACAGCGACACCGGGAAGCGCCACGGTTGCCCCGAGCAGGCCGAGGGCAACCGTGACCGAGGAAACAACGCGGCGCATTCGGCCAGTGTCGCATGCCGCGCGTTTCCGGTGGATGACGCCGTGGCCGCTCAGGACCGGACGCCAGCCGCCTGACTCTCCCGCTGGACCTCGTAGGGCGCCAGCTCCGCAGCCAACTCCGCGCCGACCCGGACGTGCAACAGAGTGCCCTCCGGCAGGTGCGAGGTGCTGAGCACGTCACCCGTGCGGTGCACCCGTGCCACCAGGTCGCCCCGGTCGTACGGAAGCACGGCCCGGACCTCCACGGCGGGGCGCGGCAGTCGTTCCTCGATCGCCGCGCGCAGCCCGTCGATGCCCCGACCGGAGTGCGCGGACACGAAGATCGCGTCCGGCCAGAGCCGCTTCAGCCGCAGCAGCGTGTCCTCGTCGGCCGCGTCGGTCTTGTTGACCACCAACAGCTCGGGGAGCCGGTCGGCGCTGACCTCGGCGAGCACCGCGTGGACCGCCCGGACCTGCTCCTCCGGATCCGGGTGGGTGCCGTCGACGACGTGCACCACCAGGTCCGCCTCCGCGACCTCCTCCAGCGTCGAGCGGAACGCCTCGACGATCTGGTGCGGCAGGTGCCGGACGAAGCCGACGGTGTCGGAGAGGGTGTAGAGCCGCCCGTCCGAGGCGGTGGCCTTGCGGGTGGTCGGGTCCAACGTCGCGAACAGCGCGTTCTCCACCAGCACACCCGCGCCGGTCAACCGGTTGAGCAGGCTGGACTTGCCGGCGTTGGTGTAACCGGCGATGGCCACGGCGGGGACGGAGTTGCGGGTGCGTCGGGCGCGCTTGGTGACGCGTACCGTCCGCATGCTCTTGATCTCGCGGCGCAGCCGGGAGATGCGGTGGCGGATACGCCGCCGGTCGGTCTCCAGCTTGGTTTCACCGGGACCACGCACACCCACGCCGCCACCGGCGCCGCCGCCCCGGCCGGAACCACCGGTCTGCCGGGAGAGCGTCTCACCCCAACCACGCAGCCGGGGCAGCAGGTATTCGAGCTGGGCAAGCTCGACCTGCGCCTTACCTTCCTTGCTCTTGGCGTGCTGGGCGAAGATGTCGAGGATCAGCGCCGTCCGGTCGACAACCTTGACCTTGGTGCGCTGCTCCAGGTTGCGCAGCTGCGACGGGGACAGCTCACCGTCACAGATGACCGTGTCGGCGCCGGTGGAGAGGACCACCGCGCCGAGGTCGTCGACCTTGCCGCGGCCGATGTACGTGGCCGGGTCGGGCCGGGTACGACGCTGGATGAGCCCTTCGAGCACCTGCGAGCCGGCGGTCTCGGCCAGCGCGGCAAGCTCGGTCAGGGAGTTTTCGGCGTCGGTCACCGTGCCCTCGGTCCAGACACCCACCAGGACGACCCGCTCCAGCCTCAGCTGGCGGTATTCCACCTCGGTGACGTCGGTGAGCTCGGTCGACAGGCCCGGGACGCGTCGGAGGGACTGCCGCTCCGACAGCTCCATCTCGCCGGTGGTGACGTCGTCGAGCTCGTCCTCGACGGGGACGAAGCTCTCCTGGTCTCGCAAGCGGTTCTCCTGTCCGTTTTGATAAGTAGAACGTAATCCTGACATGACACAACGCCGAACGCACCTGCTATATGCCCATGGTGAAGGTCGCCAAAGGTGGGGCCGAATGCTGGTCGGACTCGACAACCCGGTAGAAATGCGGACGGCGGCCGACCGGCCGCACAGCCGTGACGGAGGGATCCCGTGGCCATCACCCGACTGCCGAGCGCCGGATTTTCGATCACCATCCGGATCGCCGTGACCGCGGACGCCTCCTCGATCGGGCGGCTCACCACCTCCGTCGGCGAGGCCGGGGCGATCGTCACGGCGCTGGACGTGGTGGACTCGGACCCCACCAACGTGATCGTCGACCTGACCTGCGACACCGCCGACGCCAGCCACGCCGACCAGGTGGTCGACGCGCTGACCGCGCTGGACGGCGTGGACGTGCGCAAGGTGTCGGACCGGACGTTCCTCCTGCACCTGGGCGGCAAGATCGAGGTGACGTCGAAGGTTGCGCTGCGCAACCGCGACGAGCTGTCCCGGGCGTACACCCCGGGGGTTGCCCGGGTCTGCATGGCGATCGCCGAGAACCCGGCGGACGCCCGGCGGCTGACCATCAAGCGAAACACCGTCGCGGTGGTCAGTGACGGCTCGGCGGTGCTCGGCCTGGGCAACCTGGGCCCGGCCGCGTCGCTGCCCGTGATGGAGGGCAAGGCGGCGCTGTTCAAGCGCTTCGGTGGGGTGGACGCCTGGCCGGTGGTGCTGGACACCCAGGACACCGACGAGATCGTGCAGATCGTCAAGGCCATCGCGCCGGCGTACGGCGGGATCAACCTGGAGGACATCGCCGCGCCGCGCTGCTTCGAGATCGAGGCCCGGCTGCGCGAGGCGCTGGACATCCCGGTCTTCCACGACGACCAGCACGGCACCGCGATCTGCGTGCTGGCGGCGCTGACCAACGCGCTGCGGGTGGTCGGCAAGCAGCTTGGCGACGTCCGCGTGGTCGTCTCGGGCGCCGGCGCGGCCGGCACCGCGATCATGAAGCTGCTGCTGCGTCAGGGCGTCGGCGACATCATCGCGTACGACCGGCAGGGCGCCCTGCACCGCGGGCTGACCGGGCTCAACTCGGCGTGGCAGTGGCTGGCGGAGAACACCAACAAGGAGAACTACTCGGGTGACCTGCCGGGTGCGATCCGGGGTGCCGACGTGTTCATCGGCGTGAGCGCGCCGAACCTGCTCACCGGTGACGACATCGCCCAGATGGCGAAGGACGCGATCGTCTTCGCCCTGGCCAACCCGGACCCGGAGGTCGACCCCCGGGAGGCGCGCAAGCACGCCGCAGTGGTCGCCACCGGTCGCTCGGACCAGCCGAACCAGATCAACAACGTGCTCGCCTTCCCCGGGGTGTTCCGCGGCATGCTCGACGCGCACGCCGAGGAGTTCACCGAGGAGATGGCCCTCGCGGCCGCCCAGGCCATCGCGGACGTGGTGGGCGAAGACAAGATCAACCCGACGGTGATCGTGCCGAGCGTCTTCGACTCCCGGGTCGCCCCGGCGGTCGCCGCCGCCGTCCGCGCCGCCGCGCACAACCCCAGCCCACTCCCGGCCGCCGACCCCGGCCCCGCGGACCTCCCCGAGATCGCGGCCAACGCCAGCGCAACCCCCTGACCCGCACTCCCCCGCCGAACCCCGGCTCAGCGAACCCGGCTCAGCGAACCCCGGTTGATCAAGAGGTTTGCGTCAGGAAGAGCGTGGACTCTGACGCAAACCTCTTGATCACCGAAGCAGGGCGGCGGGGTCGAGTTCGCCTGTCGCCACCAGGACTGCCGGGCCGGACAGCCAGCAGGAATCGGCCGTCACGGTGACCGTCAGGCAGCCGCCGGGCACGTCCACGGCGACCACACCCGTGTCCCGGCCCGCGTCGCGCAGGGCCACCGCGCCCACCGCGCAGGCACCTGTGCCGCAGGACAGCGTCTCCGCGCTGCCGCGCTCGTACACCCGCATCAGGGTGTGCCCGTCGGTGGCGTCGACCGGGTCGCCCGCCACGATGAACTCCACGTTCACCCCGCTCGGGAACACCTCCGGGTCGTACCCGGGAGCTCTGGTCAGGTCCAGCGCGGACAACTCCACACCGGCGGGCAGGACGCAGACCAGGTGCGGATTACCGACGTCCACCGCCGTGCCGGTCAGGGTCAGCTCGCCGAGGGTGGCGGCCGACTCGTCGTACACCCGGGGTCGGCGCATCTCGACGGACACGGCATCGCCCTCGACCAGCGCGCGCACGACGCCGGCCCGGGTCGCCACCGGCAGCGCCGCGCCGGCGGGCGTCGCCAGGCCGGTGTCGAGCAGGTACCGCACGAAGACCCGGGCGCCGTTGCCGCACATCTCGGCGAACGAACCGTCGGCGTTCCAGTAGTCCATGAACCACTCGGCCTCGCCGGCCAGCCCCGCGCCGTCCGGGTGCTTGGCCGCGCGGACCACCCGCAGCACGCCGTCCGCGCCAATGCCCCGCCTGCGGTCGCAGAGCGCCGCGACCAGCTCCGGGGTCAGGTCGAGCTGACCGTCCGGGTCGGGAAGGAGGACGAAGTCGTTGCCGGTGCCGTGGCCCTTGGTGAACTCCACACCCCCATCATCGCGCAGCAACCGGCACCAAGCGCAGGGCGGCCCCGATCAGGTCCGGCGTCGCCGAGTCCAACCAGTGGATCCGCGGATCCCGCCGGAACCAGGACCGCTGCCGGCGGACGAAGCGCCGGGTCGCCCGAACCGTCTCGTCGTGCGCCTCCGACTCGGTCAGCTCACCGGCGAGCATGCGCAACACCTGCTGGTAGCCGAGCGCCCGACTCGCCGTCCGCCCCTCCGGCAACCCGCGCCCGACCAGCTCACGGGTCTCCGGCACCAGGCCGTCGGCCCACATCCGGTCGACCCGCAGCGCGATCCGCTCGTCCAGCAGCCCGGTGTCCAGGTCGACGCCGAGCTGCACCGACGGGTAGTACGGCGTGGGCTGCGGCAACGAGGCCGTGAACGGCGCTCCGGTGAGCTCGATCACCTCCAGGGCCCGCACGATCCGACGACCGTTGCCAGGCAGGATGCCCTCGGCGGCGGCCGGGTCGGCGGCGCGCAGCCGCGCGTACAACGGCGCCGGGCCCACCTCGGCCAACTCGCGTTCCAGCCGCTCCCGCAGCACCGCGTCGGTGCCGGGGAACTCGAAACGCTCCAGCACCGCCCGCACGTACAGCCCGGACCCGCCCACCAACAGCGGCACCCGCCCCCGGGACAGGATGTCGTCGACCGCCGCGCGGGCCAGCCGCTGGTACTCCGCGACGCTCGCCGGCTCGGTCACCTCCCAGATGTCCAGCAGGTGATGCGGCACCCCGTCCCGCTCGGCGAGGGTCAACTTGGCGGTGCCGATGTCCATGCCCCGGTAGAGCTGCATCGAGTCGGCGTTGACCACCTCCCCGTCGAGGGCGTGCGCCAACGCGATGCTCAGCGCCGACTTACCCGCCGCGGTCGGGCCGACCACCGCGACGACCGTGCCGACTCCGCCGCTGGTCACAGCCGCTCCCAGGACGCCACGAAGTAGGCCACCCCGTAGGGGGCCGAGTCGTGCAGCAGTTCGCCGCGCCAGCCGCCGTCCGCCGCCCGGGCCACGCCGGCCAGCACCTGCCAGGGCGCGCGACCGGCGGCCTTCAGCTCCGTCGACAGCACCGGGTCCAGGTCGAGCAGGACGTCCAGGTCCGCCTCGGCCAGCGCCGTCGCAACCCTCTGGTCGTACGGGAGGGCACGCGGGTCGTCGTACCCGGGTGATTTCTCTCCCCGACACGCCGACCCGTCCCCGAGCACCAGCAACGCCACCCGCTCACCCGTAGCGACGATCTCGTCCGCCAGCGCCGCCAGCTCGGCCGGGCCCGCGTCAGCGGCCACCTGCACGGCGGCCACCGGCGGTGCGCTGCTCTGGGGTGCGCTGGCCGGGGGTGCGCTGCTCTGGGGTGGGCTGGCCGGGGGTGCGCTGGCCTGGGGTGGCGCCTCGTGGCGGGCCAGCAACCACGCACCGATGGTCAGGCTCAACGGCAGCACCGCACCCCGGTCGGGCTGGCCGAGGACCAGCGGCACGTCCAGGTCGACACCCCAGGGCTGTAGGGAGCCCGTGGCCGGAGTGCGGATCGGACCGGTCACCGGGCCGGTCCCGAGCAACACCACGCTGTCCGGGCCGACGGCCAGCAACCGGCGTACGGCGGTGTCGCAGGCCGCCCGAAGGTCGTCCAACTCCGCGGCCGCGAAGCCGGCAACCTCGGGTACGAGCAGGGGCGGATGCGGGCAGACAGCGGCGGCGACCAGTGGCACCCGTTCACCGTAGCGGGAATCCCCGGTGCGTCTCCGCGCCGATCCGGTCATTCGGCCCCTAGGACACCGTATGGTCACGGTCGGCGATAGGCGCTCGACGCGGACCGGGTGAGACCTGTGACAATGCCGGAAGCAACTTGGCTGCGCCGTGGCGGCGACGGGGGTTCGTTCCCCCGACGCCGGGAGAACGAGGATGGGCACATGAGCGACTGGACTGCCTTCGGACGGGTGGACGCGGACGGCACCGTGTACGTCAAGACCACCGACGGCGAGCGGGTGGTCGGATCCTGGCAGGCGGGTGCGCCGGAGGAAGGCCTGGCACACTTCGCGCGCCGCTTCGCCGATCTGGTCACCGAGGTGGACCTGACCGAAGCACGGCTCAAGTCGGGTGCGGCGGATGCCGGACACTCGTTGAGCACGATCCGGCGGATCCGCACCACGCTGCCCGAGGCCAACGTGGTCGGCGACATCGACGCCCTGACCGCTCGTCTGGACAAGCTGGCGACCCTCGCCGAGGAGAAGGCCGGTGAGGCCCGCGCGGCCCGGGACGCCGCTCGCGGCGAGGCCCTGGCCCGCAAGACCGCGCTGGTCGAGGAGGCCGAGAAGCTGGCCGCCGAGTCCACCGGTTGGAAGACCGCCGGGGACCGGCTCAAGGAGATCCTCGACGAGTGGAAGACCATCCGTGGGGTCGACAAGAAGGCCGACGGTGAGCTGTGGAAGCGGTTCGCCGCCGCCCGGGACGGCTTCACCCGACGTCGTGGTGCCCACTTCGCCTCCCTGGACTCGCAGCGCAAGCAGGCGCAGACCGCCAAGGAGGAGCTGGTCGCCCAGGCGGAGAAGCTCCAGGAATCCACCGACTGGGCTGCCACCGCCAACCAGCTCAAGGACCTGATGACCCAGTGGAAGGCCGCGCCGCGCGCCTCCAAGGAGGCCGAGCAGAAGCTCTGGGAACGGTTCCGGGGTGCGCAGGACGCGTTCTTCAGCCGGCGCAGTGAGGTCTTCTCGGCCCGGGACAACGAGCAGCGCGGCAACCTGGAGCGCAAGCAGGCCCTCCTCGCCGAGGCCGAGGCGTTGGACATCGACGCCGACCCGAAGGGCGCCCAGGCCAAGCTGCGCGAGATCCAGGCACAGTGGCACGAGGCCGGCCGCGTCCCCCGGGAGGCGGCGGCCGGGCTGGAGCGCCGGCTGCGCGCCATCGACGACAAGGTCCGCGACGTGATGGACTCGGCGTGGCGCCGCACCACCAAGGAGGACAACCCGCTGCTCGCCCAGATGCGGGCGCAGGTGGCGGAAGCCGAGGACCGGCTGGCCCGGGCGCAGAGCGCCGGGGACGCACGCCGGATCAAGGAGGCCGAGCAGGCCCTCGCCTCCAAGCGGCAGTTCCTCCAGCTCGCCGAGCAGGCCGGCTGAGCTGACGTCTTCCGGAGCCCCCGGCCCCCACGGGGACCGGGGGCTCCCGCGTGTCCAGGCCACCACGCCCCGCACCTGCCGCCGGCCACGCCCGCCGCGCTGGGGCGCGCCCGCACCCCGCCCTCCCCGCCCCGCGCCACGCCACGCTCCGTCCCTGCCGGCGGGCGGGTCGGTCACCGTGGGCTTCACCGCCAACGGCACCGAGAGCGCGCCGGGCACGGTGAAGCCCGGCGACGTGAGCTGCTGAGCTGTCGGGGACGGCCGGTGTGCGACGCATCGGCCGTCCCGACCATTTACATGCATGCCCTTCTATGCTTTCATCGGGAAAGCGCTTGCCTCTTCATCGGCGGGCGCAAGCGCGGGAGCCGCTTTCCTTCACGAACCTGCACCGGCGGGCCCGAGGACCCTGGTCCCGGCCAACCTCGCCGCCCACGGGCATGGGCGACGCGACGGTCCGTCCGCCTCATCGAAAGGAAGCAGCATGCGCACAGGACGGCGTCGAATGACGCTGATCGCCACCACCGCCGCAGCCACCGCCACCCTCGTCACCGCCGGTCTGCTGACCTCCGTGTCCGCCCAGGCGGCCGCCGGTTGCCAGGTCACCTACTCGGCCGCCAGCCAGTGGCCGGGCGGGTTCACCGGCAACGTCACGGTCACCAACCTGGGCGACCCGGTCTCCGGGTGGACGTTGCGCTGGTCGTACGGGGCCGGCCAGCAGGTCAACCAGGCGTGGGGCGCCACCGTCTCGCAGAGCGGCAGCCAGGTCTCCGCGACGAACGTCGACTACAACGGCAACCTGGCGACCAACGCCAGCGCCTCGTTCGGCTTCAACGCGACCTGGAACAACTCCAGCAACCCTGCCCCGGCCAGCTTCACCCTGAACAATGTCGCCTGCACCGGCAGCACCACGCCGACCACGCCGCCGCCCAGCACGCCACCGCCGACCACCCCGCCACCGCCGACCACGCCACCGCCGACGAACCCGCCGCAGACCGGCCTGGTCGGATGGGCCACCCAGAACGGCGGCACCACCGGCGGCGGCAACGCCGCGATGACCACCGTCACCAACGCCTCGGCACTGACCAGCGCGCTGAACGCGACCGGCGCCGCGGTGATCCGGGTGTCCGGGACCATCACCTGCTCGGGCATGCTGCGGGTCCGGTCCAACAAGACCATCCTCGGCAACTCCGGCGCGACGATCGCCGGCTGCGGGCTCAACATCAACGGCGACCGCAACGTGATCATCCGGAACCTGAGCTTCCGGGACTGGAACGACGACGCGATCAACGTGCAGGAGTCGGCCACCAACATCTGGATCGACCACAACAGCTTCAGCAACGGGTACGACGGTGCCGTCGACATCAAGCGCGGCTCGGACTTCGTGACCGTGTCGTGGAACCGGGTCTTCAACCACGACAAGACCATGCTGCTCGGCCACAGCGACGACAACGCCAGCCAGGACGTCGGTCACCTGCGGGTGAGCTACCACCACAACTGGTTCGACGGCAGCAACCAACGCAACCCCCGGGTGCGCTTCGGCAACCCGGTGCACGTCTACAACAACTACTACCGGGCCAACGGCGGCTACGGCGTCGCGTCCACCGAGAACGCGGGTGTGCTCGTCGAGGGCAACTACTTCGAGAACGTCGACGACCCGTACCACCGTGGTGAGGGCGACTCCGGGCCCGGCAGCCTGGTCGCCCGCAACAACCACTTCGTCAACTCGCCCACCGGCCAGGCCGGCGGCAGCGTGGCCAGCATCCCGTACTCCTACCAGCTGGACACCGCGAGCAACGTCAAGTCCATCGTGACGGCGGGCGCGGGCGCCGGCCGGATCACCGTCTGACTCAGTCCTTCACGGAAGGGCCCCTCGTCCAGGGGGCCCTTCCGTGCGGTCAGTGGGTGGCGCAGCCGGCGAGGGGTGCGGGCGTGACCGGCGGTGCGCCGATCGTCGGCAGACCGAGCAAAACCCCGGGGGTACGCGGGGAGCGACCCACCTCGGCCGCGTCGCCGGCCCGGGTACGCCGGTGTGCCACCAGCGCCCCGTCGGCGTTGAGGTGATGCGGCGCGGCGTACGTGACCGTGCTGTGCACGATGTCGCCCGGGCGGATCTGGCCGGCGAGCGACTCCCCGCCGGGACCGTCGGTCGCGAAGTGCACCAGCCGGCCGTCGCGGGCCCGACCGGACATCCGGCCGGTGCGCTCGTCCTTGCGGCCCTCGCCGACGGCGACCAGCACCTCGACGGTCTCGCCCACCAGCCGCTTGTTCTCCGCCCAGGCGTTCTCCTCGACGCAGGCGACCAGCCGCTCGTAGCGCTCCTGCACGACCTGCTTGGGCAACTGGTCGTCCATCGTCGCGGCGGGGGTGCCGGGCCGCTTCGAGTACTGGAAGGTGAAGGCCGAGGAGAACCGTGCCTCGCGGACCACGTCCAGGGTGCGCTGGAAGTCGGCCTCGGTCTCGCCGGGGAAGCCGACGATGATGTCGGTGGTGATCGCCGCGTCCGGCATCGCCGCCCGGACCTTCTCGATGATCCCCAGGTAGCGCTCGGAGCGGTAGGACCGGCGCATCGCCCGGAGCACGTCGTCGGAGCCGGACTGCAACGGCATGTGCAGCGAGTGACAGACGTTCGGCGTCTCGGCCATCGCGGCGATCACGTCGTCGGTGAAGTCCTTCGGGTGCGGGCTGGTGAACCGGACCCGCTCCAACCCGTCGATGTCGCCGCAGGCGCGCAGCAGCTTGCCGAACGCGTACCGGTCGCCGAACTCGACGCCGTAGGAGTTGACGTTCTGCCCGAGCAGCGTCACCTCCAGCACGCCCTCGTCGACCAGGGCGCGCACCTCGGAGAGGATGTCGCCGGGCCGCCGGTCCTTCTCCTTGCCGCGCAGCGCCGGCACGATGCAGAAGGTGCAGGTGTTGTTGCAGCCCACCGAGATCGACACCCAACCGGCGTACGTGGACTCGCGGCGGGTGGGCAGCGTGGAGGGGAAGACGTCCAGGGACTCCAGGATCTCCACCTCGGCGGCGGCGTTGTGCCGGGCCCGCTCCAGCAGCACCGGCAGCGCGCCGATGTTGTGGGTGCCGAAGACCACGTCGACCCAGGGCGCCTTGCGGACGATGTCGCCGCGGTCCTTCTGGGCCAGGCAGCCGCCGACCGCGATCTGCATCCCGGGGTGCTTGTCCTTCACCGGGCGCAGGCGACCGAGGTTGCCGTAGAGCCGGTTGTCCGCGTTCTCCCGCACCGCGCAGGTGTTGAAGACGACGATGTCCGGGGTGTCGTCGGCGGGCAGCGCGCGCACGTAGCCGGCCTGTTCGAGCAGACCGGAGATGCGCTCGGAATCGTGCACGTTCATCTGGCAGCCGTACGTCACGACGTTGTAGGTCCTAGCCACCTTCTTGGTGCCCCTTCCCCTCGGGCTACCAGGGTAGCGGCCCGTTCGGCGGCCCCTACCCACCGGCATTGACCCGGTGGCCCATAGCGGGCATCCACGACGGGCAGTACGCTGCACAACAAGAATGTGTTCTGGGCGATTTCGGGGGCTTTGCACTCGGCGCCGACGATGCGCGGCTCCGTTCACGGGGGAGCACATGACGACCCGCGGGAGGCCAACCGTGACGCGACCAGATGCGGCACAGCGCACCGTCACCACCCCGGACGGGCGGCACCTCGCGGTGGAGACCTCCGGCTCTCCGGACGGGCCCGCGGTCTTCCTGCTGCACGGCACCCCGGGCAGCCGCAGCGGCCCCCGTCCGCGGGGCATCGTCGTCTACCGCCTCGGCGTGCACCTCGTCTGCTACGACCGGCCCGGTTACGGCGACTCCGACCGACACGAGGGTCGGCGGGTGGCCGACGCGGCGGCCGACGTGGCGGCGATCGCCGACGACCTCGGCATCGAGCGGTTCGCGGTGGTGGGTCGATCCGGTGGCGGCCCCCACGCCCTGGCCTGCGCGGCGCTGCTGCCCGACCGGGTCACCCGGGCCGCCGTGCTGGTGGGGCTCGCCCCGGCCGGCGCACCCGACCTGGACTGGTACGCCGGCATGGCGGAATCGAACGTGGAGGACTACGGGCAGGCCGACGAGGACCTGGCCGAGCTCACCCTCAACCTGAAGGTGCGCGCCGAGGAGGCCCGGCGGGACCCGATGACGCTGCTGGAGTTCCTCCGCCCCCAGTTGCCGGAGGAGGACATCCGGGTCGTCGACGACATCGCGATCCGACGGCTCCTGACCGACATGTACTCCGAGGCGCTGCGGCACGGCCCCGAGGGCTGGATCGACGACGTGCTGGCGATCCGACGCGGCTGGGGGTTCGACCTGGGTGCCATCCGTGCGGAGGTCCGGCTCTGGCACGGCGAGCAGGACCGCTTCTCCCCGGTGGAGCACTCCCACTGGCTCGCCTCGCGGATCTCCCGCGCCGAGGTCCAGGTGCAGCCCGGGGCCGCGCACTTCGGGGCGGTGGAGATCCTGCCGCAGACCCTGACCTGGCTGGCCAAACCGGACCTCGCGACCACTCCGCGGCTCTGACCGGGGACGGCCCGGCCGGCGAGCCGGGCCTCGACGCCCGACCCGCCCCGCCCGGTCAGATCGTGTGCGGGTCGATCACCCGGACGACGAACCGCCGCTCGCGCAGGGTCTGTACGGTCGGGTGCTCCGGGCCGACCACCTCGGCCAGCCGGTCCGCCACGTCGCCGACGTCCTCGCCCGCGCCGTCGCCACCGACCCGCCTCGACACCATGGCGAGATCACCGAGGCAGCGAAGCGTGTCGGGGTGCTCCGCACCGATCACCGCGGCCAGGCGATCGGCGGTCTCCCGCAGGCGGTCCCGCGCCAACTCCCACTCCCCCTCCTCGGCGAGGCACACCGCATGGTTCACCTCCGCCGCGAGGGTGTGCGGGTGGTCGGGGCCGAGCACCTTGCGCAGCTCGCCGGACGCCATGGCAGCCGACGCGCGCGCATCCGACCTGCGACCGACCGCGCGCTCGGCCGCGGAGATGTTGCTCAGCGTCGCCAGCGTGTGCGGGTGCTCCGCCCCGAGGTGCAGTTGCTCCTCGTACGCCTGCCTGACGGCGGTCATCTCGGTCAGCGCCCGGGCACCGTCGCCGACGGCCAGCAGGTTCGCCGCGCGACTCGACCGGCACGCCACCGTGTCCGGGTTGTCCGGGCCGAAACGTTCGTCGAGCTCCCGGTAGGCCGTCTCGAACATCGGCGCGGCCTCACCGCCCCGGCCGGCGCTGCGCAGTGACACCGCCAGGTTCACCTGTGCGGCGAGACTCTGACCGTCGTCCGGCCCGAGCACCTCGCAGTACGTCTCGTACACCGTGCGCAGCAGGGCGGCCGACCGCTCGTACTCGCCGGCCTCCCGCAGGTCGCTGCCCAGCCGCACGGCGGAGACGAGGGTGTAGGGGTGGGTGGGGCCGAGCACCAGCCGCCGCCGTTGGTGCACCTCGTCGTCCCACCGGCGGGCCGCCCGGTAGTCGCCGACCAGCCGGTACGAGACGGCGAGGTTGTTGGCGGCGCTCAACGTCCGGGGGTGGTCCTCGCCGAACACCTGCAGCCAGGAGGCGTAGGTGGAGCGGTCCCGTTCCAGCGCCTCGGCGTAGCGGCCGAGGGCGCGCAGGTCACCGCCGAGGCTTCCGGCGGTCATCAGACTGTGCGGGTGCATCGCGCCCAGCAACCGGCGTTGCTCGGCCAACACCGCCTCGTCCAGGTCCCGGGCCTCCTCGAACCGGCCCAGGCTGCGCAGGATGTTCGCCCGGTTGAACCTCAGGTGCAGCAACTGCCGGCCCAGCGCCGACGCCTCGGTCTCGTCCCGGGTGTCGCCGAGGCGCGCGGTCCAGGTGGCGTCGACCTCCCGGCTGAACCCGTCGGCCTGATCCAGACCGCCGCGCTGCCACAGATAACGAACCCGGTCGATCAGCAGTTGGCACACCGACTCGTCCGGGCAGGTCAGTGCCTCGGAGACCTCCAGGTGCGGCCAGAGCATGCGCAGCCGGGCCCAGGTGGTCGGGTCGTCCACGTCGCCGCGTGGCCGGGACGCGGCCAGCACCAGGTGCACCTGGTGCCGGGCAGCATCGATCTCGTCCTCGGTCATCCGGTCGCGGACCACCGCCTGCAGCAACCGGTGCACCTGGACCCGGCCGCCCTGGACGTCGAGTTTGAGCAGCGCGAGCCGGTTGATCTGCTGGACCAGTGCGCCACGCACGAGCCGCTCCGACACCGACGGGTCGAACGGCACGAGGGCCGCCGCCATCTCGTCGCTGTAGATGAGTTCCAGCGAGATTTCCGGGGCCAGTACCGAGCAGAGCTGCAACAGCCGGTACGCGGCGGGCGCCTGGTCGAGCAGCCGGTTCAACGACAGGTCCCAGGTGGCCTCGACGGAGAGGGCGCTCGGGCCGTGCCGCTCGATCTGCCGCAGGTAGTCGCCGACCGAGGTGCCGGTGTCGGCGAGCCACGCGCCCGCCGCGGCCACCGCGATCGGCAGGTCGCCGAGCGCCTCGGCCACCCGGTCGGCCTCCTCGGCGCTGATCGTGGGCACCCGCTGGGCGAGGTGCGCGACGCTCTCGGTGCGGTCGAAGACGTCCACCTGGATCGGGTTCGCCCGGTCACCCCACGCGCGGTTGCGGGAGGTCAGCAGGACGTGCCCGGGGCCCTGGGGCAGGAAGGGCTCGATCTGGTCGAGTTCCTCGGCGTTGTCGAGCACGACGAGCCACCGCTCGTACGGCTCGCCCCGGCCGAGCACCTGCAGCACGGACCGGACCGTGTCGGGCAGGGTGGGCCCGGCGAGGATGCCGAGGCGACTGGCGAGGTCGGCGAGGGCGGTGTCGACGAACTGCGGCGGGTCCGCCACGATCCACCAGACCACGTCGTACGCGGCCTTGAACCGGTGCACGTATTCCAGAGCCACCTGCGTCTTGCCGACGCCACCCATGCCCTGCAGGGCGACCGGCAGCACCACCGCGCTGCCCCCGCTCTGCAGTTGCGCGCGCAACCGGGCCAGGTCGTCCTCCCGGCCGGTGAACCGGGCATTCCGGTTGGGGGCGTTGAAGATCAACGGTTCGGCGCCGGGGAACCTGGTGCTGCCGCCCGCCGGGCCGTCCGCCGACGACGGCACCGGCCGACCGACCAGCCGCAACACCCGCTCCACGGCGGTCGCCGCGCTCACGTTGACCAGGTTGGTGGAGCTCTGGGAGGGGAACTCCGCCAGCGGACGCAGGTCGGCGACGTAGACCGCGAGCGCCGTGGAACCGGTGCTCGTGTCGCGAGCGGGCAGACCGCCGGACGGCGTCGCCACGTAGGCCGGCGAGACCACGGTCAGCGTGCGCGGCGCGGGCGTACCGGCGGAACCGACGGCGGCCGTGGGATCCACCACCCGCAGCCCGGCCGAACTGAGCACCCGCTCCAGCCACTCGGCCCAGATGGCGTCCTCCGGCGCACAACGGAGCACGATCTGGTCGTCGATCGCCTCGGTGCGCCGGCGGAAACGGGCCTTGCCCCGCTCCCGCACCGACTCGTCCATCACCGGCAGCGCGGTCACCGCGCCGTCGGTGAGGATCCCGGTCAACGTCTCGAACGCGGCCAGCAGCGACGTCGGCGAGCCGGGCGGGTCGCCGAACGTGGCGAGGGTCTCCTCGTACGCGTAGAACGGCCGGTACGGGACCTCGACCGCGGCCCAGTATCGCCGCCGCTCGGCCTCGGTCATGCCGGCCGGCAACCCGGCGAACCGGCGCATGGCCAGCAGGCGTCCCGCCTCGGCCCGTTCCTTCTCGGCCTGGTCGACCCGCATCGGGACCGGCAGGACCCGGATGTCGCGCCGCCGGTAGCGGTCTCGGACCGAGTGCGCCACCCGGGCCGCGCCGTCGATGCCCTGGTCGCTGAGCGTGAAACAGTCGACCAGGGTGTCCGGCAGGTGCAGCGTGCAGATGTCGGCGACGTCGCTCAACCCCGTCCGGCTGTCGATCAGGGTGAAGTCGTACTGGCGCTTCATGTCCGCGCGCAACGCCTCGAAGAACTGCGCGCCGCCCAGGCGGTTGTAGAAGTTGTCCCAGTCCAGCCCGCTCACCGAGACCGCGTAGTCGCTGTTCTGCCGGCCCGCCGAGAGGAAGTCGAGGCCACCGCCGTTCGGGAAGTTCCAGCGCAGCGAGAACGCGTGTCGGCCGACCCGGGCGTACTGCTCCATCCAGCGGTCCGGTCGGTCGTCGACCCGGGTGGTCTCCCACTCGTAGTCGCGGATCATGTCGATCACGCCACTGGTGCCCTGGATCGCCTCGGCGTCGAGGAACGGGTGGAAGAAGCGGTGCAGGCCAGGCGACTCGAGGTCCCAGTCGGCGACCAGCACCCGCCGGCCGCTGGCCGCGAGGATCCAGGCCACGTTGGCCAGCGCCATCGTCCGGCCCGTCCCACCCTTGAACGAGTAGAAGGTGACGACCTGGCCTTCGCGATCGTTGTTCATCGGTTTTCTCCGTGGGGACGCAATGGGGCCGGATCATCAGGCGGGGACGCGGGGTCGGTGGGAGCGGCCGGGCCGGCGGCGGACAGGCCGTCACGCAGGCTCGGCACCGGCTCCGGCGGTGGTTCGAAGGGGACCACCGGGCCGTACTTGAGGAACTGACGGCGGGCCTCGGTGACCAGCGCCGGCATCAGGTCGACGAACTCCGGCACGGTGCACGCGCGCTTGACCTGGGGCAGACCGGCGTCGTGCAGCAGTTGCGTCACCTCGGTCGCCCACCGGCTGGCGTCCTGGGTGTCGTCGTCGTCGGTGACCACCAGCGGAACGACCCACTCCCGCAGGCCGTGCAGCATGCGGGCAAGGGCTTCCGCACCGCCGGGCGCCGCCGCGATCCACGGGTCGACCAGCAGCACGGCGGGCCGGCGACCGAGCAGCCCGGCGGCCTGCGCGAAGTCGGCCGTGCGGGCCGACAGCCCGAGTCGCTCGGCGGTGCTGGCCGCGTACTCGGCGGCGGGCAGCTCCTGGCGACGCCCGTACGGCCGCCAGAGCCGGCCGCTGGCCGCGTAGCCGGCAGGGTCGCGGTCGGTCGGCAGATGGTCCCGGGTCGGGGCCAGCACGGCGACGACGAAGTCCGGGTCGGTCGGCCCCGGGCGGACGACCTCGTCGAGGCCCGGCGCGCGGGACGGGCCCAGCGGCCGCCGCTCGGCGGTGTGCACGATCCGGCTGGCCAGGCGGTTCAGCAGAAGCTCGTACTGCTGCCGGTAGGGGGCCAGCATGCAGAACGCGCGCAGGCCGTCCTCGGCGTACTCCGGGACGTCGCGGCCCAGGTCCAGGGCGCCGTCCAGCTCCGGATGGGCCTCCCACGGGGGGAACGGGATCCACAGCACCGGGATGAGATGGCCGGCGGCGACCCGGGCCCGCCCGGCGGCGGCGAGCCGGGCCCGGAAGGACTCCTGCTCCCCCAACGCCCACGGGCGACTGAAGTAGCCGGGCGAGTAGAGCGGGACGAAGACCTCGGCGTCGCCGAGCGCCTCGGCGAGAGCCGCCTTCCAGTCGGCCCCCAACGGGATGTGCTGGTCGAAGAAACCGATCCGCATCCCCGCCACCGGTCGCGCCTGCCGCCGGACCTCCTCGGTCAGGTCGGTGAAGAACTGGCCGACCCAGACGTCGGTGTCGGCACGGGCACCCCGCGGCGGCGCCGAGTGCGCGTAGCTGAGGAAGAAGTACGTTCCTCGCGACGCCTGTCGACGCCGGTCCGCCGGCGGGCTCATCCCGGCTCCTCGGCGAACCGGTTGCACAGCTCGTCCACGCTCGCCGGCACCCAGGGCTCCACCAGGTACGACCGGTGGATGGCCACGATCCGCTGCGCGAGCCGCCAGACCACCGCCCGGTACGCGTTCTCCCACTGCATGGTCAGCAAGCCGTAGACCCCATCCCGCTGGTAGTGCACCGCGATGTCGGGATCCGGCATGGCGGTCGGGGTGAACCGTTGGATGTCGCGGAGCACCTGGGGCAGTGCCGTGCCGTTCGTCGGCGACCAGGTGACCGGCACGATCGCCGTCTCGTGCGGCGAGGCGGAGCTGTGTCGCGGGACGATCCGTCGGCGGGAGAAGGCGTCCCACTCGCGACCACACCACTCACTGCCGAGCAGTGCGCTGGACACCAGCGGAACGAAGACCTGACAGGTGCCGGCGGCCTGGAGCAGCTCCGGGCTCCACCGTTCACCACCGGCGATGGAGGTGTCCAGGAAGCCGGCGTCCACACCGGTCACCGGACCGACCAGCTCACTGACGTGGACGGAGACGTCCTCGAAGAACCGGGAGACGTACTCGGCGGGTTTGCCGGTGGCCCGGCCGACCGGCGCCCGCGAGTAGCTGATGAAGAAGAGCGGGGCGCGCGTCCTGGAGGGTGCGTCCACTGTGCTCACCGCTGCCCCTCCGCCCTCCCCACGCGGCCGGATCATCAGCGTAGTCCCCGCGTCAACGTCGCACCGCCAAGCGGTTCGCGGCGAACCAGCCGACCGCGAAGTCCACGGCGGCTCGTGCCGGCAGCAGGCGGGCGTCGGCCCGGCCGACCCGACCGTGCGCGACGATCGGCGTGTCGTCGAGTGCGGCACCGACCTGTGGGAAGTCGGTGTCGTCCAGGTCGAGCGCGCGGAAGTCGAGTTGGACCCGACGCCCGTCGACGAGCCGGAAGCAGCAGTAGTCGCGCTCGGGCGGCGGCACGGGCAGCCGGTATTCCGCCAGGTGCAGGGCGCTGCACGCCTCGTAGCCCGCACCGAGCAGCAGGATCTGCCCGTCGGCCGCGTACAGGTTGCCCACCGGTGAGCGTTCCCCCAGGTGGCAGGTGATGTCGTGGCCGTCGGTGAGCTGACGGGCCCGAGGGCCGAGCGCGGCGAACGAGGTCTGTGGATGGTCGCTGCGTACCGCACCGGGGGCGCAGCGGACGTACTCGGCGAGCGCGCCCATCCGCTGCGAGGGGGTGGTTCGGCGGTCCCAACCCGGCAGCGCCGCCTCGTAGCGGTCGCGCTGCGCCCGATCCATGCCGGCGACGGCCGCCAGGTGAGCTCGGGAGGTGGTCGAGTTGCCGTCGGTCTGGGTGGGCACCAGCAGCGTGCCGGCGGGGCCGAGGACGTCCCGCAGGGCCCCGGCGAGGGTCGCCGGGCCGTGCTCCAGCGGACCCACCCGACGCAGGCCGCAGTGCACCACGAGGCACACACCCGGGCGGACCCCCAGCGCCCGCAGGTCGTCGGCCAGGCGAAGCCGGCCCAGTGTGGGCCACGGACGCTCATCGGGACCCGGCACGGGTCTCCTCCAGGGCATGGCGCAGCTGGTCGACGAACCGTTCACCAGCGGCGGTGAGCGAACGACTGGCCAGCAGAGCGTCGGCGCCGGCCCGGGTCCACGCCAGGTAGCGGGCGGCGTGCTCCGACGCGTCCCCACCGGCGGATGCCGCCCGGGACCGCCACACCTGGGTGACGGCCAGGTGGGCGTACACCCCCTGGAGGACGCCCTCGGGTGGCCGCGGGTCGGGGCGCCAGGGCACCCGGATGCGGGCCCCGTGGCCCGGTGCGACCAGGTCGTACCGGTCGAGCACCGCGCCGAGCTTCGCGTGTTGCCACTCGTGCACGAGCAGCACCGCCACCGTCTCCGGGTCCGGATGGGGAGTCACGGCGACCGCACCGAACGCGTGCCGGGCGGTCGCGCTCCGCAGGGGCCGCGCCGGGTCGGGCGCCAGTGGCACGACGGCCCGCAGGCCGCCGTCGAGCGCCGCCCCGTGCGCCGGCACGTCGCGGTGCACGGCCTGCCAGGCCTCGGCGAGGGTACGGCCCAACGCCCGCGCCGTCGGCGCCACGAGGCCGGGCGCGACCGGCTGGCCGTAGCAGTCCCGGTACGGGTCGTCGTCTTCGATGCGCAACCGCCCGGCGGGCACCGGCACGTCGCGTGTCGGTCGCCAACCGGCCGACGGCTCGGCCGGGTCGAGGTGCACCGTCCGGTCCGCCGACCCACCCCGGACGCGGAAGCCCCCGGGCTGGACGGTCACCTCGGCGCTCTCCCCCAGGCCGGGCAGCACCAGGGTGCCGAGCGTGGGCACTGTGATCACGTCGGGCCGCACCGGAACGTCCACTGTGACGGGTACGCCCGCCCGGACGGCCGCGGCGACGGCGAGGGCCGGTAGCGGGTCGACCGCCGCGCGGGCACCGGATCGGGTCGACGGGTCGAGGCGGTGCACCAGCCACGGACGGACGAAGGGGTGCTCCAGGACCGCTCGGACCGCCGTCGGCGCCGTCACCTCGAGGTCGGCGAGCACCTCCCAGGCGGCTGTGGGGCCGGACATCTCCCGGCAGGCGGCCAACAGCATCCGGGTGATGGCCAACTGGTCGTCGGCGAGCCGTCTGACGGTCTGCGGCGATCCGTGCCCGGTCGCCAGGTCGTCCAGCAGCTCGTCGACCGACGGCGTGGTGGACCACTCGCCCGGCGCGACGGAAGTGGGCTCCGGGTACGCGGCCACGCCGTCGATCAGGCGGAGCAGGTCGGCACAGTAGACCGAGGGGTTGTCGAAGCCGGAGCCGGTGCGCCAGCGGTGGGCGTACAGCCCGCCGCCACACCGGTCGACCACCGGGCACGCCCGGCAGGTCGTGCAGAGCCCCTGCACGCCTTCCTGGCGGATGGCGACCCCGGGGTGCCGGGCGGCCTCGTCCACCGAGTGGGCGATCACGTCGAACCCGGTGCCGGCGGCGCCGTGGTACGCCGTCTTCAACGAGTCGACCTGCTCCCAACTGCCGTCCGCCTCGACCACCAGCACGTCGGCCGGCGCGAGACCGAACGCCTCGGTGCCCGCGCCACCCGGCCGCAACGCCTCGAACATCCGGATCGACCCGGGGCACCCGTCGTCCACCCACCTGCGGTGAATGCGGAGAAGCCAGTCCGCGTACGGGGTGGCGCCGGGGCCGGGGCGCTCCGGCGGGTTGTCCCAGGTGGCGTGTGGCAGCAGCAGGTCGACCCGGGGCGGGCTCTCGGCCAGCAGCGCCTCGTACACCCGGTCCGGGTCGTTGCGGATGTCGACGGTGCAGAGGATGCCGGCGTAGCTGCTGCGAAACGCCGGTTGCCGGAGCAGCGCCAGAGCCCGCCGGACGTGGCCGTGACTGCTGCCGCCGTGGGCGAAGACCCGGTGCCGGTCGTTCGCCACGCGATCGCCGTCGAACGACACACCGACCCGTACGCCGTACTCGACGAGCAGCCGGCACAGCTGCTCGTCGAGCAGTACACCGTTGGTCTGCATGCGCAGGTCGAGTCGCGTCCACGGGCTGATCGCCGCCCGCAGCTCGGTCAGCACCTCGCGCAGCCCGGCGGCACCGAGCAGCAGCGGCTCACCCCCGTGCAACACCACGTGGACGGCTGGCAACCCGTGCTCGCGTGCGTGCTCGGCGATGCGTCGTGCGGCGGAACGGGCCGTGGCCGGTGACATCCGCACCGGTCGGTCCCGCCAGGTCTGGTCGGCGTGCTCGTAGACGTAGCAGTGGTCGCAGCTGAGGTCGCACCGACTGTGCACCTTCAGCACGAACTGGCTGATCCGCCGGCAGGATCCGTCCGTTCCGGGTGCACCGCACCGGCAGGCCATCTTTCAGATGGACGAGTTGAAGGCGGCGACGGGCACACTGCCGGGCGGCACGGACTGGCCCGCGACGACGCGCCTGCGGACCGCCTCGACCAGATCGGCGTGCTCGACGGCGATCCGTTCCAGCGGGGTGTGCAGGCTACGGGTGAGGTCATCCAGGTCGGGACGGGATGGGCGGGTGGGGGCGTGGTCCACAATGAGTCTCCGGGGGCCCGGGGCGCTGGGAGCGCGAGCGGCGAGAATGGCTCGAAAGGCTCTGGTCCGTGACCAGGATAGACAAATATCGACCAAGTGTCACCGTCGGTACAGTTGTCGGCACCACGGGTGGCAGGCCGCCGGGTCGACAGAGGAGGAGCGCACATGTGCCGGAGCATCAAGACGCTGCGTGAACCGTTCACCCCGCAGGTGACGGACGCGGACGTCGAGGCGGCGGCGTTGCAGTACGTCCGGAAGATCTCTGGCTTCCGGGCGCCCGCCGCGCACAACGCCGCCGCGTTCGACGCCGCGGTGGCCGCCGTGGCCGAGGCCACGCGCACCTTGCTCGACCAACTGGTGGTGCGGGGTGCCGGTGCGGGCACCCCGGACCGGCAGGCCACCGCGTCCCACTGATCGCCGGCGCGCCCCGACCCGTCCGGGCCGGCCCGGCCTGACCCTTGCGAGGTCAGGCCGCGGCGAGCGCTGGGGCGACCGTGTCGGGCGCCCAGCGCGAGCGGTGGCACTGCGACCAACCCCGGCAACCCGGGTCGCCCAACGTGCAGAGCCGTTTCCGGGTGAGCACCTCACCGTCGTCGGTGTCCCGCACGTCGAAGTGCACCGGACGGACCGTGCCGTCCGGAGCCACGAGCAGGTGCCGGCCCGCGTCGAGCGTGTCGTCGCGCAACAGGCAGTTGCGGCCCAGCAGTCGAGCGAGCGCGGCGATGCTGGCGTGCTCGGGGAGCTGCTCGGGCACCCCGTAGACGTCCACCACCGTCGCGAACTCGCCCGGCGCCTCCCACACGTCGCACACCACCGCGTACGCCGGCAGCCGGGCCGGATCGGCCACCGCCAACGGCATCACCACCCGACCAATGGCCTCGGCCAGCGCCGGGTAGACCTGGACGGGTTGAGCCCCGTCGATTCTCCAGTTCCACAGCTCGGTCATTTCGCCTCCTCGCTGCGTTCGTCCCCACCGGCCTCCGGATCGGGCCTTACTGACGATGGTGGAGGGCATTTGACCCCAGCCGGGCGCAAGTTACCGGTCTGTGACCATTCCGGGCAAAATTTCCCTGAGCGGCATTGCTCGGAGTAGCGGGAAGGTGACAGTTTATCGGGTACGGTGCGGCAGCCGCACCACCACCGCCGCGTGTCCTCACGTTCCTCGCCGATGCCTGCCGGGTGTTATCGGATCGGTCAGCGCAGGACGACCAGGTGCTCGCCACGCGGCAGCAACTCGCCCACCACCGGAGCGCCGGGCACCTCGCCGGCCACCAGCAGGCCGCCGGAGGTCTGCGCGTCGGCCAACAGCAGCCGCTCGTCCGCCCCGGCAGAGCCGAAATCGGTCCACGGCGTCACCCACGCCAGGTTGCGCTGGCTGCCGCCGCTGACGTAGCCGTCGCGCAGCGCCTCCCGCGCACCATCCAGGTACGGCACCCGGGCCGTGTCGATGGCCACCGTGAGCTGACTGGCCCGGGCCAGCTTCGAGGCGTGCCCGAGCAGACCGAACCCGGTCACGTCGGTGCCGCAGCGGATGCCGGCGGCGACCGCCGCGCGGGCAGCGTCCCGGTTGAGCGCGCTCATCGAGGCCACCGCCTGCGGGAAGCTCTCGCCGGTGTTCTTGTGCCGGGTGTTCAACACACCCACCCCGAGCGGCTTCGTCAGCGACAACGGCACTCCGGCCCGCCCGGCGTCCAGGGTGATCAGCTCTTCGGGCCGGACGGTGCCGGTGACCGCCAGCCCGTACTTCGGACCGTCGTCGTCCACGCTGTGCCCACCCGCCAGGTGACAGCCGGCCTCCCGCGCCACGTCCTGCCCGCCGCGCAGGACCTCGCCCGCCAACTCCATCGGCAGCACGTCGCGCGGCCAGCACAGCAGGTTGAGCGCCACCAACGGGGTGCCGCCCATCGCGTACACGTCGGAGAGCGCGTTGGCCGCGGCGATGCGACCCCAGTCGTACGCGTCGTCGACCACCGGGGTGAAGAAGTCGGCGGTGCTGACCAGGCCGGTCCGCTCGTCCAGGCGTACCACCGCCGCGTCGTCGCCGTGGTCCAGCCCGACCAGCAACTCGGCGGTGCCGGTAGCCGGGCCGAGACCGGCCACCATGATCTCCAACTCGCCCGGCGGGATCTTGCAGGCGCAGCCACCGCCGCGGGCGTAACGGGTCAGCCGTACCGGTTCGGTCATTCCCTCATGATCGCGACAACCGGCCACGATCGCTACCGGTGCCACCCAGACGGTGACCGAAATCGGACCGACCACGACGATCGTGACCGGTGTTACCGCTCCGTGACCCGCCGAGTTGCATTCCGCCACATCAGGCCGCCTACAGTGGCCGCACCGGGGGTCAACCGACCCCGATCCGGGAGACGACAGGGGACGGTGGACGACGTGACGACGGGCGAACCGCTCATCGTGCTGGACGCGGTCAACAAGTGGTTCGGGCCGCTGCACGTGCTGGACGACGTCTCACTGTCGGTGGGTCGGGGCGAGGTGGTCGTGGTGATCGGCCCGTCCGGCTCCGGCAAGTCGACGCTGTGCCGCACCATCAACCGACTGGAGCCGATCAACTCCGGCACCATCACCTTCGACGGCCAGCAGCTGCCGGCCGAGGGCAAGCCCCTCGCGAAGCTGCGCAGCGAGGTGGGCATGGTCTTCCAGTCCTTCAACCTCTTCGCGCACAAGACCATCCTGGAGAACGTCACCCTCGGCCCGATCAAGGTCCGCAAGGAGAAGCCGGCCGCCGCCCGTGAGCGCGGCCTGGCCCTGCTCGACCGGGTCGGCATCGCCAACCAGGCGGACAAGTTCCCGGCCCAGCTCTCCGGCGGGCAGCAGCAGCGGGCGGCCATCGCCCGGGCGCTGGCCATGCAGCCCAAGGCGATGCTGTTCGACGAGCCCACCAGCGCCCTGGACCCGGAGATGGTCGGCGAGGTGCTGGACGTGATGACCTCGCTGGCCCGCGACGGCATGACGATGGTCGTGGTCACGCACGAGATGGGCTTCGCGCGGCACGCCGCCAACCGGGTCATCTTCATGGCCGACGGGCAACTGGTCGAGGACGCCCCGCCAGCGGAATTCTTCGCGAACCCGCGCAGCGAGCGGGCCCGGGACTTCCTCTCCAAGATCCTCACGCACTAGGCGTCCGTAGTGGAGCGCGCCGCACTCGGTGGGCTCCGTCGAAGAAGGAGAAGAGTATGCGTATCACGCGCGTTGCGGCAGTCGCCGCGGTCGCCGCTCTGGCGCTCGGCCTCACCGCCTGCGGTGGCGACGACGGCGGGGAGGGCACCGGCGCTGGCAGCAAGTCCTTCGCCGCCGGCAGCACCATGGAGAAGCTGAACAAGGCCCAGAAGATCAAGGTCGGCACCAAGTTCGACCAGCCCGGCTTCGGACTGAAGGGCCTGTCGGGCAAGCCGGAGGGCTTCGACGTCGAGATCGCGAAGATCATCGTCAAGGAGCTCGGCATCCCCGAGGACAAGATCGAGTGGGTCGAGGCCCCCTCGAAGGTCCGCGAGGACGTCATCGTCAACGGCACGGTCGACCTGGTCGCCGCGACCTACACGATCAACGACAAGCGCAAGGAGCGGATCGCCTTCGCGGGCCCGTACTACGAGGCCGGCCAGAACATCCTGGTCAAGAAGAGCGACACCACCATCACCGGTCCGGACTCGTTCAAGGACGGCACCAAGAAGGTCTGCTCCGTCACCGGCTCCACCCCGGCCGAGACGATCAAGCAGTACGTCAAGGACGTCGGCACCCAGCTGGTGCTCTTCGACACCTACGACAAGTGCCGGGACGCCCTCAAGGGCGGCCAGGTCGACGCCGTGACCACGGACAACGTGATCCTGCTCGGCTACATCGCCAAGGACGAGGCCTCCTTCAAGCTGGCCGGCAGCAACTTCACCAAGGAGCCGTACGGCATCGGCGTGAAGAAGGAGGACGCGGACTTCCGCAGCTTCGTCAACGACACGCTGGACAAGGCGGTCGCCGACGGCAGCTGGAAGAAGGCCTGGGACGAGACCGCCGGCAAGTTCGGCGCGGAACTGGGCTCGGCGCCCACCATCAACCGCTACTGATCTGATCCTTCGATCTGGAGGGTGGGGAGGAACACCGACCCGTGAACGTGCTCATCGACAAGTTCGACGTCTTTGCGGGTGGTTTCTGGCTCACCCTCCAGATCTGCATCCTCGCCGCGATCGGCGCCCTCGTCCTGGGCGCCATCGTGGCGGTGCTGCGCATCTCACCGGTGCCGCCGCTACGCGCCCTCGGCACCAGCTACGTGAACGTCTTCCGCAACATGCCGCTGACCGTGGTGATGTTCTTCGCCGCGTTCGGCCTGCCGGCGCTCGGCTCCAACGCGGACTTCCTCCGCATCCCGGTGGTCGACTCGCTGTTCACCCGGCTCGGCACCGATCTCCCGTACTTCCGGTTCGCCCTGATCGCCCTGGTGCTCTACACCGCCGCGTTCGTCTGCGAGGCACTGCGGTCCGGAGTCAACGCGGTGCCCGCCGGCCAGGCGGAGGCGGCGCGGTCACTGGGTCTGACCTTCGGGCAGAACCTGCGCCACGTGGTGCTGCCGCAGTCCTGGCAGGCGTCGGTGGTGCCGCTCGGCTCGGTGATCATCGCGATGATCAAGAACTCGGCGCTGGCCGGCTTCTTCGGAGTCGTCGGCGACCTGTCCGCCACGGCTGATCAGCTGACCGGCGCCGAGGGCTACGCCTTCATCCCGGTCGCCATCGGGATCTCGATCGGCTACCTGATCATGACTGTGCCGCTCGGCGCCCTGCTGGACCGGATCGAGAAGCGACAGGCGGTGGCCCGATGAGTCAGCAGACCAGCGTCCTCTACGACGTCCCCGGGCCGCGGCAGCGGCGGATCACGCTGATCAGCAGCATCGTCGCCGGTGTCGTCCTGCTCATCGGGGCGTACCTCCTGATCTATCGGCCCCTGGACGAGAAGGGCCAGTTGTCGATGGAGTTGTGGGGTCCGCTGGTCGACCCCTCCAACGAGAACTTCTCCCTCGTGTGGGAGCGGATCGGCCTCGGCTTCAAGAACACCCTGATCGCGGCGGCGATGGCCATCGTGGCCTCGCTGGTGGTCGGCACGCTGCTGGCGATGCTGCGGATCCAGCTCAAGAGCCTGACCGGTCGCAAGTTCACCGGCCTCGCCACGCCGCTGGCGTACCTGCTGCGCGGGGTGAGCGCGCTGCTGTCGGCGGTCACCCGGGTCTGCGTCGAGGTGTTCCGCGGCCTGCCGGTCGTGATCACCATCTTCTTCGTGGCCCGCGGCTTCCCCGAGTTCGGCCTCTACTTCGACAACCTCTGGTATCTGGTCATCGGCCTCACCATCTACAACTCGGTGGTGATCGGCGAGATCCTCCGCTCCGGCATGGAGGGCCTGCCGGGCGGCCAGGCGGAGGCCGCCGCCGCCATCGGGCTGTCCCCGACACAGACCACCCGGATGATCCTGCTGCCGCAGGCCTTCCGGATCATGCTGCCGGCACTGATCAGCCAACTGGTCGTGGTGCTCAAGGACACCTCTCTGGGGTTCATCATCAGCTACGAGGAGACCCTGAACATCGGCAAGCAGATCATCGGCGTGCTGGGTAACCCGATCCAGGTCTACGTCGTGATCGCCGTGCTCTTCATCGTGGTGAACTACTCGCTGTCGAAGCTCGCCCAGTACGTCCAGCAGCGGCTCGCCAAGGGCCGCAAGACCGCGGGCACCCCGGCGCAGAATCCGCCGCCGGCCGCGCTGATCTCCCAGTCCGAAAGCTCCGGCACGGGCGTCTGACACCAGCTCGCACGCGAAAGGGCCAGCCCAGCATCGGGCTGGCCCTTTCGTTTCGCTCGGTACGTGACAGCTGACTTGCGGGGTCCTCGGGTGACCCGACGCCGCTGATCGCCGTGGTGGCCGGGCGGCCTCAGCGGGCGATCTCGGTGACCCGGGACTCGCGGACCACGGTGACGCGGATCTGACCCGGGTAGGTCAGCTCCTCCTCGATCTGCTTGGCCACGTCCCGGGCCAGCACGGCCGCGCCGATGTCGTCCACGTCGTCCGGCTTGACCATCACCCGGATCTCCCGGCCGGCCTGCATGGCGAAGACCTTGTCCACGCCGAGCTTGCCGGCCGCGATCTCCTCGATCCGCTCCAGCCGCTTGACGTACGCCTCCAGGCTTTCCCGGCGCGCGCCCGGCCGACCACCGGAGCAGGCGTCGGACGCCTGGGTGAGGACGGCCTCGATGGTCTGCGGGGGCACCTCGTTGTGGTGCGCCTCGATGGCGTGCACCACGTCCTCGTGCTCGCCGTACTTGCGGGCCAGATCCGCGCCGATGATGGCGTGACTGCCCTCCACCTCGTGCGTGAGCGCCTTGCCGATGTCGTGCAGGAACGCCGAGCGCTTGATGATGGGCACGTCCAACCGCAGCTCGGCGGCCATGATGCCGGCGATGTGGGCGGTCTCGACCAGGTGCTTGAGCACGTTCTGCCCGTACGAGGTGCGGTAGCGCAGCCGGCCGAGCAGGGTCACCAGCTCCGGGTGGATCTCGGTGATGCCGACCTCGACCAGGGCGTCCTCGGCGGCGCGGAGGCAGAGCTGCTCCACCTCCTGCCGGGCCAGGTCGTAGACCTCCTCGATCCGGTGCGGGTGGATCCGCCCGTCCAGGACCAGCTTCTCCAGCGTCAGCCGGCCCACCTCTCGGCGGACCGGGTCGAAGCAGGAGAGCAGCACCGCCTCAGGAGTGTCGTCGATGATCAGGTTGACGCCGGTCACCGACTCGAAGGCGCGGATGTTGCGCCCCTCCCGGCCGATGATCCGCCCCTTCATCTCGTCACCGGGCAGGTGCAGGACGCTGACCACGCTCTCCGCGGTCTGCTCGCTGGCGACCCGCTGGATGGCGTCCACCACGATGTGTCGGGCCCGCTGCTCGGCGGTGTTGCGCGCGTCGGACTCGATGTCGCGTACGAGCAGCGCCGCCTCCCGCTTGGCAGACGTCTCGATCGCGTCGATCAGCTCCAGTCGCGCCGAGTCGGCGGTGAGCCCGGCGATCCGCTCCAGCTCGCGACGGCGCAGCTCCTCGGACTCGGACAGCTCGACCTCCCGCTGGGCGAGCGCGGACTCCCGGGCGGCGAGCGCAGCTTTCGCGGCGGTGAGCTGCCGCTCCCGCTCGGCGAACCGCTCCACCTCCTCGGTGTGCATCCGCTCCCGCTCGTCCATCCGGGCGGCCCGCCGTTCGACCTCGGCGGCCTGCTCCCGGGTGGTGGCGGCCAGCACCGCGACCTCCCGCTCGCCACTGCGCCGCGCTGCCGTCCGCAACTGCTCGGCGTCCGCCTCGGCCTGCTTGTGGGCGCGCTCCAGAACGGTGTCCGCCTCGGCGCGGGCGTCGTCGAGCACCCGGCGCGCCTCCGCGCGGGCCGCCTTCGCCTCCGCCTTCGCCGCCGCCGCCTCGGTACGCGCCGCAGCGGCGGCGGACTTCGCCACGTCGATCGTGCTGTTCGCCTCGTCGGCCGCGGTCCGTAGGGCAGCGAGGGACTGCTCCTGGCGGTCCTTCTCGGCGATGAAGGCGGGATCCTCCGGAGCCGGCGCGGAGCCCATCCGGCGCAGCGTCCGGATGCCCACCAGCACGGCCCCGATCACCACCACCGCGAGGACGAGGACGGCCGCGAGGAGCACGACATCGAAGGCGTTCATGCCGGAACCCCGTCGGGTCTACCGGTGAACCTGTGCCGCCGCCCCGCCATGGCCGCCTCCCCTAACGTCGAGACCGCAGCGACCGTGCCGGGGCACACTCCTGCGGCTGTGGACGCCCGACCGGAGCGGCTGGCCGTGGGTAGCTCTCTCCGCCGGCGGTGCCCGCGGGCAACGTCGGCGACCGGGTGCAGTTGTCGCGGCGTCCCGGACCGGCCAGTCCGGAGCTGCCGCCAAAGGCCGCGGAGTCGGCCAAAGTGATGCTGTCTTGTTACGCGATCTATGTTGTGCGCTTAGCCTGCAATGGTCGGGCAATGTGAGCCTGTATGGCGAGGCTAGGTCTCCGGGGGTGCTCTGGTCAAGGACTCATGATCAAACCCCCCGAACGGAGAGAAGTTGAATCGTCACCCAAAGCTGATGTCGTTGCGGACACAGAGTGACAAAAACCGCGACCTGGCAGGCTCGATTGACATGTCGTACCTGTTCAGGGACGACGACCCAGTGGGCAGAGCCGACTTTGTGACAACCATGACGTCAGTGCCGAGGAGCGCGCCGACTCCACCGCGCGCGTCGCGGTCCAGACCGAGCCCGACAGCCCCGGCGGGCCGGTCACTCCACCGCGCGGGTGTCCCGGTCCAGGTCACCCTCGGCGTCAGCTAGCGCGTCGGCGTCGATCTGCTCGGCGAACTCGGCCGCCTCGGCGCTCTGCGCGGCCAGCGCGTCCTTCACCGCCCGGATCGCCACGCCCGGCGGGTAGCCCTTGCGGGCCAGCATGCCCACCAGCCGACGGAAGATCGCGTCGGGCTCGCCCCGGGCCGTGCGCAGTTTGCGCTCCACGAGGGCGCGGGCGGTGTCCGCCTCGGTCTCCTCGTCCAGCTCACCCAGCGCCTCGGTGGCCACGTCACCGTCGACGCCCTTGCGGCGCAGCTCGTTGGCGAGCGCCCGGCGAGCCAGGCCGCGCCCGGTGTGCCGACTGGACACCCAGGCTCGGGCGAACGCGGCGTCGTCGATGATGCCGACCTCGTCGTACCGGTCGAGCACCTCGGCCGACACCTGCTCCGAGATGCCCCGCTTGGCCAACGCTCCGGCCAGCTCGGCCCGGGTGCGGGGCCGGACGGCGAGCTGGCGCAGGCAGATCTCGCGAGCCACCTCGGACTCGTCGCGCGGCGTGGCCGCCGGTTCATCCGCCGACGACTCGGCCCGGCGCCCCCGACGGGGACGCGGCGGATCAGCGGCGTCGCCCGCACGGGGCGGACTGGCATCCCAGCCCCGCCCCGTGCGTGCGCGTCGTCCTGCCATGGGTCAGCGACCGGTCAGAAGTCGACCGGCGGCAGCTCCGGGCCACCGGCGGCGTCACCCGCGCCGACCCCGACGCCGAGCTTCTCCAGGATCTTCTTCTCGATCTCGGCGGCCACGTCCGGGTTTTCCTTCAGGAACTCCCGGGCCTTCTCCTTGCCCTGGCCGAGCTGGTCGCCGTCGTACGTGTACCACGCTCCGGACTTACGGATGATCGCCTGCTCCACGCCGACGTCGATCAGCGAGCCCTCACGCGAGATGCCCTTGCCGTACATGATGTCGAACTCGGCCTGCTTGAACGGCGCGGCGACCTTGTTCTTCACGACCTTGACCCGGGTGCGGTTGCCGACCACGTCGGTGCCGTCCTTGAGGCTCTCGATGCGTCGCACGTCGAGCCGGACCGAGGCGTAGAACTTCAGCGCCCGACCACCGGTGGTGGTCTCCGGGCTGCCGAACATGACGCCGATCTTTTCCCGCAGCTGGTTGATGAAGATCGCCGTGGTGCCGGTGTTGCTGAGCACACCGGTGATCTTCCGGAGCGCCTGGCTCATCAGCCGGGCCTGGAGACCCACGTGGCTGTCACCCATCTCGCCCTCGATCTCGGCGCGCGGCACCAGGGCCGCCACCGAGTCGATCACGATGATGTCCAGGGCGCCGGAACGGATCAGCATGTCCGCGATCTCCAGCGCCTGCTCGCCGGTGTCCGGCTGGGAGACCAGCATCGCGTCGGTGTCGACACCGAGGGCCTTCGCGTACTCCGGGTCGAGCGCGTGCTCGGCGTCGATGAAGGCGGCGATGCCCCCGTTGCGCTGGGCGTTGGCCACCGCGTGCAGAGCCACCGTGGTCTTACCGCTGGACTCGGGACCGTAGATCTCGACCACCCGGCCGCGCGGCAGGCCACCAATGCCCAACGCCACGTCGAGCGCGATGGAGCCGGTCGGAATGATCGCGGTCTGGACGACCGGCCGGTCACCCAGCCGCATCACCGAGCCCTTGCCGAATTGCTTGTCAATCTGAGCGAGAGCAAGGTCGAGTGCCTTCTCCCGGTCAGGCCCTGCTGCCATGGTTGCCACCCCTGCCTTCGCCGGCGTCTTTGCTGAGCTTCGCGTCACGCGGACACGCTAGGCGCTGGGTCCGACAGAAAACCAGCCGACGGGCCGCGAGCTGTGGACGAGCACCCCGCTGTGGACAATAGCCGAACAGGTGTACGACTCGACAAGCGACACGCGGAAGCGACGAAAAGGCTGCTCAGCGTAGTCGGGCAGGCACTCGGTCGGGATACGCGGCGCAGACCGCCCGCCAGACCACGTTCGTCCGCTCACCCGACGCCAGTGCCTGCTCGATGGTCCGTCCGTCGAGCTGCGACAGCACCTGGTCGCGAGCGATGCTCGCCGCGTAGCCGGGCCCGAACGCCTCCTCCAAGCGCGCCCAGAAGTCGGTCAGCCGCACGTGATCAGCCCTCCTCGTCCGGTGCCCCGGTCGGCACCGGGCGCAACGCTAGCGCCACCAGGGGCACCGCCGCGACCGCCGCCAGCAGGGTGAGCACGGGATAACCGGCGAACTGCATGACAAACCCGCTGACCACGGCAGCGACGGCCCCGGCCAACCCCATGATCAGGTCGGAGAACCCCTGGACGCTCGGCCGCACCCCGGTCGGCACCGACTCGGACAGCAGCGTCGAGCCGGCCACCATCGTCCCCGACCAGCCCAGCCCGAGCAGGACCAGACCCACCGAGAGCCGGGGTGTGTGGTGCCCGGCGGTGCCGGCGACCGCGCAGGCGGCCAGCAGCAACCCGACCCCGCCGAGGATCACGGCCCGCCGGCCGAGCCGGTCGGTGAGCCAACCCACCACCGGGGAGAACGCGTACATGCCCGCGATGTGCAGGCTCAGCACGATGCCGACCAGGCGCAGTACGTCGGCGTCGGCGTGCGACTCGCCGAGCCGGACCGGGGTCATCGCCATCACCGCCACCATGACCAGGTGACCGACCGCCACGGCGGCGATGCCGAGCCGGGCGGCGGGCAGCTCGCGTACCACCGACCAGGCTGCCCGCATCCCGGCGCCGCGCGGCGCGCGCACCTTGACCGGCGCGGCGGCCGGCATCGCACCGCCACCTGCCGCCGGCGCCTCGGCCGCCACTGCGGCCGCCGTCGCGTCGGTGGCCGGCGGCAGATCGGCGGCCGGCGCCTCGGCCACCGCGAGCCGCCGCGCGGTGAGCAGCGGGTCGGGCCGGAGCAACCCGAGGAGTACGACGGCAGCCAGCACGAACGCGGCCGAGCTGAACGCGAACGGGCCGGCGAGCGGGGGCAGCCCCCAGCCGGTGGTGATCCGGTCGGCCAGCGCGGCGAAGTTCGGTGCGGCCACCGCGCCGATGGTGGTCGCCCAGACGATCAGGGAGAGCTGCCGCCCTCGTCGGGCCGGCTCGGCGAGATCCACCGCCGTGTAGCGGGCCTGGAGATTCGCGGCGGTGCCCCCGCCGAAGAGCAACATGCCGAGGAAGAGCAGCGGCACCCAGCGGGTCACCGCGGACAGCACCACGAGCACGCCGCCGACGGCACCGACCGCGTACGCCACCACCAGCCCCGGTCGCCGCCCGTGCCGGTCCATGATCCGGGTGACCGGCACGGCGAGCAACGCCGCGCCGACCACCCCGGCGCTCTGCGCCACACCGGCCACCGCGGTACCGGCGATCCGCGCGGCGAGCAGCGCGCCCACCGCGATGCCGATGGTGACGCCGACACCGCCGACGATCTGGGTGGTGAAGAGCAGCCGGAGGGTACGCCGCTGGATCGACGTGAGGTCGGGGCGGGCGGCGGTGCCCGGCGCGGTCAGGGCGGTGGCCATCGGGCGCTCCTCAGGAAGGGGTGACCCATCCTCGCGCACCAGCGACACCACCCGCCGCCCCGCCGCCCCGCCCGCCCCCGCCGCGCCGCCGCACCCCCGCCCGCCCGAAAGATCCGCGCAACTTCAGGGATGCTGCTGCTTCAGCGTGCGTGGAGGCAGCACTTTCCCCGAAGTTGCGCGGGCCTTGATCGGGCGCGCGGACCTTGACCGGGCGCGGACCTTGAGCAGGCGCGGCGGTCAGTCGGTCGGTCAGTCGGCCATGACCCGCTGGTGCAGCGACGACACCGCCGAGCGGGCCGCCACGAACGCGCCGTGCTGCCAGGCCACCTCGTGGCTCAGCCAGTCGCCGGCGAAGTAGACCCGCCCGGCCGGCTGGAGCAACAGGTTGTAGCCGGCCGTGCCGTAGCGAGGTGAGGTCCAGGCGCCCTCGATGTAGCGCGTCCGGTCCCAGGCGTGGGAGTACGAGGTGAGCAGCTCGCTGCGGTACTTGTCACCATGGATCTTCACACCCTGGCTGACCGCACGCTCCCTGCGTTGCTCGGGTGTGAGCCCGCTGTACGCCCTGGCGTTCGCCCCGGTGTTGTAGTAGCCGACGACCAGGCCGCGCTTGCCGTGGAAGCCGTGCGACGGGTACCAGATGTGCGACAGGTCCAGATCGGTCTCGGTGATGCCGCCGTAGATCCGCTGGTCGGTCTCCCACCAGCGGCTGCGGTACTCCAGACCGATCTTGCCGGCGGCGGTGACCGGGAAGTCGGCCAGGGCGGCGGTCACCGCCGTGCCGAGATTGTGCGGTACGCGGGCCATCAGGTGCGGTGGCAGCGTGGCCACGCAGTAGTCGGCGGTGAGCTGTGCCTGCCGGCCACCCTGCCGATAGGTCACCTCGACGTTGCCGCCCCGGTCGGTCACCCCGGTCACCTCGGCGTCGAGCCGGATCCGGTGCATGCCCACCGCCTTGGCCAGGGCCCGGGGGATCTGGTCCATGCCGCCGACCGGCTGGAACATCAGCATGGCCTGGTCGTAGCCGAACTCGAAGGAGAAGTACCGGCCGACGTTGCTGGCGAAGACGTCGGAGAGCGCCGGCGGCGTACCGAGCGGGCTGCCCACGTCGTTGCCCGCGCCCGGATAGGCGGCGAAGCCCCGGCGGTTGGTCCCGGTGTACGCCCAGCCGTTGGTGCGTCCGCCGATCGCACCGAAGCTCTGCAGGAACGTCAGCAGCCGGGTTCGGTCCTCGGCGGTGAGCTGGGCGTCCAGCGCACCCTGGTCGGTGGCCTTCGCCAGCAGTTCCGAGACGTAGCCGTACACGTCGGCCTTGGCCGTGCGGTACCGGACCGGCTCGGTCATCCCGGCGGACTCGTTGTAGATCCAGGCGTCGGCGTTCTGGTTGGTGAAGACCTCGACGGGTACGCCGAGTTCCCGGCAGTAGTCCATGGTGACCATCCACTGCGCGATCCGGCCCGGCCCGGCGTTGAAGTAGACCCCGTCGGAGAAGCCCGCCCGCTGGGTCCGTCCATCGAGGTCGGTTTCGACGTCGCCGCCGCGGATGGTCAGGTTCCGCCCGCCGACGCGGTGCCGCGCCTCGAGGATCGTGCAGCGGTAACCCGCCTTGCCCAGCTCGTAGGCGGCGGTGAGACCCGCGATGCCGCCCCCGAGGATGACCACGCTGGCACCCGGCCGTCCGGTCAGCGTGAAGTCGGACCGCTCCGGCGGCCGGAATGCCGGGGTGACCGACGCTTCCGCGCTGGGAGCGAGGCCCATCGCGCCCATCGTGGCGAGCATCGCACCGGCGCCACCGCTGACTCCCACCGCACGCAGGAACCCACGCCGGCTGACCGTCGACTGTGTCTGATCGCTCATCACGCCTCCCTACAAGATCGACTCGCATGAGTCTGCAGAGAAGCTGTTTCACGAATCGCGCAGTGCCGTTTCCGGTAGGTATCGGCTCATCGCCGACTGCCGACCACGCGAACGACCGGCAGGAGCGTCAGGCGGGCAGGGCGCGGGTGACGACGGTGAGGTCGGCGACCAGACCCTCGTACGCCTTGTCCTGGTCGTCGGCGCGGAGCACCGCGGACGGGTGGATGGTGGCCAGCAGCCGAGCATCCGGCGCGTCGGCGCGCTTTCCGGTGTTGTCCACCGGCACCCGCCGGAAGTCTTCCGGGTGCTGGGCCGAGGCGGGCCAGGGCAGCAGCTCGCCCCGCTGCCGGGTGACCCGGAAGGACGGGCCGAGCAGCGCCTTGGCGGCGGTCGCGCCGAGCACCACCACGATCTCCGGGCGCAACCGGGCGAACTCGGCGACCAACCAGGGTCGGCAGGCCGTGATGTGCGCCTGGTCGGGGGTCTGGTGGATCCGCCGCTTGCCGCGCTGCTCGAAGCGGAAGTGCTTCACGGCATTTGTGAGGTAGAGGTGACCCGGGTCCAGCCCGGCGTCGTCGACCGCGCGGCGCAGCAGCCGACCGGCGGGGCCGACGAAGGGCAGCCCCTTCTGGTCCTCCATGTCGCCCGGTTGCTCGCCGACCAGCACCACCCGGGCGCTCTCGTCGCCCCGGCCGAAGACCGTCTGCGAGGCGTCCCGATACAGCTCACAGCCCCGACAGCCGCCTGCGGCGGCGCGCAGGGCGTCGATGGTGTCGGCGTCGGGCGGGATGAACCGCTGGGCGCCCGGGGCGTTCCCGGTCTGCTCGGCCATGCCGACTGTTATATACCCGTTCGATGCCCGGTGCCGGGTACGCCCGCCCGCCGAGCAGCCGCGTCAGTATCCGTTTCCGCCGCCGTCCCCACCGGAAGCGATCGCGATCAGCACGATGACGATGATGATGATCGCCACCGCGATCGCGATCCAGATTCCCTTACGTGCCCCACGTGAAGCCATGGTCTCCACCTCCGGCGGCCCGCATACCCGTCCCGTTCGCCCCGAATCCTCGCAACCCCGTACTTTCTGCTCGAACGTCGCTCGTACCGACACGGGGCCTACGGCGGCGGGGCGAGGCCGGTCAGGTGGGGAAACCCGGGGGTGGGGTGGGGTTGGCGGCGTGGGCCAGGGCGGCGGCCAGGGGCGCCAGGTCGTCGATGTCCAGCGAGCTGACCGTGACGCGCACGGCGGGCGGGGCGGCGATCCGGTAGAGAGCGCCGGGGGCCACCGCCCAGCCGGCGTCGCGCAAGGCGGTGACCGCGCTCGTCTCGTCCGGCACCGGCAGCCAGACGTTGATGCCGCTGCGGCCGTGCGCCGGCAGGCCGTGCTCCGCCAGCGCGGTCAGCAGCCCGTCGCGCCGCTGCTCGTAGCTCTGCGCCGCCCGACGCACCAGCTCGTCGACCGCCGGATCCCGCCAGAGGGCGAGGACCAGCCGTTGCAGCACGGTGGAGACCCAGCCGGCGCCAACCCGCGTCCGGCCGGCCACCCGGGCCACCGTGGTCTCGTCGCCGACCAGCACCGCGAGCCGCAGGTCCGGGCCGAAGGGTTTGCTCACCGAGCGCAGGAAGGCCCAGCTCGCGGTCGCCCCGGCCAGCGGGTGCAGCGGTACGCGGGCCAGCTCGGCGGCGTGGTCGTCCTCGATCAACAGCAGGTCCCGCCGGCCGGCAAGCAACGCCCGCAGCGCCTCGGCGCGCCCCGCGGAGACGGCCGAGCCGGTCGGGTTCTGGGCTCGGCTGGTGACCACCAGCGCACGCGCTCCGGCGGCGAGCGCGGCGGCCACCCCGGCCACCAGCGGCCCTTCGTCGTCCACGGGTACGCCGATCGGGCGCAGCCCCAGCGCGGCCACCAGGTCGAGCAGGTTGGCCCAGCCCGGGTCCTCCACCGCGACCGCGTCGCCCGGGCGCAGGTGGGCGCCGAGCAGCCGTTCGATGCCGTCGAGCGCGCCGCCGGCGAGGGTCAACTCCCCGGCCGGTACGCCGTCGGCGGCCAGTCGGGCCCGGGCCACCTCGGCCAACTCGGGCAGCACTCCGGCGTCGGAGTAGCTGACCGACGGTCCGCCGTCGGCGGCGAGCGCCGCCAGGTGCGGGCCGAGTGGAGGGAGCAGCCGGTGGTCGGGGTCGCCCCGGGACAGGTCCCGGGCTCCGGGCAGCGGTGGGGGGCGCAGCGCGGAGCGGCGGGCGGCCACCGGGGGGCGGGGGCGTACCCGGGTGCCGTGCCGTCCGGCGGTGACGAGCAGGCCGCGTTGGCGCAGCTCCTGATAGGCACGGGCGACGGTGGCGGGGCTGACACCCAGGTCGGCGGCGAGGGCCCGCACCGGTGGCAGCGCGGCCCCCGGAGAGAGGGCGCCGGTACGGATGCCCGACTCGATGCCGGCCGAAATCTCGACGGCCGTCGTACCACTGAGCTGATAGCGTGCTGACACAAACAACAGATTGTACTAGAACAAAGGGGCGCGCATGTATCCACCCACCGCCCGGACCACACCCCACCGCTCCCGCGACAAGATGAGCTACGACGAGGCCGCCGCCCACGCCGTGCTCGACGAGGCGTACGACTGCGCACTCGGCTTCACCGTCGACGGGCAGCCACGGGTGCTTCCCACCCTGCACGTGCGCATCGGCGACACCCTCTACCTGCACGGCTCCACCGGCAGTCGGCCACTGCTCGCCGCCCGGGGCGACGGGCTGCCGGTCTGCGTCGCGGTGACAGTGCTCGACGGGCTGGTCTACGCCCGCTCCCAGTTCCACCACAGCGCCAACTACCGCTCGGTCGTCGCGCACGGCACCGCCCGTCTGGTCACCGACGAGCGGGAGAAGGTCGCCATGCTCACCGCACTCGTGGAGAAGGTCGGCTCGGGACGCAGCACCGACACCCGCCCGCCCAGCCGCCGCGAGCTGGCCGAGACCGCCGTGCTGGCGTTGCCCCTGCGCGAGGTGTCCGTCCGATCCCGCACCGGCGGGGTCCGCGAGGACGAGGCCGACCTGCACCTGCCGCACTGGGCCGGCGTGCTGCCGCTGCGGTTGACCGCCGGGCAACCCGAGCCGGATTCCGGCGTCACCGCACCGCTGCCGGCGTTTCTGCGGACACCCCGCACGCCCTGGCACGACCCGGTGTCGCTGCACGGCGAGCACGTCCAGCTGGAGCCGCTGGAGTCGACGCACACCGACGAGTTGCACGCCGCCAGCGCGGACCCGGAGGTGTGGCGGCACCTCAGCGTCGCGCCTCCCACCACGCCCGCCGAAACCGCCGACGTGATCGGCGCCGCCCTGGCCGCCCAGCACCGCGGTGAGCGGGTCGCCTGGGTGCAGCGGTGCGCGGCGACCGGGGCGGTGGTGGGCACCACCTCCTACTACGACATCGACCCGGAGCGGCGGGCGGTGGCGATCGGGCACACCTTCCTGGGCCGGCCCTGGTGGCGTACCGGGATCAACACCGAGGCGAAGCTGCTGCTGCTCGGCCGGGCCTTCGACGAGCTGGGCGCGGTGCGGGTCGCCTGGCACACCGACATCCGCAACGTTCGCTCCCAGGCCGCCATCGAACGACTCGGCGCGACCCGGGAAGGGGTGCTCCGGATGCACCGGCAACGCCCGGACGGCTCCTGGCGGGACACCGTGACGTACGCGATGACCGTCGACGAGTGGCCGAACGCACAGGCCAGGCTACGAGAAAGACTTCGCCGTACGGCACCGGTGGCGTGATGATGGCGGGCGTGCTGGGGATCACCGACATCTGGACGTACGTGCTGGGCACCGTGGCCATCATCCTGCTGCCCGGGCCGAACTCACTCTTCGTGCTCTCGACCGCGGCCAAACGAGGTGTCGCGGTCGGCTACCGGGCCGCCGGGGGCGTGTTCGTCGGCGACGGGGTGCTGATGTTCCTCTCCGCCGCCGGGGTGGCGTCGTTGCTCAAGGCGTACCCGCCGCTGTTCCTGGTGATCAAGTACGCCGGTGCCGCGTACCTCGGTTATGTCGGGGTGACCATGCTGCTCGGCGCCGCTCGGCGCTGGCGCGACCGCAACGACCCGAGCACGCCGCGGCTCATCGACGCCGCGGAGCCGGCGGCGATGCGCAGCCCGTTCCGCAAGGCGCTGGTGATCAGCCTGCTGAACCCGAAGGCGATCCTGTTCTTCATCTCGTTCTTCATCCAGTTCGTCGACCCCGGCTACGCCTGGCCGGCGCTGTCGTTCCTGCTCCTCGGCCTGATCGCACAGGTGACCAGCGCGCTCTACCTGACCGCGTTGATCTTCGCGGGCACCTTCCTGGCCGCCCAGTTCCGCCAACGCCGCCGCCTCGCGGCCGGCGGCACCACCGCGGTGGCCGCCCTGTTCCTGGCCTTCAGCCTCAAGCTGGCCACCGCAACCGCCAGCTAACCCCCCACCCCACCCCCACCCCCCACCCCGTCGGCGTCGATCATGGACTTGTGGTGCCTCACAAAGGGTGCGAAACGGGATATTCATCCCACCACAACTCCATGATCGACGAAGTTGGCGGGGCCGGGGTGGGGAGGGTGGGGAGGGTGGGGGGGGTCAGGTGCCGTCGCCGCCGCCGGAGCCGCCGCCACCGACACCGGCACTGCCGGCGGTGCCGCCGAGCCCGTAGCCGGGCCGGATCGGCTCGTCCGGGTGGCGGCTGACGTGGGCGGACCCGCGGATCTGCGCGGACCAGTCGGCGTGCGCGGCAGCGGCGGCGTGCCGGTTGATCGCCTGGCGGATCCAGCCGTCCACGGTGGCGACCCAGTCCCGCCGGTCGGCGTCCTCGTGCCAGATCCGGAACCGGCTGATGCTCTGGTGCGTGATTCCGGCCAGCGCCAGCCGGCGATCCATCCAGAGGATCGCCTCCAGGCCGGCCGAGTTGGTCACGAAGATCACCTCAAGCTCGGTGATCGGGCCGGCGTAGAGCGGGCCCACCCAGTAGCCCCAACGCTGGTGCAGGGGCAGGGTGTGCTCCACCCCGGGCAGCCCACCCTGCTGCAACCCCGCCTGACGGATCGCGAAACCGAGCGTGTCCAACGCCGCGAACACGTGCTGCTGGGTGGGGATCGGGTGCACGAAGACGGGGACCATCGCGCCCTGGTCGAGATCGGGGTCGACGGACACCTCGGTCCGCAGACCCATCCGCAGGCTCAGCAGCGGCACCCCACCGAAGGTCGTCACCGGGGTCTCCCAGGGCAACGGCAACGCGAAGTCGACAGCCCTCCGTCGCCCGGCCGGTACGACGAACCGACCGGCGATCGGCACCTGGTGGAACTGCACGAGGCGTCGGGCGGCGGCCGGGTCGTCCGGTTCGACAGTGGTGACCAGACCGAGCCGGATGTGCCGGACCAGCACGTCCTCCGGCCCGGCCGCGAGGGTCACCCGCCCCGGCAGGCGCAGACCCGGGCGGGTGCTCGGGTTGGCAAGCGTGGTCTGCACGGAGAGCCCGGTCCGACCGGACTCCGGGGACACTCCCGTCAGCCGCACCGCGCGCCCCCTCCCGGTGCAGGGCCCCGCTCGCCCCACACCAGCCGCGCCTACCCGGTCCGGCGGGCCTCAAGCCCGGCCGCGCCGAGCAGCGCCACCCCGCCGACCATGTCCCACCGCGCCGCGCCACGCCGTCCATGCCCCACCGCGCCGCGCCTCGCCGACCCGGCCGCACCGCTTCAGCGCGGCCGGGTCGGCAGGTCAGCGCAGGCGCCGCCCGCGCGGGACCGTGTCGGTCTCGTCGTCGAACTCGCCGATGACCTCCTCCAGGAGGTCCTCCAGAGCCACGAAACCGATCGGTCGAGCCGGGCCACCGCCGTTGCGCACCAACGCGAGCTGCGACTGCCGGGCCCGCATCGCCGCCACCGCCTCGGTGACCGAGGACGTCGCGGGCAGGGTGAACGCGGGGGTCATCAACTCCCCGGCGGTCGCGACGCGGCCGGTGGTGACCACCCGTACCGCCTCCCGGACGTGCACCAGGCCACAGACGTCGCCCTGCTCGTCCAGCACCGCCAGCCGGGACCGGCCGCTGTCCCGGCTGACCTCCTCGATCCGCCCGGCCGGGTCGTCCCGACGGACGGTGACCATGGTGGCGAACGGTTCCATCACCTGCGCGACCGACGTGCCCTGCAACTCCAGCATGCTGGTCAACAACTGGTGCTGCTCCGCGCCGAGCAGCCCGTGCTCGCGGGACTGCTCCAGCAGGATCCGCAGCTCGTCCGGGCCGTGCACCTGGGCGAGCTGATCCTGCTGGTTGACCCCGAACAGCCGCAGGATCGCGTTGGCCAGGGCGTTGAGCGCGGACAGCACCGGCCGCGACACCCGGGCGAAGGCGCGGAACGGCAGGGCGAGCAGCGTCGCCGAGCGCTCCGCGTCGGTGATCGCCCAGGACTTCGGCGCCATCTCCCCCACCACCAGGTGCAGGAAGGTGACCACGCCGAGGGCGAAGATCAGGGCGATCAGGTGGCTGGCCGCGTCCGGCAGGCCCACCGCGTGCAGCAGTGGGCTGAGCAGGTGCTCGATCGCCGGCTCGGCCAGCGCGCCGAGACCCAGGGTGCACAGCGTGATACCGAGCTGCGCGCCGGCCAACATCAGCGACAGCTCGCGGACGCCGTCCAACGCGGCACGTGCCGCCCGACCACCGTTCGCCGCCGCCTGCTCCAGGCGGTAGCGCTTGCTTGCCACCAGGGCGAACTCGGCGGCCACGAAGAACCCGTTCAGCGCCAGCAGGATCACCGAACTGAACAGCGCGATCCCGGGGCTCACGCGGTCACCTCCGGTTTGGTGAGTTGCAACCGCACCGAATCGGCCACGTGCCGGTCCACGGCCAGCACCTCGACCAACGCGCGGGGCTCGGCGTCGTTGGCCTCGCCGTCCGCGCCCTCCGGCAGCAGGCTGATCTCCAGCCGGTCACCGACCTCCGGCACCCGGCCCAGCTCCCGCATCACCAACCCGGACAGGGTGTCGTACTCCGGGGCCTCGGGCAGGGCGATGCCGGTGCTGTCGGCGACCTCGTCGATCCGCCAGCGCGCCGGTACCACCCAGGACCCGTCGTCCTGTCGGGCGGGTGCCCGCTCCGGTGGGTCGTCCTCGTCCCGGATCGGGCCGACCAGCTCCTCGGCGATGTCCTCCAACGTGATGACGCCGGCGAAGCCGCCGTACTCGTCGACCACGCACGCCATCTGCCGGTGCCCGGACCGCAGGCGGTCCAGCACCGTGGGCAGGGGCAACGTCTCCGGTACGAGCAACGGCGGCCCGGCCACCGCGCTCACCGGAGTGGTCGCCCGCTCCCCCGGGGGTACGCCGAGCACGTCGGCGATGCCGACGACGCCGATCAGGTCGTCGACGCCCTCCGTACCGCGTACCGGGAAGCGGGAGTGGCCGGTGTCCAGCAGCTCGACCACCCGGCTGACCGGCTCGTGCGCCCGTACGGTGTGCACGTCGACCCGGGGCACCATGGCCTCCCCGGCGGTCAGCTCACGGAAGTCCAGACCTCGGTCGAGCAGCGTGGACATCTCGGCATCGAGGCTGCCCTCCTCGCGGGACTCGGCGATGATCTGTTCCAGGTCCGCCGGGGTGGCGCCGCTGGGCAGCTCCTCGATCGGCTCGATGCCGATCCTGCGCAGCAGGCGTACCGATGCCCGGTCGAAGAGCCGGATCAGCGGCCCGGCGACGGCCAGGTAGATCAGGGTGGACCGGCTCAGCGCCCGGGCCAGTTGCTCGGCCCGTGCGATGGCCAGGTTCTTCGGGGCCAGCTCGCCGAGGACCATCTGCACGACGGTGGCGATGACCAGGGCCAACGCCACCGAGAGCGGAAGGCTGACCGCCTCGCTGACGCCTGCCACGCCGAGCAGGTCGGCGAGGCCACCGCCCAGGTAGGGCTCGGCGACGTAACCGACCAGCAGGGCGGTGACGGTGATGCCGAGTTGGGCTCCGGAGAGCATGAAGGAGAGCCGACTGGTGACGGTCAGGGCCCGGGCGGCGGCGGGGTCGCCGTCATCGGCGAGCTGACGCAGCTTGCCCCGGTCCACGGCGACGTAGCCGAACTCCTGTGCCACGAAGTATCCGGTGGCGGCAGTGAGAACAACGATCAAGAGAAGACCAACGACGATCAACACGGGTCGCTCAGGGCTCCCGGGGTCGTCGGTACGGGGATATGCCGGGCACGACCCGGCTGGCTACTGCTGCCCTCCTGGGCAGAAGAGTCGATCATGCCGCTATTTTATCGGCGCTGGCTGGGACTCCGCTGAGGGTGGGCCGAAGGAGCGGATCGTCCGGTTCACGAACCTGCTCGGCCGTCACGCCGGGCCCGCCCAGGGCCGTCACGCCGGGCCTGTCGAGCCGCCGCCGGATCCGCGTTCGGCCAGCTCATCGGCGTCCAGCAGGCTCCGGTCGAGCCGCCCCGACCGGTACGCGGCCCGCCCGATCATCTGGGCCGCCACCGGCGCGGTCGCCAACTGGAAGACCGCCACCAGCAGGATCATGCCCAGGTCCGCCGGGGACCGCAGCCGCAACCCGATGCCCAACAGCAACAGGAGCACCCCGAGCACCTGTGGCTTGGTGGCCGCGTGCATCCGGGACAGCGCGTCCGGGAAGCGCAGCACACCGATCGCGGCGGCCAGGCCGAGCAGCGCGCCGCCCACCAGGCAGAACGCGCCGAGCCAGTCGGCGATGGTCGCGATCACGAGGGCTCCCGGACCGCGAAGCGGACCAGCGACACCGAGCCCACGAAACCGAGCAGGGAGAGCACGACCAGCACGGGCAGCGTGGTGGCGTGCCGGTTGACCGCCGCCTCGGCACCCACCGCGCCGACCATGGTGGCCAGCAGCATGTCCGCGGCGATCACCCGGTCCACCAGTGACGGGCCACGGTAGAGGCGCAGCAGCGCGAGCAGCGCGGTCACCGACAACAGAGCGGTGAGGACGACGGCCAGGAACGTGGTCACGGGCGGGTTCCCTTCTCGGACGAGTCGGTCTCGACGCGGCGCAGTTCGGCGGCGGAGCCCACCGCACGGACGATGCGTCGTTCGATGGCGAGGGTGCGTTCCCGGGCCGCGTCCAGGTCCGCCGGCCGGTGGGTGTCCAGCACGTGCAGGTAGAGCGTGCCGGCCTCCCGGTCCACCTCGAGGATCAGCGTGCCCGGCACCAGCGAGACCGCCTCGGCGGTGAGCGCCAGGTTCAGGTCGCTGGACACCCGCAGCTGGACTCCGATGATCGCCCCTCGCGGCCGGTAGCCGGGCTGCACGGCGATCCGGGCGACGTGCAGACTCGCGGTGACCAGCTCGACGGCGAACCGACCGGCGAACACCAGCAGCGCCCCCGGCCGCAACCGGCCGCCGAAGCTGACCGCCGGCAGCGGGTAGAAGACCAGCACCGCGCCACCCACCAGCAGACCGCCGAGCAGGTTCGCCCAGTTGACGTCCCCCCAGAGCAGGTTCCAGACCAGCACCAGCCACCCGAGCGCCACCACCTGGTCCCGCCAGCGCCCGAGCCGGCCGCGACCGGACACCCTGGGGCCGGAGGCGTCCGGGCCGGCCCCGGGCGAGCCGGTCACGGTTCACCGCCCGGCAGCACGGCCCGCACGTACGGGGTACGCAGGCGCAGGTCGGCCGCCGCGTCGGCGGTGACGTCGAAGAGCGGACCGGCCAGCACGCTCAACGCCAGCCCGAGGGCGACCAGGGCCACGGTGGCCCCGACCATCAGCCTCGGCAGCCGGACGACCGGCTCACCGGTGGCCAGCCGGGGCGCGCGCCAGAAGGCGATGTTCCACACCCGGGACGCCACGTAGAGGGTGAGCAGGCTGGTCAACGTGCCGGCGGCCACCAGCACCCCGGGCAGTGGCCCGCCGGCCGCCACCCCGGCCTGGAGCAGACCGAGCTTGCCGAGGAAACCGGAGAAGGGCGGCACCCCGGCGAGGTTCATGGCCGGGACGAAGAACAGCACCCCGAGCAGCGGCGCCACCCGGGCCAACCCTCCGATGCGGCGCAGGTCCGTGCTGCCGGCGCGCTCCTCGACCAGACCGGCGACCAGGAACAGCGTGGTCTGGATGGTGATGTGGTGCACCACGTAGAAGATCGCACCGGAGAGCCCGGCGGCGGTGCTCAACGCCACCCCGAAGATCATGTAGCCGATGTGGCTGACCAGGGTGAACGAGAAGAGCCGTTTCAGGTCGGACTGGGCCACCGCGCCGAGGATGCCGACCAGCATGGTCAGCCCGGCGACGACCATGAGCAACGTGTCCGCCTGCCCGCCGGGAAACAACAACGTCTCGGTACGGATGATCGCGTACACGCCCACCTTGGTGAGCAGGCCCGCGAAGACGGCGGTGACCGGGGCCGGCGCGGTGGGGTAGCTGTCCGGCAGCCACGCCGACAGCGGGAAGACCGCCGCCTTGATCGCGAAGGCCAGCAGCAACATCAACTCCAGGGCCAGCCGGACGCCGTCGGGCAGGTCGTCGAGGCGTTGGGCGAGCTGGGCGAGGTTGAGCGTTCCGGTGGCCGCGTACACCAGGCCCACCGCCGTCAGGAAGATCATCGAGGAGAGGATGCTGACCACCACGTACGTCGACCCGGTGCGGATCCGGGTCTCGGTGCCGCCCAGCGTGATCAGCACGAAGCTCGCGGCCAGCAGGATCTCGAAGCCGACGAAGAGGTTGAACAGGTCACCGGCCAGGAATGCGTTGGTCACGCCCGCGGTGAGCACCAGGTAGGTCGGGTGGAAAATCGACACCGGCGTGGACTCGATCGTCTCACTGCGACCCTGACCGATCGAGTACAACAACACGCAGAGGGTCACCGCCGACGAGACCACCACCATCAGCGCGGCCAGTTGGTCCGCGACCAGCACGATGCCGACCGGGGCCGGCCAACCGCCGACCGCCACCACCACCGGCCCGTGCCGATACGCCTGCACCAGCAGCAGCAGCGCCACGACGAGCGTGCCGCCCAGGCAGAGCACACTGACCGCGCGCTGAAGTCGGGGTTTCCCGGCCAGCAGCAGGGTCAACGCCGCACCGAGCAGCGGCACCACCACCGGCAGCGGCACCAACGCGCCCATCACGCCTCGTCCCCGCGCCGCAGCCGACGACGGGCGGGCTCCGGATCAACCTGCTCCGGGTCACCGTTCGGGCCCTCCCCGCCGTGGTCGACGGCACCCACCTCGTTGCGCCCGGCCCGCCGGATGATCTGTCGATCCTCCAGGTCGTCGGGCACCTCGTCGTCGCCGGAGAGATACCAGCTGCGGTACGCCACCGCGAGCAGGAACGCGGTGAACCCGAAGGTGATCACGATCGACGTCAACACCATCGCCTGCGGCAGCGGGTCACTCATCCGATCCACCGGACCGGTGCCGACGATCGGCGCCCCACCCGACCGCCCACCCAGCAGGATCAACAGGTTCACCCCGTTGCCGAGCAGGATCACACCCAGCAGGATCCGGGTCAGGCTCCGCTCCAACAGCAGGATCACCCCGCACCCGAACAACACCGCGACGGCCAGCACCATCACCAACGTCGGCCCGGCGTCGCTCGCGGTCACGGTGCCACCTCTGTTCGCGACTGCGGGGCTCGCAGAACCGGCTCACTCCTCGCGCTCATGACCGGTCTCCCTTGTCGACGGCCAGTCCACCGGTGGCCTCGCCGGTGGCCTCGATGTGCCGGTCCACCTCGGCACCGAGGCTGCGCAGGATGTCCAGCACCAGCCCGATCACGACCAGGTACACGCCGATGTCGAAGAAGAGCGACGTCACCAGGTGGGTGTCGCCGACCAGCGGCAGTGCCTGGTCGAGCTTGGCGCTCTCCAGCACCGCACCACCGGCCAGCAACGCCACCACCCCGCTGCCCGCCGACACGGCCAACCCGGCGCCGAGGATCAGGCCGGCGCCGACCGGAGCGGCCTCGGTCAGCTCGTACCGGCCACCCGCCAGATAGCGCACCACCAGGGCGAGACCCGCCACCAGACCACCGGCGAAACCACCGCCCGGCGCGTTGTGCCCGGAGAACAGCAGGAAGAGGGAGAACAGCACCACGGTGTGGAAGATCAGCCGGATGACCACCTCCAACACGATCGACCGGCGCCCCTCGTAGAGGGTGGGACCGCCGCGCAGCCACACCGGCCGGCCAGACTCGCTCAGCCGCTGGTCCGACTCCGGGCGGCGCGGTCGCGGCCCGGTGCGGGACCGCTCGAAGATCAGGCTGGCCACGCCGGTCGCGGCCACCACCAGCACCGCCAACTCCCCCAGGGTGTCCCAGGCCCGGATGTCGACCAGGGTCACGTTCACCACGTTGCGGCCGTACCCCTGGACCACCGCCAGGTCCGGGAAGGCAGCGGAGACGCTCGGCGCCTGGCGGGCACCGGCGGCGGTGAGGGCCAGCCCGGCGGCCACCACACCCACCGCCACCCCGATCACCCGACGGAGCCAGCGGGTACGGCGCAACGGGCGGGCCGAGAACCGCTGCGGCAGGCGACGCAGCACCAGCACGAAGACCGCGATCGTCGCGGTCTCCACCAGAAACTGGGTCAGCGCCAGGTCGGGTGCTCCGTGCAGGACGAACAGCATCGCCGTGCCGTAGCCGGTCATTCCCACCAGCAGCATCGCGGTCAGGCGGCGACGGGCACCGACCGCCAGCACCGCGGCGACCGCGATCACCACGACGACCACCGGTTGCAGCAGGCTGTCCCAGAGCGGGATCCGAGCCCGCCACGGGCTGGCGGAGAGCATCGCCGTACCGGGGACCAGCACCAGGGCGACCAGGATGATGCCCAGATACTGCGGCAGGGAACCACGCTGGGTCGCGCCGGTGACGTCGATGGCCAGCCGGTCGAACCGGCCCACGATCCACTCGTACCCCTGGTTGCCGCTCACCGGCGACCGGAGCCGGGCCAGCGCCGGGGCGAGCGGCCCGCGCACCGCGAAGAGCAGGCCACCGCCGACGAGCGCCACCACGGACAGACCGAGCGCCGGAGTCGGCCCGGACCAGAGCGCCAGGTGCGCGTCCACCTCACCGAGCAGATCGGCGTACGGGCTCAGCAGGTCGTCCAGCACGCTCGCGGCCGGGCCGGCGAGCAGACCGACCCCGGCGAGCACCGCCGGCGGGACCAGCAACGACGCGGCGACGGGTCCCGGTCGGACCGGTGCCACGCCCGGCCGGTCGGCGAACGCGCCCCAGAGGAAGCGCGCGCTGTACGCGACGGTGAGCACCGTCCCGGCGACCAGACCGGTGAGGAGCACCGGCTGATGGGTGAACGCCGCGAACACCGCCTCCTTGGATACGAAGCCGACCAGCGGCGGCACACCGGCCATCGACGCCGCGGCCAGCACCGCCACCACGAACAGCGGCCTGGACCAGCGCCGCAGCCCGGTCAGCTCGCGCAGGTCACGGGTTCCGGCACCGTGGTCGATGATGCCGACGACCAGGAACAGCGCCGCCTTGAACAGCGCGTGCGCCAGCAGCATCGCCACGCCGGCCAGGGCCGCGTCGGGGGTGCCCGACCCGGTGACCGCGACCAGCAGACCGAGCTGACTGACCGTCCCGTACGCCAGCAGCAGCTTCAGATCGGTCTGCCGCAGCGCCGCCCAACCGCCGACGAGCATGGTCGCCACGCCGGCGACCTGCACCACCGGCCGCCACGGGCCGACCGTGGCGAGCACCGGCGCGAGCAGCCCGACCAGGTAGACGCCGGCCTTGACCATGGCGGCGGCGTGCAGGTAGGCGCTGACCGGCGTGGGCGCCGCCATCGCTACCGGCAGCCAGGAGTTGAACGGCAGCACCGCCGACTTGGACAGCGCGCCGGCCAGGATCAGCAGTACGGCGCCCACCAGGTACCCGCCGCCGGGCAGCGGCTGGGCCGCGATCTCCGACCACCGGTAGGTGCCGGCGTGCTCGCCCAGCATGATGAACCCGACCAACATGGCGAGCCCGCCCAGCGTGGTGACCGTCAGCGCCTGCGCCGCCGCCCACCGGCTGGAACGTCGTTCGGTGCTGTGCCCGATCAGCAGGTACGAGAAGATCGTGGTCAGCTCCCAGCCGACGTAGAGCAGCAGCAGGTCGTCGGCGAAGACCAGGAGAAGCATCGCGCCGGCGAAGGCGACCAGGACCCCGGCGAACTGTGCGAGCCCGGTCGAGCCGGTGGTGAAGTAGCGGGCGCTGTAGACCAGGACCAGCGCGCCGACGCCGCCGATCAGCAGCGTCATCAGCCAGGACAGCGTGGTGAGCCGCAGCGCGATGTCCAGACCCAAGTGCTGGATCCACGGGTACGTCTCGACCACGGCCCCGCCGTCGCCGACGGCCGGTGTGCGGGCCACCGCCCAGCAGAACGCGGCGGCCGGCGCCAGCGCCAGCGGATAGCACGCGCTGGAACCCCACCACCGGACGAGCAGCGGTGCGGCGAGAGCCGCCGCGAGGTGGAGGACGAGCAGTACCAGCACCTGCGCTCCCGATCGAGGTGGCCGACGCCCGTGCAGCGGTGGCGCCTAGCAGCGATCAGACGCCAGTTCATCGCCCTCCGGGCGGTTTTGCCGGAATTCGACCATGTTTCAGCCGCGCCGAGACCCGGTCGATCATGGAGTGGTGGTGCCCGCTTCGATCCGGAACGTTTACTTTGTCACCCGCCACAACTCCATGATCGACCCGGACGTGGGGGCCTGGGTGGGGG
>NZ_JBDPLX010000025.1:0-112155 GCF_039871815.1 Micromonospora sp. B9E7
GGGTAGGGCAGGTCGGCGAGGATTCTCTGGGCGGCGTTGTGGCCGGCGGCGCCGATGACGCTGCCGGCCGGGTGGCAGCCGGCGCTGCCCGCGTACACGCCGTCGATCCCGGTGGCGTACGGCATCCGGTCGGTGAACGAGACCGTGTTGTCGACGTGGTGGATGTGCCCGCCCGTGATGCCGAAGTGCTCCTCGATGCCGGGCGGGGGCAGTGGCACCGCGTCGGCGATCAGGTCACCGGTGCCGGGGGCGTACCGCTCGACGATCTCGACCAGCCGGTCGACGTAGCCGGGCAGCTCCGCGTCCCAGGTGGTGCCGGTCAGCTCGTAGGGGACCGACTGGACGAACAGCGCCGACGAGTGGTGCCCGGCGGCGTCGGAGAGCGACGGGTCGACGGTGGTGTGCAGGTACCACTCGATCGTCGGCTCCGCCGGCAGTCGCCCGGCCTGCACGTCCGCCCACATCGCCCGCAGCGCGGTCATCGGCGAGGTGGCCTCCCCGCCGACCAGCGAGGCGGAGCCGGGCAGCAGGTGGATGGTCGAGCCGAACGGGCTCGGCGTGCCGGCCGGTAGGCAGGAGAACCGGGGCAGCCCGGTGAGCGCCAGGTTGAGCTTGAGGGTGGTGCCGGGGCGGCGGACCGCCGTCATCCGTTCGCCGAGTGGCGCCGGGAGCGCGCCGTCGGGCAACAGGTCCATCAGCCGGTACGGGTCACACGCGCCGAGCACCACCCGGGCGGCGACCTGTCGGCCGTCGGCCAGCACGACTCCGCTCGCCGCGCCGCCGTCCAGGGTCACCGCGCTCACCGGCGTACCGGTCAGGATTGTCGCCCCGGCGGCGCGTGCGGCCTCGGCGAACGTCCGCGAGACGGTGCCCATCCCACCTTCGGCGATCATCCAGGTGCCGCCCGAGCCCGGGAGTCTGCACATGTTGTGCACGAGGAAGTTGTGGCCGGTGCCGGGGTCGTCCGGGCCGGCGTTGAGGCCGGACAGCCCGTCGGTCACCGCGTACATGCTGACCAGCAGTTCGGAGCGGAACTCGAACCGGGCCAGGTAGTCGGCGACCGAACCCTGCACGAGGTCGACGAAGACCTGCCGCAGCGCCGGTCGGACGTGTCGCTCGGCGGTCTCCTGGACGCTCAGTGGCTCGGCCAGCCAGGCCGGGGCGAGGTCCTCGCGCAGCGCCGCCAGCTCGGCCTGCATGGCGTCGTCGGCGGCGACGTCGGCGGGGGAGAAGAACTCGGCGAGCTGCGCCCGGGTCGCGGCGGTGTCACTGCCGAAGAGCAGGTACGGCGAGCCGAGGCCGCCCGGCGTGGGTAGGAAGTAGTGCGGGTCGCGGCGCAGCACCGGGATCCGTACGTCGAGGGTGGCGAGCAGCTCCGGCGGCATCAGCCCGAGCAGGTACGAGCCGGTGGAGTGCCGCAGCCCGGGCACCTTCGGGAACGGGTTCTCGGTGCGGGTCGCGCCGCCGAGCACGTCGGCGGCCTCCAGCACCAGGACGTCCAGGCCGGCGCGGGCCAGCAGCACTGCGGAGACCAGGCCGTTGTGCCCGGCACCGATGATCACGACGTCGGCGCGGGCCGGAATCTCACTGCTCATGCCGCGGCAGCCTAGTCCGCCTCGCCCGGGAAGGTCAGCCCAACGCCTGCCGACCCGTCACCCCTCGTTCATCGGGCAGTGGCTGCGATCGATGCCGGTGCGGTCCTACCGTCGGTTGGACATCGACCACACCGGGAGGTTCACCGATGGACCGTCGTACCGTCCTGCGTTCCGCCGTCGCCGGCGCCGCCGCCTTCTCCGGCAGCCTCTGGGCGGGCGCTGCGCTGGCCGCCCCCGCCCAGCCCGGCCCCGGCCCGTACGGGGACCTGTTGGCGGCCGACGTCAACGGCATCCAGTTGCCGGCTGGTTTCACCAGTCGGGTTGTCGCTCGTTCTGGTCAGCGGGTCGCCGGCACCTCGTACCTCTGGCACTGGGCTCCGGACGGCGGCGCCTGTTTCCCCGCCGGCGACGGCTGGATCTACGTGTCGAACTCGGAGGTCCCGTTCGTCGGGGGCGCTTCGGCGGTCCGCTTCGGCGCGGATGGTTCGGTCGTCTCGGCGTACCGGATCCTCGGTGGCACGAACGTCAACTGCGCCGGTGGCGCCACCCCGTGGGGCACCTGGCTGTCCTGCGAGGAGGTGCCGCTCGGTCGGGTCTTCGAGACCTGGCCGGACGGCAGCCGGTCGGCCGAGGAGCGGACCCGGATGGGTCGGTTCACCCACGAGGCCGCCGCCTGCGACCCGGACCGCAGGGTGGTCTACCTGACCGAGGACGAGGACGACGGCTGCTTCTACCGCTTCGTGCCGGACACCTGGGGCGACCTGCGTACCGGTCGGGTGCAGGTGCTCTGCGCACCGGCCGACCAGGTCGCCGGGCCGGTCACCTGGCGGGACGTCCCGGACCGGGACGGCTTCCCGATCCCCACCCGGTTCCAGGTGGGAGCGGCGAAGCACTTCGACGGTGGCGAGGGCTGCTGGTACGACCGGGGCACCTGCTGGTTCACCACCAAGGGCGACAACCGGGTCTGGGCGTACGACGCGGTCAACCAGCGTCTCGACCTGGCGTACGACGACTCGTTGGTGCCGGTCGGTACGGCGCCGCTGACCGGGGTGGACAACATCACGGGCACCGCCTCCGGTGATCTCTACGTCGCCGAGGACGGCGGAAACATGGAAATCAACGTCATCACGCCGGCCGGAGTGGTGGCGCCCATCGTGCGGCTCATCGGGCAGTCCTCGTCGGAGATCACCGGCCCGGCCTTCTCCCCGGACGGCTCCCGCCTGTACTTCTCGTCCCAGCGCGGCACCAGCGGTGCGTCAACCGGCGCCAACGGCATCACCTACGAGATCCAGGGCCCCTTCCGCCGCTGACCCCGGGCGGGGCGGGTGCGGTTGGGGCGGTGGGTGCGCCAGTGGGCGAGGGCCAGGGTGGCGGAGTAGCCGGCCAGGACGATCACGTGGAACAGGTACAGCCAGAGGAGGACGGCCACGCCGGCGCCGATCTCGTCGAAGCCACCGAACGGCACGCCCAGGTCCAGGGGGAGCGAGGCGAACAGCACGAAGCCGTGCAGGAATCCGGAGAGGTTCGCGGCGGTGAACGACCCGATCGCGAGCGTGGAGAGCCAGTCCGGTGAGGCCGGCCCGACCACCCGGAACACCCACAGCAGCACCGGCGTGAGCACCAGCCAGACCGCCAGGAACGACAGCACCACGCCGAGCACACCGAACCAGCCGCCCTGGCGGACGAGGCCAGTGGTGAGGGGGAGCGCCAGCAGGATCGACAGCAGCAGCGCGGGGGCCGGCGCGAGCAGCGGCAGCAGCAGCAGCCGGCCACGCCAGCCGACCAGGTGCTCGTCGGAGCGGGGCGCGGCCACCGACACGAATGCCCGGCGCAGACCTTCGCCGTACAGCGACGCGGGCAGCAGTGCGGCCAGCGCCAGCAGCGGGGTCAACTCCACTCCGGCGTTGACCAGCGCGTCCACCGCCCGGGGCGCGCCGATCGCGGTGGGTAGGGCCTCCACGGCGTGCGAGGTGAGCCGGCGTACCCGCTCGGCCCCGGCCAACAGCGCGGTGAGCCAGATGGCCAGGAGGGCGACCGGCACCACCGCGACCGCCCCGTAGAAGGTGATCGCGGCGGCGTGCAGCGACAGGTCCCGCCCCCGCACCGGGCGGAACGCGGCGCTGGTGATCCGCTTCGCCCGCTGCCATCCGTTGCCCATCGCCGTCTCCTTCCCTGTCGTCGGTGCCGCCACTCCTTAAGATCGCCGGTCATGACTGTTCTCACCACCGAACGCCTCATCCTGCGCGACTGGACCGATGATCCGGACGATCTGGCCCGGATCTACGACATCTACTCCCGTCCGGAGATCACCCGCTGGCTGGCCGTGTCGCCCGGCCTGCCGATGACCGACCCGGCCCAGGCCGCCGAGCGGCTGCAGGTCTGGCGGGACCGGCACGCCGCCGACGGCGGCCGGTACGGCACCTGGGCGATCGAGGTGCGCGAGACCGGTCTGGTGGCGGGCACGCTGTTGCTCAAGCCGCTGCCGGGGATCGATGAGGCAGTGCTCACCGAGGACATCGAGACGGGCTGGCACCTGCACCCGGACTCGTGGGGTCACGGGTACGCCACCGAGGCCGCTCGTGCGCTCGCGGCGCGGGAGTTCGCCACCGGTACCTCGGAGATCCACGCGCTCGTGTCGCCCGGGAACGAGCCGTCGATGGCGGTCTGCCGGCGACTCGGGATGACGCACGTGGGCCAGCGCACCGACTGGTACGGCGGCGAGTTGTTGGAGACGTTCGTGCTGACCGCGCCAGATGCCTGATCGTTCCGGTACGAGCTGACGCAAGATCCGCGCAAGTTCGGGGAAGGTATCGCCTCCGGTCGTCGGGAGGCAGCGCCTTCCGCGAACTTGTGGGCAGGCCGGGCGCGGGCGGGGGACGTCAGGGCAGCCAAGCCCGTCAATAGTCACGGTGGTCGAAGTGTTGACGCTCTCGTAGCACGTCAGTAACCTTTGGTCAAAGTAACGCAAGATTTCGACAAAGGTGTGCACGGTTCTGCGCATGCTATCGGAAGATTCAACGGGCCTCCTCGGGGGGCCCGTTGATGGTCGTACCCATCTGGTGTTCCAGGACGAGTGGTGCCCCCGCGCCACCCGTACCGCCCCGTCTCTCTCGACACCGGCCTCTCGCATCGGCCGGCGCTGCACCGCCGCACCCCCACCCCCGTGGTCCAGCCACCGCGGCAACCGTCCCCCGACGACAAGGACAGTGATGAGACGAACGAATCTGTTCAGGATGGTGGCGGCCACGGCCGCCGCTGCGCTGATCGCCACGGCCGGGGCGACCGCCGTCGCGACCCCGGCCGCCGCAGCCCGCCCCGCCGATGTTGCCCGCCCCGCCGCCCCGGCAGCCGCAGCGAGCAGCGACTTCGCCCCGGCCGCCACCAACCTCGCCCAGGGCCGCCCCACCCAGGAGAGTGGCCACGCCGACGTCTACGACTCGTCGAAGGTCGTCGACGGCAACGCGGGCAGCTACTGGGAGAGCGTCAACAACGCCTTCCCGCAGTGGGTGCAGGTCGATCTCGGCTCATCGCAGAGCGTCAACCAGGTCGTACTGAAGCTGCCGACCTCAGGCTGGGCGACCCGGACGCAGACGCTGAGCGTGCGCGGCAGCACCAACGGTTCGTCCTTCACCGACCTGGTCGGGTCGCAGACGTACACCTTCAACCCGGCGAGCGGCAGCACCGTCACGATCAACTTCAGCTCGGCCTCCACCCGCTACGTCCGGATCACCGTCACCGCCAACAGCGGCTGGCCGGCCGGGCAGCTCTCCGAGCTGGAGGTGTACGGCAGCGGCGGCACCACCCCCGACACCACCGCGCCGAGCGCGCCGGGCAACCTCTCGTACACCCAGTCGGGCACCACCATCAGCCTCAACTGGGTCGCGTCGACCGACAACGCGGGCGGCAGCGGCATCGCCGGCTACGACGTCTACCGCAACGGCGCGTTCCTCCAGTCCGTCGGCAACGTGACCACCTTCAACGACACCCAGCCGGCCACGGCGACGGTGTCCTACTACGTGCGGGCGCGCGACGCCGCCGGCAACCTGTCCGGCAACAGCAACACGGTGACCCGCACCGGCAGCGGCGACACCACCGCGCCGAGCGTCCCGGGGACGCTGTCGCAGAGCACGTCGGGCAGCACGATCACGCTCAACTGGGGTGCCTCCACCGACTCCGGTGGCAGCGGTCTGGCCGGCTACAACGTCTACCGGGGCGGGAACCTGATCGCGACCCTGGGCACCGTCCTCAGCTACCAGGACACCCAGCCGGCCACGGCCACCGTGTCGTACCACGTCCGTGCCCGCGACGGCGCCGGCAACCTGTCCGGCAACAGCAACACCGTCACCCGGACCGGAAGCAACCCGCCCGCCTGCACCAACGTGGCGCAGGGCAAGAGCATGACGGCGAGCGGCTCCACCTTCAGCTTCACCCCGGACAAGGCGAACGACGGGCAACTCGGCACCTACTGGGAGGGCGCGGCCAGCTACCCGCAGAACCTGACCGTGGCACTGGGCGCGAACCACTCGATCTCCGGCGTCACCGTCAAGCTCAACCCCGACTCGGCCTGGGGTACCCGTACCCAGACCATCCAGGTCCTCGGCCGCGACCAGGCGTCGTCGGCGTACACCAGTCTGGTGTCGGCGGCGGCCTACCAGTTCGTGCAGGGCACCAACGTGGTGACCATCCCGGTCAGCGCGACCACCGCGGACGTGCAGTTGCGGTTCACCGGCAACACCGGCGCGCCCTCCGGGCAGGTCGCGGAGCTCGAGGTGTGCGGCACGCCGGCGCCCAACCCGGACCTGGTCGTCAGCTCGGTGACCTGGTCGCCGACGTCACCCAGCGAGGTCAGCGCGGTCACCCTGTCGGCCGTGGTGCAGAACATCGGATCCGCCGCCGCAGCAGCCACCACTGTCAACTTCAGCCTGGCCGGCGCGGTGGTGGGCAGCGCCACGGTGGGCGCGCTCGCCGCCGGCGCCTCGACCACCGTGTCGTTCAACGCCGGTACGCGGCCGATGGGCAGCTACGCCGTCTCGGCGGTGGTCGACCCGACGAACACGATCGTCGAGCAGAACAACGGCAACAACAGCTTCACGGCGCCGTCGCCACTGGTCGTCGCGCAGGCCCCGGGCCCGGACCTCCAGGTGCTCAGCATCGCCTCCAATCCGCCGAACCCGGCGGTCGGGGCGTCCGTCACTTTCACCGTGGCGGTCCGCAACCGGGGCACCACCGCGACCGGCGCGACGACTGTCACCCGGCTGGTGGCGGGCAGCACGACCCTCAACACCAACACCGCCTCGATCGCGGCCGGCGCGACGGTCAACGTGGTCGTCAGCGGCAGTTGGACCGCCACCAGTGGCGGTGCCACCCTCACCGCCACGGCGGATGCCACGAACGTGGTCGCGGAGACCAACGAGACCAACAACGCGTTCAGTCAGTCGATCGTGGTCGGGCGTGGCGCGGCGGTCCCGTACGTCTCCTACGAGGCGGAGGCCGGCCGTTACCAGGGCACGCTGCTGGAGACCGACCCGCTGCGTACCTTCGGCCACACCAACTTCGCGAGCGAGTCCTCGGGCCGCAAGTCGGTGCGGCTCAACAGCACCGGTCAGTTCGTGGAGTTCACCTCGGCCAACCAGGCCAACTCCATCGTGGTGCGTAACTCCATTCCGGACGCTCCCGGTGGCGGCGGCATCGAGGCGACCATCAGCCTCTACGTCAACGACGTCTTCTCCCGGAAGCTGACCCTGTCGTCGAGGCACAGCTGGCTCTACGGCAACACCGACGGGCCCGAGGCGTTGACGAACACCCCGCAGGCCGACGCCCGGCGGCTCTTCGACGAGTCGAACGCGCTGCTGGCGCAGTCGTACCCGGCGGGCACCCGGTTCAAGTTGCAGCGCGACTCGGGTGACACCGCCTCGTTCTACGTGATCGATATGATCGACCTGGAGCAGGTGGCGCCTGCGGCGAGCCAGCCGGCCGGCTGCACCTCGATCACGTCGTACGGTGCGATCCCGAACGACGGGCTCGACGACACCGCCGCCATCCAGCGGGCGGTGACCGACGACCAGAACGGTGTCATCGGCTGCGTCTGGATTCCCGCCGGGCAGTGGCGGCAGGAGCAGAAGATCCTGACCGACGACCCGCTGAACCGGGGGATGCACAACCAGGTCGGCATCAGCAACGTCACGATCCGGGGCGCCGGCATGTGGCACTCGCAGCTCTACACGCTGACCGAGCCGCAGAACGTGGTGGGCGGCATCAACCACCCGCACGAGGGCAACTTCGGCTTCGACATCGACAAGGACACCCAGATCTCCGACATCGCCATCTTCGGCTCGGGCCGGATTCGTGGCGGTGACGGCAACGCCGAGGGTGGCGTGGGTCTGAACGGTCGCTTCGGCACCGGCACGAAGATCAGCAACGTCTGGATCGAGCACGCCAACGTGGGTGCCTGGGTGGGCCGTGACTACGACAACATCCCCGACCTGTGGGGGCCGGCCGACGGGCTGGAGTTCAGCGGCATGCGGATCCGCAACACGTACGCCGACGGCATCAACTTCAGCAACGGCACGCGCAACTCGCGGGTGTTCAACTCGTCGTTCCGCACCACCGGTGACGACGCCCTCGCCGTCTGGGCCAACCCGTACGTGAAGGACCGCAACGTCGACATCGCCCACGACAACCACTTCGTCAACAACACCATCCAGCTGCCCTGGCGAGCGAACGGTATCGCCATCTACGGCGGCTACGACAACTCGATCGAGAACAACCTGATCTACGACACCGCGAACTACCCGGGCATCATGCTGGCGACCGACCACGACCCGCTGCCGTTCTCCGGCACGACGCTGATCGCCAACAACGGGCTCTACCGCACCGGCGGCGCGTTCTGGAACGAGGACCAGGAGTTCGGTGCCATCACGATCTTCCCGGCCACTCGGGACATCGTCGGGGTGACGATCCGGGACACCGACATCATCGACTCGACGTTCGACGGCATCCAGTTCAAGAACGGTGGCGGCAACATACCGAACCTCGCCATCACCAATGTGCGGATCGACAAGTCGAACAACGGTGCCGGCATCCTCGCGATGAGCGGCGCGCGCGGTAACGCCAACCTGACGAACGTGACCATCACCAACTCGGCCGACGGCAACATCGTCATCCAGCCGGGCTCTCAGTTCGTCATCAATCCCTGATCGACACGCTCTCCAGGAAGTCGGGGTGTCCGCAGGCTGCGGACACCCCGACTTCCACAATCCCGAGTCGAGGTACGCGAGCCGGAGCCGACGACGATCTACATGGACGGTCCGTGCGGCGCGGTCTACCTTGACAAGACCCACGAGATTCTACGAGGACGCATGGCGCTCCCTCGGCGAGCGGGCGCTCAGCGCCGACGAGTCCCGCGCGATGATCGCGGCCATAGCGAAGGAGATGACCGATGGTGCGTGACGGAGTCTGGCGCACGTCGACCCGATCCGGCAGCGAGGGCGACTGCGTCGAGGTGGCATGCTTCGCCGACTCGGTCGGCGTACGCGACAGCAAGGACCGGCAGGGGCCAACGCTGACCTTCACCGATTCGGTCTGGCCGGCCTTCATCGCGTCAACCCGCGCATCGCAGTCGAACAACCGCCGCTGAGCGGCTCGGCGAACTCGTTCACCGAGATCTTGGAAGAATTCGGCCCCGGGAGGGGCGATTTCCCTCCAAGATCTGTCGCAGGTCCGGGTTAGCCTCCCCGCGATTTTGGGGAGGGGTGCGGGGTGGACGCCTGGGATCGCACAGGCCGCCGCTCGCTGCCGCCCGCACACCTTGGACACTTCTCGTTACGCCGTAACGAAAAATGTCCAAGATCTGCACGAACCACTCGTGCGGGCAGCAGCTGGGGGATCTCCGGGGAGGGGTCTGTCGTGATCGATCACCACGCCTACCTGAACATTCGCGCCCGCTGCGGAGCCACCTTCGATCTGTCGGTCAGGTTGCCTGATCAGGTCTTCCGTGAGATTGGCGGTGAGTCACTGTTCTGCGAGTTCGATGCGGTCCTCGCCCCGGAACTCTGGCCGGCGCTCTGCGCGATGGCCCGCTGGCATGGCGACGAGCACGTCGAGCTGCTGGTCCTTGAGCCGGATTGCGATACGTACTACCTGTCGGAGTATCAGTCGTATCCGGCCCTGTCGTTGTCCGTCGAGGCCAGCGAGGACGACTACTGGGCGCTGATTGGTCACGAGGCTGCCAGCGACATCTTCGGTTCGATCGCGATTTCGGCGAACGTCATCGCGGTGACAGGACCTTCCCGCAGGTGGGGATGCTGGGGTGAGCGGGATCCCGAAGTGGCAGTCTTCCGGGGTTTCCCCACCTTGGCCGTACGCGGCGAATGGCAGGAGCAGTTCGCGCCCATGCTGGACGCATCCGGCGCGCTGCAGGCATACCTCCCGCTGGCCTTCCCCGGTTGGACCGTCCCGGACTTGTGGGCCGCAACCCTGGCCGCCAACTACGGCGACGGGGTCGTGCCATCCCGGCCCATCAATCAGGACCAGTGCGGCTGACCGTCAGCCACTTGGGTGACGCACTGGGTGTGCGATGACGCGCTTCTGGGGCTGCGATGGCTAGGCTGACCTGAGCAGGATGTCCCGCTGAGAAGGTGAGCCTGGATGGCCCAGGCGGCGTACGAGCCGGAGCCGGTGCCACAGCACTCCGAGCCGTCGTTCGACGTGCTGCGGTGGCACGACGAGCCGTGGACCGCGCAGCTCGCCCTCGACCTGTTGCCGGAGACCAACGGCCCCAAGGTTGAGGTCCTGAGCGGAAGCGTGATCGTGACACCACACGCCGGGTACGACCATAAGGACGCGGAGCTGGACCTCGCCTACCTAATCAAGCAGGCGGCGCGTCGCGCAAAGCTGTGGCTCTACCTTGCGACGAACATCGTCTCGGGCCAGGATCTCTTTATCCCGGACATCGTCATTCTCGACGCTCCGGGCGGCGGTCGAACGACGATGGACATCGGGCACGCCGTTCTTCTCGGGGAGATCGTCTCCCCCGGAAACCGGCGCAAGGACATCATCGACCGCCCGCGTGAGTACGCGGCCTCGGGCGTGCCCTTCTTCCTCCGGGTCGACCTGCGCAATCGGGTGCCCACCATCGCGTTGTACGAGCTGACCGAGGGGGAGTACCGCCCGGTGGCTGCCGCTGCGGCGGGGACACGCTTCGTCATGCGGGAGCCGTTCGAGTTCTCCATCGACCTGGGCGACCTGCTCGGCGAGGAGGCGCTGCCGGATGCGTCGGACGGGGACGCCTGAGGCTCCCAGCGGGCGCGCAGCGACGGTGGGGGAGAATGGCCGGGTGACTTCCCCCCGCGACCTAGTCCTGCTCGGGTCCACCGGTTCGATCGGTACGCAGGCCATCGACATCGTTCGGCGCAACCCGGACCGGTTCCGGGTGGTCGCCGTGGGTGCGGGCGGTGGCAACGTGGAGCTGCTCGCCGCGCAGGCCCTGGAACTGGGTGTCGAGGCGGTCGGGGTGGCCAGGGCTTCCGCCGCCCAGGATCTGCAGCTCGCGTTCTACGCCGAGGCGAGCCGGCGCGGGTGGGCCACCGGGGACTTCAAGCTTCCCAAGATCGTGGCCGGCCCGGACGCGATGACCGAGCTGGCCCAGTGGCCGTGCGACATCGTGCTCAACGGGGTGGTCGGCTCGCTGGGCCTCGCTCCTACGCTGGCCGCGCTGCGTGGTGGTCGTACCCTCGCGTTGGCCAACAAGGAGTCGCTCGTGGCCGGCGGCCCGCTGGTCAAGGCCGCGGTGACGCGGCCGGGGCAGATCGTGCCGGTCGACTCGGAGCATTCGGCGCTGGCCCAGTGTCTGCGCTCCGGGACGCGTGGTGAGGTGCGTCGGTTGATCGTCACGGCCAGCGGCGGGCCTTTCCGGGGTCGGCGGCGCGACGAGTTGACGCAGGTCACACCCGAGCAGGCGCTCGCGCACCCGACCTGGAACATGGGCCCGGTCGTCACGATCAACTCGGCGACCATGGTCAACAAGGCGCTTGAGGTGATCGAGGCGCACGAGTTGTTCGACGTGCCCTACGCCGACATCACCGTGATGGTGCACCCCCAGTCGGTGATCCACTCGATGGTCGAGTTCGTCGACGGGTCGACGATCGCCCAGGCCAGCCCACCGGACATGCGGCTGCCGATCGCGCTGGGCATCGGCTGGCCGGACCGGGTGCCCGAGGCCGCCACCGCCGTCGACTGGACGGCCTCGCACACGTGGGAGTTCGCGCCGCTCGACGACGAGGCGTTCCCGGCCGTTGCGCTGGCCAAGGCCGCCGGGGAGGCCGGTCGCAGCCGCCCGGCGATCTACAACGCGGCGAACGAGGAGTGCGTGGCCGCGTTCGTGGCGGGCCGGCTGCCGTTCCTCGGCATCGTCGACACCCTCGAACGCGTGTTGGAGGAGGCTCCGGACTTCGGCGAACCAGGTACCGTCGAGGACGTGCTCGCGGCCGAGTCGTGGGCACGCGCGCACGCGCAGGAGATCATCGCGGGTTCGGTGGAAGGAGCTTGATGTCGTACCTGCTCGGGGTGGTCCTCTTCGCCCTGGCCATTCTCATCTCGGTGAGCCTGCACGAGGCGGGTCACCTGCTGACCGCCAAGGCGTTCGGGATGAAGGTCACGAAGTACTTCGTCGGCTTCGGCCCCACCATCTGGTCGTTCAAGCGGGGTGAGACCGAGTACGGCCTCAAGGGCATCCCCCTCGGCGGCTTCTGCAAGATCGTCGGGATGACGCCGCAGGACGACGACGTCGAGCCGGGCGACGAGTCACGGGTGATGTGGCGCTACCCGGTCTGGAAGCGGACGATCGTGATGGCCGCCGGGTCGATCACGCACTTCGCGCTCGCCCTGGTCACGATCTGGATCCTGGCCGTCTCCGCCGGCCTGCCCAACCCCGACTTCCCGACCACCGACGCGCAGGCCCGCCAGGAGCCCGCCGTCATCCGGCTCAGTGACTGTGTGGTGGCGGAGAACTCGGTTCGGGCGTGCACGCCCGCCGACGCCGCCAGCCCGGCCGCCCAGGCGCAGTTGAAGAACGGCGACCGGATCACCTCGGTCAACGGTGCCCCGATCAACTCCTACGGCGACCTGCTCACCACGTTGCGCGGGCTCAAGCCGGGCGACACCGCGCAGATCGCATACGTCCGCGACGGGCAGCCGGGCACCACCAGCACGGTGCTCGCGCAGACCCAGCGTCCGCCGCTGGACAACCCCAACGGCGCGACCGCGCCGGTGGCCGCGCTCGGCGTCGGGCTCGTCCCCAGCACCCCCACCCGCGTGACGTACGGCCCGATCGGCGCGTTCGGCGCCACCGCGGACTTCACCGGTCAGCTGGCCGTCGGCACGGCCCAGGCGCTGCAGCGGCTCCCGCAGAAGGTCCCCGCCCTGTGGACCGCCCTCACCGGCGGCGAGCGGGACATCGATACCCCGATCAGCGTGGTCGGCGCCAGCCGACTCGGTGGCGAGGCGGTCGAGAACAACGCCTGGCTGGTCTTCTTCATGCTCTTCGTGTCGCTGAACTTCTTCATCGGCGTGTTCAACCTGCTGCCGCTGCTCCCGGTGGACGGCGGCCACATCGCCATCGCCTGGTTCGAACGCGCCCGCTCCTGGGTGTATGCGCGGATCGGCCGGACCGACCCCGGCCGGGTGGACTACCTCAAACTGATGCCCTTCACGTACGCGGTGATCCTGATCGGTGGCGCGTTCACGCTGCTGACCATCGCCGCGGACGTCGTCAACCCCATCACGCTCTTCTCAAGGTGAGTGCCTGAAGTGACAGCTATCAGTCTCGGTATGCCAGCCGTGCCGCCCCCGCCGCTCGCTCCCCGCCGGGCCAGCCGCCAGATCATGGTCGGTTCGGTCCCGGTCGGTGGCGGTGCGCCGGTGTCCGTGCAGTCGATGACCACGACCCTCACCTCCGACATCAACGCCACCCTCCAGCAGATCGCCGAGCTGACCGCGTCCGGCTGCCAGATCGTCCGGGTGGCCGTGCCGTCCCAGGACGACGTCGAGGCGTTGCCCGCGATCGCCAAGAAGTCGCAGATCCCGGTGATCGCCGACATCCACTTCCAGCCGAAGTACGTCTTCGCCGCGATCGACGCCGGCTGCGCTGCCGTCCGGGTCAACCCGGGCAACATCCGCCAGTTCGACGACAAGGTCAAGGAGATCGCCCGCGCCGCCGGGGCGGCGGGGGTGCCGATCCGCATCGGCGTCAACGCCGGCTCGCTGGACAAGCGGCTGCTGTCGAAGTACGGCAAGGCCACCGCCGAGGCGCTCGTCGAGTCGGCGCTGTGGGAGTGCTCGCTGTTCGAGGAGCACGGCTTCCGGGACATCAAGATCTCGGTCAAGCACAACGACCCGGTCGTGATGATCCGCGCGTACCGGCAGCTCGCCGAGCAGTGCGACTACCCGCTGCACCTCGGTGTCACCGAGGCCGGCCCGGCGTTCCAGGGCACCATCAAGTCGGCGGTCGCCTTCGGCGCGCTGCTCGCCGAGGGGATCGGCGACACGATCCGGGTGTCGCTGTCCGCCCCGCCGGTCGAGGAGATCAAGGTCGGCAACCAGATCCTGGAGTCCCTCGGTCTGCGCGAGCGGGGCCTGGAGATCGTCTCCTGCCCGTCCTGCGGGCGGGCCCAGGTGGACGTCTACAAGCTCGCCGAGGAGGTCACCGCAGGCCTGGAAGGGTTGCCGGTGCCGCTGCGGGTCGCCGTGATGGGCTGCGTCGTCAACGGTCCCGGCGAGGCCCGCGAGGCCGACCTCGGTGTCGCCTCCGGCAACGGCAAGGGCCAGATCTTCGTCAAGGGGCAGGTCGTCAAGACGGTTCCCGAGGCGCAGATTGTGGAGACGCTGATCGAGGAGGCGCTGCGGATCGCCGACGAGATGGGCGCCGAGCTTCCCGAGGAACTGCGCGGGCTGGTCACCGGCCCGACGGTCACCGTGCACTGATTTTCCAGTTGGAAAGAGCGGCCGTTCCCCACGCGGGGAACGGCCGCTCTGCGTTTGTGCTTTCGTGCTTCTGCGCGCCGTGGTGTGCCTGGCGCTGTGGTGCGGTCTGGCGTCACTCGGATTCGGCGAGGATCGCGTACAGCTTGCGGCGCGTCTCGTCGAGCACCTGGGCGGCCCGCTCGCGTTGGTCGTCGGTGCCGTTCATCATCACCTGGCGCAGGGCGTTCATCGCCTGCGCGCCGGAGTCGCGGATGTCGTGCCAACTGCTCACCGTGCCCTGGGCGACGTCCGCCCAGGCCGGGCTCTGCGCCGCCTCGGTGGCCTCCGCCTGACCGGCCTCGGTGACCGTGAAGCGCTTCCGCCCGCCGCCGGACTCCTCCGTGCTGGCGACGATCACGCCCTCGTCCTCCAGTAGCTGGAGGGTGGGGTAGATCGACCCGGGGCTCGGCCGCCACGCACCGCCGGTGCGGGAGTCGATCTCCTGGATCATCTCGTAGCCGTGCATCGGCCGCTCGGTGAGCAGAGCCAGCACGGCGGCCCGGACGTTGGGGCGTCGCCCCCGACCCCGTCCGCGACCCCGACCGCCCCAGGGGCCGCCGTGTCCGTGCTCGTGGCCATGCCCGTGCGGACCGGGCGGAACCGGCGGGAAGCCGAACCCCCGCATCCGGGCCTCGTGCATCGGGTGGTGCTGTCGATGGAACCTCATCAGGTTCTCCCTCTCTTTGTACTGTCGCTGATGCATCAACGATATATCGGCAATGCATCGTCGACAACCTCATCCTTGTAAACCGTACGTACGTCTTGCTAGCGTCCCGGTCATGCGCCTGCTTCCCCCGCCCGGTCCGGCCCGGGTCCTCACCCTCGGCACCCTGGTCAAGACCGTCGGACGTGGCCTCTGGCTGGTCGCGAGCGCGCTCTTCCTCACCCGATCGGTGGGCCTGTCGGCGACCCAGGTCGGCATCGGGCTGACCATCTCGGCGCTCGTCGGGGTCCTGGCCAGCGCACCGAGCGGTTACCTGGCCGACCGCGTCGGCCCGCGCGGCGTCCAGGTCGGTGCGCTGTTCACCGCCGGCGCACTGACTGTCGGCCTGATCGGTGTCCGGTCGTTCCCCACATTCGTGCTGGTGGGAGCCGCCACCGCGCTCGCCGACGCGGTCGAGCGTGGGGCCCGGGGCGCCTTGATCGCCGGAGCGATCCCGGCCGACCAACGGGTACGCACCCGCGCCTACCTACGCGCCACCACCAACGTCGGGATCTCCGTCGGCGCGGTCCTCGGCGGCTTCGCCATCGCCGCCGACACCCGAACCGGGTACGTCGCACTGATCCTGACCACCGCAGCCGCGTCACTCGCCGCCGCGGTGGTCTTCGTCCGACTGCCCAGCGTCGCCCCGGTCGCCGCCCCGACGCACGGCCCCCGACTGATCGCCCTGCGAGACCGCCCGTTCCTCGCTTTCACCCTGGTCGACGGGCTGATGTCCATGCACTTCAGCCTGCTCACCATTGCCCTGCCGCTGTGGATCGCCGAGCACACCCGGGCGCCCGTCTGGATGATCTCCGCGTTGACGTTGGTCAACACCGGTCTGGTGGTCCTCCTCCAGGTACGCGCCGCGCGCACCGCCGCCACCCTGCCCGGAGCCGCCCGCGCCGCCCGTCGAGCGGGCGTGGCCATCGCCCTGGCCTGCGTACTCTTCGCCGCCAGCGGCGCGCTCCCCGCCGCCGGGGCAATGGGCCTGCTCGGCGTCGGGGCGCTCGCCCACGTGATCGGGGAACTGTGGCACTCCGCCGCAGGCTGGGGAATCTCCTTCGGGCTCGCGCCGACGAACGCCCAGGGGCAGTACCAGGGGGCGTACGGCATGGGCTACGAACTCGGCAAGATGCTCGCCCCGGTGGTGGTGACCAGCCTCGCGCTCGGTTGGGGCGTACCGGGCTGGTTGGTGCTCGGTGCCCTGTTCCTCCTGCTCGGGGCCCTGGTGCCGCCCGTCGTCCGGTGGGCCGAGCGGACCCGCCCCGCCAGCGAGCCGACCGAGCCGGTGCCGGCCTTGTCACTCGACCCGCGGACCGGGGGGTCGATCTGGCAGGCTGGTAGTCGTGCTGACGGTGCCGGTACGGCAACTGGGGGAATCGGAGCGCCGCGCGGTCGAGCGACTACTCGACCATGACCCGTTCGCGGGCGCGCAGGTCGCCGAGCGAATCGCCGCGCGCGGCCTCTCGTGGTGGCGGGCCGAGGGCAGAATCCTGGGGTACGGCGCCCGGCGCAACCTGGAATCACTGTGCTGGCTCGGTGGCAACCTGACCCCGGTGCTGGCGAGCGACGCGGCGGTGGCCGCCTTCGCCGACCTGCTCGCCGGCGAGGAGCGGCTGTGCTCCTCCATCGTCGGCCGGGCCGATGCCGTGCTCGGGCTGTGGGACCGGCTCTCCGACACCTGGGGGCCAGCACGAGACGTCCGCCCCAACCAGCCACTGCTGGCCGCCGACACCCTGCCCCCCGTACCTGCCGACCCGGAGGTACGCCAGGTCCGCTCCGGCGAGGTCGACAAGCTCTTCCCGGCGGCGGTGGCCATGTACACCGAGGAGGTCGGCGTCTCCCCGCTGGCCGAGGATGGCGGACGTAGCTACCGCAGGCGGGTGAACGACCTGGTGCGAGCCGGTCGGGCGTACGCCCGCTTCGTCGACGGCAAGGTCGTCTTCAAGGCCGAGTTGGCCGTGGTGACCAAGCGGACGGCGCAGGTCCAGGGCGTCTGGGTGGCACCCGAGTGGCGGGGCCGCGGGATCGCCACGGCAGCCATGGCAGCCGTGGTCCGCGACGCGCTGCTGCGGGTCGCCCCCACGGTCAGCCTGTACGTCAACGACTTCAACCTCCCGGCCCGCCGGGTCTACGAACGCTGCGGGTTCCAGCCGATCGGCACCCTCGCGACGGTCCTCTTCTGACCAGTGGGTGTCTGGTCGCGGCTGGGCTGATCCGCGGCAGTGCGCGCTGCACTCTCCCCCGGGGGTGGGTGCCTGGTCGCGGGTCGGGCTGATCCGCAGAAGCGTCCGATGCATACTCCCCGGCGCGTGCGGGTCGTGTACCGCCCCATAGATCTTGGACACTTTCCGTTACGCGAGAACGGAATCTGTCCAAGATCTGGGTGTGGAGATGCCGCTGGCCGGCACCCCTGTGGTGGGGTGCCGGCCAGCGGTCGGGTCGTTCGGTGGGGGTCAGCTGTTCCAGTGCTGGCCGACCAGGTCGGTGGCCTGCTGCTCCCACTGGGCGTAGGCGTCGGGGTAGGCGGAGACCTGCACGGTCTGTGCGGCCTCGGTCAGGGGCATGTCCTGCCAGCCGTCGACCTGCTTGAGGCCCTTGAGGAACGCGGTCGTGGAGTACTCGGGGTCGGTGATCTGCTCCGGCGTGCCCCAACCCGAGCTCGGGCGCTGCTGGAACAGGCCCAGCGAGTCGTGGTCGTTGGCATCGCCGAGGTGGCCGAGGTTCTCCAGCTTCGACTCCTGCAGGCTCGTCGCGATCGAGATCACCGCGGCGCGCTCCGGGAGGCCGGCCTTCTTGGTGGCGGCGATGATCGCCTTGACGTTGGCGGTCTGCTCGTCGTTGAGGGTGATGTGCGACTGGTCGCCCTGCGGCTTCGGCGCCGCCGTCTGCACGGCGGCAGCAACCGGCTTGGCGTCCACCGTCGGGGTGGCGGCGTGGGCGGCGATCGGGCCGGCGAAGACACCACCGGCGAACGCGAGACCAGCAACAGACAGCATGCTCTTACGGATGATCGTGTTCATGGGGGTAGCTCCTTCGGGGGTAAGGACACCCGCACACATGCTGCGGGTGTGAGCACCTCGTCCGGCGCTGCACTAACAGGGGGAAAGTCTGGGGGGATCGGCGGCCTGCGAGCGGGGGGCTCGGGCGCCGGGTCCATGTGTAACGACCCGCGGGGCGGGGTCATTCCGGGTCGGCCCAATCCCGTGGCACCCGGTGGAGCGGGGCGCCGGTCGGGCCGGGGTCCGGGTGTAACGACCCGCGAGGCGGGGCCATTCCCGGGTTTGTCCGTCCCGTGGCACCCGATGTAGCGGGGTGCCGGTCGGGCCGAGGTCCGGGCGTAACGACCCGGGCCCGGAGGTCATTCCCCGGGGCGGCCGGTCGAGCCAACGGCCGTGGTCCTGCGATCGTCAGGGTGTGTAACGACCCCGGCCCAACCATGATTCCGGCCCCCGGGTGCCGTCGGTCACCACCCAACAAGGCCCATACCGGACAAGGCGCCCAGTCAATCCGGCGGCGACGCCCTGCCACCCCGACACCTGGCCCCGAATAACCAACGACCGCATGATCGACTCGACTTCATTGATGTCGGGGTGTCCAGGGCGGTCCGACACCGCGACTTCATGAAACCCGAGTCGATCATCGCAGTTCCGGTCACGCAAGTAGGCGTTGAATCGGGCATAAGGCCTATTTCTGGTCAGTCGCGTTCGTCTGGCACGGCTCGATCCGCAGCCCGGAGATCGCCGAGTAGGCCGCGTACTTCTACGGCGACGGCTTCTTCGCGTGGCATGCCGGGACCTGCGTCGAATCCGGCGTCGTTGCCGTTCAGGTCGTGCGCGTCGAGTGTGCGGCGGCGCTGCCCGGCGGGTCTCGGGTTGGTGTCGGGCCACGTTGTCCCGGGGGTGGTCGGTTGGGTGGCACGCCCGGCGGGTCTCGGGTCGGGCGTCGTGCGGCGTTTTCCGGGGTGGTTGTCGGTTGGGTGGCGTTCCGCCGGGGCGGGTTGGGTGTCGGGTGGCGTTACGCGGTGGGGTCGTCGAGGTTCGGGATGGCGTTGCGCGGTGGGTGGGGGAGATGGTCGATGCCCTGCTCAGAGCCCGGAAAATCGGTTGAGATGAGGCGCCGACGCCGGCAGGCTGAAGTCTCCGCCACCCCACGTCCGGAGGACTTTCCATGCGCCTGCTCCGAGATCTGTGGGGCACCTCGACGCGCCGTATGACGGTTGTGGTCATCCTGATCGTGCTCGGCGCCGCCGGTCAGGCCGGTGCCTCGGCGTTGGCGGGCGCGGTGCTCGTGCACCGGTCGGCTGGTTTTTTCGCCGTGCTGGCCGCGGCACTGGTCGCCGTGGTCCTCACCGACCTCGCGGTGAGTCTGCTGATGGCTGGCCTGACCGCCGACTGGTCCGCCGACGTGCGTCGCCGGCTCTGTCGAGTCGCACTCGGGCAGGACCTGCCGACGCTGGAGACCACCCCGGTGGGCGAGTTGCTCGACCGGATCGACGGGGATGTCTACCAGGTGGCGTCGGCGATCCGTAACCAGGGCACGCGGCTCGCGCAGGGGCTCTGCGTCGGTCTGTTGTCGATGGTCGTGGCGCTGGCCGTGTGGTGGCCGGCCGGGGTGGCGATGCTGCTGCTCACCGTGGTGCTCGCCCTCAGCCTTCGCCGCCCGACGGCACGGATCGGTCCGGCCCGGATGGCCGAGGAGGAGGCGTGGTCAGACCTGGCCGCGGTGATGGAGGAGGCGGTGCACGGCCAGGACGACGTACGGACCAGTCTGGCCCGACCGTACGTGCTGCGGCTGTATGCGCGGCGGGCCGCCGCCGTGCTGTCCCGGGGTCGCCTGGTCTGGGTGCTGTCCGCCAAGGTGGCGGCGGCCGCCACCGCGACGATCCGGGCCGGCATCGGCGTGGTGGTGCTCGGCGGGGCCTGGGCGCTGGCCACCGGCCGGGTCGACGCCGCCCGCCTCACCGCCATCTGGCTGCTGGCGCTGGCCTTCGGCGCCACCGCGGAGCACGTCAGCCGGATGGTGCCGGAGATCCAGGAGGCTCTCGGCGCGTGGGCTCGGGTGCAGTTGCTCCAGCGGGCTCGGCAGGAACCCGTCGGCGGTGCCAGCCCGACCGAGGGTGACCTGCGCATCGAGGACCTGACATTCAGGTATCAGGAGAGTGGTCGGGGGGCCGCGCTGCGCGGGCTCAGCCTGACCTTCGCGCGCGGCCGCTCGTACGCGCTGATCGGGCGAACCGGCTCGGGTAAGTCGACGCTGGCGAAGGTGCTCACCAGGGCGGTCGACGTGCCGCCGGGAACGGTCTTCCTCGGCGGCACCGACCTGGGTGACCTCGACGTCGAGCAACTGCGCCGCTGGGTGGCACTGGTGCCGCAGCGCACCGAGATCCTGGCCGGCACGCTCGCCGAGAACGTCGCGCTCTTCGACCCGGATCTGCTCGACGCCGCGGCCCGGGCGCTCGACGAGTTGGGCCTGGCGGGCTGGATCGCCGAGCTACCGGACGGCTTGGCGACCCGGCTGGGGGAGGGCGGGCATGTGCTCTCCGCCGGTCAGGAACAGTTGGTGGCGTTCGCCCGGATCCTGGTCCGTGATCCCCATGTGGTGATCCTCGACGAGGCCACCGCGCGGCTCGACCCGGTGACCGAGGCGCGGGTGCAGCGAGCCACAGAACGACTGCTGCGCGACCGGATCGGGATCGTCATCGCGCACCGGCTCTCCTCCGTGCGCCGCTGCGACGAGGTGGTGGTGCTGGCCGACGGCGCGGTGGTCGAAGCCGGCCCGCTGGAGACGTCGACGCGCTTCGCCGAGTTGCTGGCCACCAGTCACGCCGCCGCGTACGCCACGGCGGCGCCGGCCGGCCGTGCCGGCGTCGGCACCGATCTGCTGGTCGGCCCCGACCCGAACGACGCCTGGCCAACCGGGCCGTCGACCGGGTGGCCCGAGCCGACCGAGCCAGCGTCCGTACGGGCCGAGCCGACCATCGGGCGGGCCGAGCCGACCGAGCCGACGACCGGGCGGGCCGAGCTGACCGAGCCGACGACCGGGCCGGTCGGGGCGAACCGCGCGGACCCGCCGCCACTGCCGCCCGTGCCTCCGGCCCGGACGTTGCGGGAGATCTTCCGGCTCTGCATCAACGATCCCCGGTACGGGATGGCCGCGATCGGGCTGTTCCTCGGGCTCAGCCTGTTGGGGCTGGACGGGCCGGTGCTGCCCTGGCTCTGGGCCGATCTGGTCGACGGGACCGGCAGCCCGTACCTGCCGGCGTTGGGGATCATGGCCGGGCTGCTGGTCACCATGCCGCTGCCGTACTATACCCATGTCTGGTTCCCGGGTTGGTGGGTGCGGCAGATGCTGCGGATCGGCCTGCGCCTGGTGCACGGTCAGACCGGGCCGCGCCGGGTCAGCTCGCACACCCCGGCCGAGGTCGTGGCGCAGGGCGGCGACACCGAGCGGGTGGTCCAGCTCGCCGACAACGTGCTGGACCAGGCGGTCGCGCTGGTCCTGGTCGTCGCCATGACGGCGGTCACCGGCAGTGTCGTACCGGGGCTGTTCTTCCTGGGCACGATGGTCGTCTCCGGGCTGGCCGCGACGCTGTTCGGGCCGAAGCTCGAACGTGCGGCCCGGGCCACGGTGACGGCGCGAGCCGCCTTCGCCACGGCGCTGGTCTCCGCGCTGTCCGCGGCGCGGACGGTGAAGCTCGCCGGCGCGACCACGGCGGTGCTACGCCATCTGGCCAGCCTGGACGTGCTGCGCAGCGACCGGCAGCGGCGGGAGATCTCGGTGCAGGTGTGGGCGCGTTCCACGCCGTCGATGGCCAGCGGGCTGTTGCCGATCGGCGCGTGGGCGCTCTACCTGAGCGGCGGACTCTCCGCCGGGGCGGTGCTGGTGGCGGTCTCCACGCTGGGCGCGGCCCGCTGGTTCGCCTGGACCACCGCGTCGTTGATCTCCCAGCTGCCGTCGGCGCGGGTCTGGACCCGGCGCACGGCGGCGATGACCGGAGTGAGCGCGTACTCCGCGGGGGTTCCGGCGGTCGACCTGGCCGCCGGGACGGCGCCCGCGCCGACGCCACCACCCCGGCACCCGCTGCGCCGCCTGGAGCTGCGCGGCTTCGGAGTGGTGCACTCCGACGGTACGGTGGCCGTCCGGAATGTGGACCTGACCGTGCAGCGTGGGCAGTTGGTGCTGGTGGTCGGGCCGGTGGGGTCGGGCAAGTCCTCGTTGCTGCGGGCGCTGGCCGGGATCGTGCACCACACCGGTGAGCTGGCCTGGAACGGTGACCCGGTCACCGAGCCGGAGCTGTTCCTGCGGCCCAACCAGGTCGGCTACGTCGGCCAGTTGCCCCGGGTGCTCTCCGGCACGGTCGCCGAGAACATCGCGCTCGGGCACCAGGTCGACGCGGCGGGTGCGGTCAGCACCGCCCAGCTCGACCACGACCTGGCCGCCGCAGGCGGTGGGCTCGGGCTGCTCATCGGGCACAAGGGCACCCGGCTGTCCGGCGGGCAGTTGCAGCGGTTGGCGCTGGCCCGCGCGCTGGCACCGCGTACCGAATTGTTGGTCGCCGACGACGTGTCGTCGGCGCTGGACGTCACCACCGAGCTGGCGCTGTGGCAGGCGTTGCGCGACCACGGGGTGACCGTGGTCGGCTCGACCGCGAAGCGCGCGGCGCTGGTCCGGGCCGATCACGTGGTGGTGTTGCTCGGTGGGGCGGTCGCGGCCCAGGGCACCTGGCAGGACCTGGAGGGCGACTGGTCGCACCTGGCCGGCTGACGGTCGGGCGGATGCCGAGGTACGGCAGCCGCCCGACCACGTCGGTGTCAGTAGGCGCGGGCGTACTGGTCGGGTCCGCTGTACGCGACGCCGAGCTTCGCGGCGGCCCGGCGCGGCCAGTACGGGTCGCGCAGCAACTCCCGGCCGAGCAGCACCAGGTCGGCTTCGCCGCTGGCGACGATCTGCTCGGCGTGCTCGGGCTCGACGATCAGGCCCACCGCGCCGGTCGGCACGCCGGCCTCGCGGCGGATCTGGGCGGCCAGCGGCACCTGGTAGCCGGGGCCGAGTGGGATGCGCTGCTCGACGCTGACGCCCCCGGACGACGCGTCGACCAGGTCGACGCCGACGCCGGCCAGCTCGCCGGCCAGCACCACGCTGTCCTCGACCGTCCAACCGCCCTCGACCCAGTCGGTGGCGGAGATCCGGGTCAGCACCGGCACGTCCTCGCCCACCGCGGCGCGCACCGCGCGGGCCACCTCCAGGGTGAGCCGCATCCGGGCGGTCCGGTCGCCGCCGTACGAGTCGGTGCGGTGGTTGGTCAGCGGCGAGAGGAACTCGTTGAGCAGGTAGCCGTGCGCGGCGTGGATCTCCACGGCGGCGAAGCCGGCGTCCAGCGCCCGTTCGGCGGCGGTCGCGAACGCCTCGACCACACCGGTTATGCCGGCCTCGTCGAGGCTGGTCGGCGTCCGGTAGCCGGCGGTGAACGCCTCGGAGCCGGGCGCGACGGGCGTCCATCCGCCCTCGGCGTCCGGGACGCCTCCGCGTTCCGGTGCCCACGGCCGGTACGTGGAGGCCTTGAACCCGGCGTGCGCGAGCTGCACGGCCGGCACCGCGCCGTGGGCGGCGACGAATGCGGTCACCGGCCGCCAGGCGTCGACGTGGGCACCGGACCACAGCCCGGTGTCCTGAGGGCTGATCCGGCCCTCGGGGAGTACGGCGGTCGCCTCGGTCAGCACCAGACCGGCACCGCCGACCGCGCGGCTGCCGAGGTGGGTCAGGTGCCAGTCGGTGGGCAGACCGTCGGGGCCGGCTGAGTACTGGCACATCGGCGCCATCGCGATCCGGTTGGGCAGGGTGACCGCACGCAGGGCCAGGGGGGTGAACAGGGAGCTCATGGGGGACATCCTCTCGGACGACGGAGACGGGCCCCTCGGGGAGGGACCCGTCTCCGTCGGTGGGTTCTGGTCAGGCGGGAACAGGGCTCAGTTCGGGCCGGGCCTCCGCGACCGGCTCCGGCTCGGTCAGGTCGCGTCGACCGGCGGACTCGTACGCGACCCGGTCGAGGGTGCCCTCGCGGGCGGCGACGACGGTCGGCACCAGAGCCTGCCCGGCCACGTTGGTGGCGGTGCGGATCATGTCCAGGATCGGGTCGATGGCCAGCAGCAGGCCGGCGCCGGCGAGCGGCAGACCCAGCGTGCTGAGGGTCAGGGTCAGCATCACGATCGCGCCGGTCAGGCCGGCGGTGGCGGCCGAACCGACCACCGAGACGAAGGCGATCAGCAGGTAGTCGGTCACGCCGAGCTGCACCCCGAACACCTGGGCCACGAAGATCGCGGCGAGCGCCGGGTAGATGGCGGCGCAACCGTCCATCTTCGTGGTGGCGCCGAACGGCACCGCGAACGAGGCGTACTCGCGGGGCACGCCGAGCCGCTCGACGGAACGCTGGGTCACCGGCATGGTGCCGACCGAGGAGCGGGACACGAAGGCCAGCTCGATCGCCGGCCAGGCGCCGGCGAAGAAGCGCAGCGGGTTGAGCCGGCCGGCGAGGATCAGCACCAGCGGGTAGACCACGAACAGCACGATGGCGCAGCCGACGTAGACGGCGGTGGTGAACTTGGCGAGGGGCGCCAGCAGGTCCCAGCCGTACGAGGCGACGGCGTTGCCGATCAGGCCCAGGGTGCCGATCGGGGCGAGGCGGATGACCCACCAGAGCGCCTTCTGCACGATCTCCAGCAGGGAACGGTTCAACGCCACGAACGGCTCGGCGGCTTCACCGACCAGCAGGGCCGCGGCACCGATGACGACGGCGAGGAAGACGATCTGCAGGACGTTGCCCTCGACGAACGCGCCGACCGGGTTGGTGGGCACGATGCCGGTGAGGAAGTCGGTCCACGAGCCGGTCTTCTTCGGCGCGGCAGCGCCACCGAGGTCGAGGCTCACGCCCCGGCCGGGGTTGGTGAGCAGGCCGAGCCCGATGCCGATGCTCACCGCGATCAGGGCGGTGATGCCGAACCACATCAGGGTCTTGACGGCGAGCCGGGCGGCGTTGGCGACACCGCGAAGGCTGACCACGCTGACCACGATGGCGGTGAAGACCAACGGCGGCACCGCCAGCTTGAGGAGCTGGACGAAGAGGCTGCCGACGGTGTGCAGGGTGCTGGTCAGCCAGTTCAGGTCGTTGGTACGGGCCAGGAAGCCCAGCGCGACGCCGAGCACGAGGCCGAGCAGGATCTGCACGGAGAAGGGAATCTTGCGCAGGCTGAAGGGCATGTTCTATCCATTTGTCCGGTCTGATTCAGGGCAGGCGTGAAACGCAGCTAGCCCGGACAGATGCCACTGGCCTGCAGTCGGAGATCGACATACAGGCGGACAGTGAGGCCCCAGACATTGGTCATCGCTCGTCGACGTTACGCCGATTACCGCTCATCGCAAGGAGCCGTCGGCGTGAGGCTCCTTACGGGGGTTGAACTTTCCGCTGCCAGGGCCAGTGCGGTGGCCGTGGCCAGGCCCCACAGCACGGCGAGTGCCAGGATCAGCCGCTCCAGGACGCCCACGAACGTGCCCCGGCCGAGGACGAGCATCGCCAGCCCCACTGCGGCGCAGAGCGGCAGGGCCAGCGCGGCGGCCATGCCGGCCAACCGGCGTACCGCACGGCCCGCCGGCCCGGACACGGCGAGCGTGACCATGGCGAAGACCACCGCCGCGGTCGCCGCTATGCTCGCGCCGCCATGCACCAGATCCGCCACCGTCGCCCGCTCGAACGGCGGCAGCGGGCAGCCGGCGGAGCAGGTCACCGCACCGGACACGGCGGTGCAGACGGCACCGGTGGCGAGCAGCGCCGGGGCCGCAGCCCACACCCCGGGGGGCAGCGCCGCGCCGACCAGCAGCAACGCCGCGGCCAGAGCGAGGATCCCGATCCGGTACGTCGTGGCGTGCGCACTGCCGGCGATGCCCGCCTCGCTGACGTACCCGGTGAGCCCTGGACCGGGGCCGGCGACCACGGCGACCGTCACCGCGACCGCACCGGCCACCGCGCAGCCGGCCGCGGCGGACCCGGCGACCCGGCGGGCGACGTCGGCGTGGATCCTCGGCGCGGTCGTGCTGCCGGGCCGGCCCGGCTCAGCCACGCCCGTGCGGGGTGCCCCAGCCGGACTCGTCCGGCCCGAGCGGCACGATTCCGGTCGGGTTGATCTCCCGGTGGGTGCCGTAGTAGTGCCGCTTGATGTGGTCGAAGTCCACCGTCTCGCCGAAGCCCGGGGTCTGGAACAGGTCCCGGGCGTACGCCCACAGCACCGGCATCTCGGTCAGCTTGCTGCGGTTGCACTTGAAGTGCCCGTGGTACGCGGCGTCGAAGCGGACGAGTGTGGTGAACAGCCGCACGTCGGCCTCGGTGATCGCGTCGCCCATCAGGTAGCGCTGCCCGGCGAGGCGTTCGGAGAGGACGTCCAGCCGGGCGAAGAGAGCCCGGAACGCCTCGTCGTACGCCTCCTGGGAGGTGGCGAACCCGCACCGGTAGACGCCGTTGTTGACGTCGGTGTGGATCTCGGCCATCAGCGCGTCCATCTCGGGACGCAACTCGACCGGGTACAGGTCCGGCGCGGCGGGCGCGTGCAGCCGCCGCCACTCGGTGGAGAAGTCGAGGGTGAGCTGCGGGTAGTCGTTGGTGACGACCCGGCCGGTCAGGGTGTCCACCAGCGCGGGCACGGTCACCCGGCCGGTGTAGTCCGGGTCGGTGGCCAGGTACGCCTCGGAGAGGAAGCCGACGCCGAGGACCGGGTCGAAGCCGTCCGGGTCCAGGGCGAACGCCCAGCCCCGCTCGTCCCGGATCGGGTCGACGGTGCCCAGCGAGATCGCGTCGTCCAGCCCGAGCAGACCGCGCACGATTCTCGCCCGGTGCGCCCACGGGCAGGCCCGGCACCAGATCAGCCGGTACCGGCCGGCCTCCAGCGGCCAACGGTCCTGCTCGTCCGGGCCGCCGCCGGGTGGCGAGGTCGAGTCGGCGGTGACCCGCCCGGTGAACCGGTTGGGCTGGCGGACGAACGCGCCGCCGCCGCTGGTCTCTGCGCTGAACTGGGCCCGAGCCATGCCGTCAACCTATCCGCTGCCGGCGCGGATATCCTGGCGGCCGGCAGCCCCCGCGACCCGGTGGGCGTGCCCCACCCCCGCCGTCTGCACCCCCGAAGGACTCGCGATGACCGTGGCATACCTGGTGGCCGGTGTCCGCACCCCGATCGGCCGGTACGCCGGCGCGCTGGCCGGCGTCCGCCCCGACGACCTGGCCGCGCACGTGATCCGTGAGCTGGTCGCCCGCCACCCGTCGGTGGACTGGGCGCGGGTGGACGACGTCGTGCTCGGCTGCGCCAACCAGGCCGGCGAGGACAACCGCAACGTGGCCCGGATGGCGGCGCTGCTGGCCGGCCTGCCCGAGGAGGTGCCGGGCAGCACCGTCAACCGGCTCTGCGGCTCGGGTCTGGACGCGCTCGCCACCGCCGCCCGGTCCATCGTCGCCGGGGACGCGGAGCTGGTGATCGCCGGCGGGGTGGAGAGCATGAGCCGTGCGCCGTTCGTCATGCCGAAGGCGACGTCTGCGTACTCCCGGTCGGCCGAGGTGTACGACACCACCCTGGGCTGGCGGTTGGTGAACCCGCTGATGCGCGACGGGTGGGGTGTCGACTCGATGCCGGAGACGGCGGAGAACGTGGCCGCCGAGTACGGCGTCAGCCGGGCCGAGCAGGACGCCTTCGCGTACCGCTCACAGCAGCGCGCGGCCAAGGCGCAGGCCGACGGCCGGTTCGCCGAGGAGATCGTGGCGGTGTCCGTGCCGGCCGGCCGTCGGGAGACCCGGCTGGTCGAGGTCGACGAGCACCCCCGGGAGACCACGCTCGCGAAGCTGGCCGCGCTGCCCACGCCGTTCCGCGACGGCGGCACGGTGACCGCAGGCAACTCCTCGGGCGTCAACGACGGAGCTGTCGCGCTGCTGGTCGCCAGCGAGGCGGCGGTGCAGCGGTACGGCCTCACGCCGCTGGCCCGGGTCAGCGGCGCGGCGGCGGCCGGCGTACCGCCCCGGATCATGGGGATCGGCCCGGTGCCGGCGACCCGCAAACTGCTCGACCGGGTCGGCGTCGAGCTGGGCGCGGTGGACGTGGTGGAGCTGAACGAGGCGTTCGCCGCGCAGTCCGTGGCGGTGCTGCGGGAGCTGGGGCTGCCCGTGGACGCCGAACACGTCAACCCGAACGGTGGCGCGATCGCGCTGGGGCACCCGCTCGGTGCCAGCGGCGCGCGCCTGGCGCTGACCGCCGCCCTGGAGTTGCGCCGTCGCGGAGGTCGCAGGGCTCTGGCCACCATGTGCATCGGCGTCGGTCAAGGGATCTCGCTGTTGCTGGAGTCAGCCGCCTAGAGTGGTCCACACCACACGACCCGCGGGTCTGCCGGTGGTCGTGCACGTCCGTCGACGCCGGTGCCGTCCCGCGCCGCGGCGACGAACTGGGGAGCACACCGATGCCCGACGGACTGCCGACCGAGATCGATCTGACCAGGCCGAGCGCGGCCCGGGTGTACGACTATTTCCTTGGCGGGGCGCACAACTTCGAGATCGATCGGCAGTTGGCCGAACAGATCGCGAGCATGACCCCGAACCTCGCCGCCACCATGCGGTCCGGCCGTGAGTTCCTGCGCCGGGCCGTCCGGGTGCTGCTCGACGCCGGAATCGACCAGTTCCTCGACATCGGCTCCGGAATTCCCACCGTCGGCAACGTGCACGAGGTGGCACAGGGGGTGAACCCCAAGGCCCGGGTGGTGTACGTCGACATCGACCCGGTCGCCGTCGCCCACAGCCGGGAGTTGCTCGCGGGCAACGAGCTGACCGGGGTCATCCACGCCGACCTGCGCGAGCCGGAGCGGATCCTCGCCGAGACCCGGCAGCTCGGGCTGATCGACTTCAGCCGGCCGATGGGCATTCTGCTGGCCGGGGTGGTGCACTTCATCCCCGACGGCGACGGGCCCGAGGCGATCCTGGCCGCCCTGCGGGCCGCCGCCGCGCCGGGCAGTTTCCTGGTCCTCTCACACTCCACTTTCGAGGACCAGCCGCAGGAGATGCTCGACGCTCAGCGTCTCTCCGCGCGGACGGACACCGAGATCACCCTGCGCTCCCGCGCCCAGGTGACCGGCTTCTTCGGCGCCTGGACGGTCCTGGAACCGGGCGTGGTGCACATGCCGCTCTGGCGGCCCGACTCACCGTCCGACGTGGACGAGCACCCGGAGCGGTTCGGCGCCTTCGGTGGCGTCGCCCGGTACGACCAGCCCGCCGGCTGATCCCATGGCCGCCGTCCCGGACCCCGCCGGGGTCGATGCCGGCCGGGACCCCTCCGGGGTCGATGCCATCCCGGACCCCGCCGGGGTCGATGCCGGCCGGGCCGACGTCCAGGGGTACGCCGCCGACTGGGCCCGCGCGGTACGCCGCCTCGGTTTCGTGCCGCTCAGCGCGGCCGAGACCGAGCGGCTGCTGCTGGTGCACACGATCCGGCTGGCGCAGGCGGTACGGGCGGAGCCGTTCACCGCCCGCCCCGCCGAGGAGGTCGGCGCGGCGCTGGTGGAGGCACACCTGACCGAGCCGCAGGCCCTCGACTGGACGATGCACGCCCTCGGTGCGGACTTCCTGCACCGGGTGCTGGGGGCCACCGACCGGCCGGCGGACCTCGCCGACCGGATGGCGGCCCTGCAGGGTGGGCTGGCCGCCGGATTCGCCCGAGCGCTTCGCGACCGTACGTTCAGTCAGCAGGAGCGGATCGCCCGCTCGGCCTGGCAGGCCCGCGACGAGGTCGAACAGGCGCTGCGCGACAGCGAGGCACGGTTTCGGGCGGTCTTCACCGGTGCCGCGATCGGGATCGGCATCGCCGGCGTGGACGGCCGGATCATCGATGTCAACCAGGCGTTCGCCGACATGCTCGGCTACTCGATCGAGGAATTGTGCGAGACCAACGTGGCGGCGTTGTTCCACGCCGACGACGCCGCCGGCATGTGGGAGCTGTACCAGGAGCTGATCGAGGGCAAGCACGACGCCGCCCGGGTGGAGAAGCGTTACCACCGCAAGGACGGCAGCATGGTCTGGACCGATCTGGCCGTCTCGCTGATCCGGCACGACGACGGCCGGCCCCGCTTCACCGTCGCGATGATCGAGGACATCACCCAGCGGTACGAACTCCAGCAGCGGCTGCGCTTCCAGGCGCTGCACGACCCGCTGACCGGGTTGCCCAACCGGACGTTGTTCTTCGACACGCTGGGTCGGGTCCTCGACAGCGCGGGCACCGGGCAGCGGGTCGGCGTGTGCTTCCTCGACCTGGACGGCTTCAAGGCGATCAACGACAGCCTCGGCCACGACCTCGGTGACCAACTGCTCGTGATGATCGCCCGGAGGCTCAACGCGTGCGTGGCCGACCACGGCCACCTGGTCGCCCGGATGGGCGGCGACGAGTTCGTGATCCTCGTCGACGGAGGGGACGACGTGGACGACGCGGTGGCCGTCGCGGAGGCGGCACTGGCGGCCGTCGCGGCCCCGGTGCACGTCGGTGACCATCAGTTGGCCGTCTCGGCCAGCGTGGGGATCGTGCAGTGCCCGGCTTCGGAGACCAGTCCGTCCGAGCTGATGAAGGCGGCGGACACCACGCTCTACTGGGCGAAGGCGGCAGGCCGGGGCCAGTGGGCGGTCTACGACCCGGAACGCAGCGCCCGGGACATCGCCCGCTCGGCGCTGGTCGCCGGGCTGCCCGCCGCGCTGGACCGGGGCGAGTTCGTCCTGCACTACCAGCCGATCGTGTCACTGCTGGAGGGCAGCATGCTCGCGGTGGAGGCGCTGGTCCGGTGGGAGCACCCGGAGCTGGGCCTGATCGGACCGGACCAGTTCATCGGGCTGGCCGAGGAGACCGGCCTGATCGTCCGGCTCGGCGAGTGGGTGCTCCGGCAGGCCTGTCAGGACGCCGAGCGGTGGTGGCGGGACTTTCCCGACGCCCATCTGGTGGTCAGCGTCAACCTTGCCGCGCGGCAGGCCGACGACCCGGCGATCGTGGACACCGTGGCGGACGCGCTGCACACCAGCGGCCTGCCCGCGGACCTTCTCCAACTCGAGTTGACCGAGAGCGCGGTGATGGGCAGCGCCGACGAGCCGTTGCGCAGCCTGTACCGGCTCGCCGCGCTGGGTGTGCGGCTGGCCGTGGACGACTTCGGCACCGGGTACTCCAACCTGGCGTACCTGCGGCGGCTGCCGATCCACTGCCTGAAGCTAGCCGGCCCGTTCGTCGAGGGCATCCGTGCCGACAATGCTGCCGACCACCGCGACGAACGGATCGTCGACGCGTTGGTGCGGTTGGCGCACGCGTTGGAGTTGTGGGTGACCGCCGAGGCGGTGGAGACCGGGGAGCAGGCGGAACGGTTGCGGGCGCTGCGCTGCGACACCGGGCAGGGCCGGTTCTTCGGTGCCCCGGCCCCGGCCGACACGATCACCGCCCGGCTGCGTGGCGACGTGGGGGCGTGAGCCGGCGGGTGCAGCAGCGTGGCGCGGAGCAGCGGCACGGGCGAGGCGGGGTGCTGGCGTGAGTGGGCGGGCGACCGTTGCGGCCTGACCGGTGGCAGGGGAAGGTGACTGCGTGAACCTGACCGACTCGCAGACGGCGGTGACCGTGGTCGCCGGGTTGGCCATCCTGGCCGGGCTGGCCGGCGTGGTGGTGCCGGGCCTGCCGGCGTTGCCGCTGTGCTGGGGTGGCGTGCTGCTCTGGGCGATCTTCGGCGGTGCCGGCATGGGTGGCTGGGCGGTGTTCGCCGCCGCCACGGTGGCCGCCGCGGGTGGCGTCGTGATCAAGTACGCGTGGCCCGGCCGGAACCTGAAACGCACAGGTGTGCCGACGTCCACGCTGCTCGCCGGCGGGGTGCTCGGCATCATCGGGTTCTTCGTGGTGCCGGTCGTCGGGTTGGTGCTCGGCTTCGTCGGCGGGGTGTGGGCGGCGGAACGCCTGCGGCTCGGCAGCAACCGCCTCGCCTGGCCGTCCACTGTGCAGGCGCTCAAGGCCGCCGGCCTCTCGATGCTCGTGGAGTTCCTGGCTGCCCTGATCATCGCCGCCCTCTGGGTTGCCGGCCTCCTCCTCACCTAGACGAGACACCCCACCCCACCCACCCCCCACCCCACGGCGTTGATCAAGAGCTTTGCGTCATGCAGGGCCCGAAATCTGACGCAAAGCTCTTGATCAACGCAGGGAAGGCCGCAGGGAAGGGCGCGGGGGTGGAGGGAGGGGGTGTGGGGGAGGGGCGCGGGGCACTTTTCGGGTACGGCGGGAGCGCCGTACGTGAGAGAGAGGCGTGCCCCGCGCCACCGGGGTCCGGGCGGTCCGAGTGCCCGGCGTCGGCCCTGATCGGGCCTGGTCACGGGGTCAAGGATGCGTGCCGGGAGGGTTGGACGGCAACGCATTTAGCCCGATGGCGGTGACATTCCCACCGGCCATGTATTGACCGTCTTGATCGGCCGGGATCACACTTTGCCCACTCGCACGCGGAACCACCTCAGGGAGGTGTGCAGTGGCAACGACCCCCGTGCCGACCGCCGAGCAACCGATGGACGACGATGCCCGACGGCTCGCCGAACTCGGCTACAAACAGGAGCTGCGCCGCAAGTGGAGTGGCTTCTCCAACTTCGCCATCTCGTTCTCGATCATCTCGATCCTGGCCGGCTGCTTCACCACCTTCGGCCAGGCGTGGAACAACGGCGGGCCGGTCGCCATCTCCTGGGGCTGGCCGCTGATCTCGCTGTTCATCCTCATCATCGGCTTCTGTCTGGCGGAGCTGGTGTCGGCGTACCCGACCGCGGGCGGGATCTACTGGTGGGCGGCCACCATGGGCCGCCCGGTTCACGGCTGGTTCACCGGCTGGTTGAACCTGATCGGTCTGGTGGCGGTCACCGCCTCGGTGGACTACGGCTGCGCGACGTTCCTCAACCTCACCCTGTCGGCGCTCTTCGACGGCTGGGCCGGGACGCTACGCCAGACGTTCGTCCTCTTCGTGATCATTCTGGTGCTGCACGGCCTGATCAACATCTTCGGGCACCGGATCATCGACGTACTCCAGAACGTGTCGGTCTGGTGGCACGTGGCCGGCGCGGCCGTCGTGGTGGCCATCCTGGTCTTCGTCCCGGACAACCACCAGAGCTTCCAGTTCGTGTTCACCGAGCGGTTCAACAACTCCGGCTTCGGTGACGGGGACGTCGGCGGCCTGACGTTCTGGTTCTACGTGCTGCCGCTGGGCTTCCTGCTGACCCAGTACACGATCACCGGCTTCGACGCCTGCGCGCACGTCTCCGAGGAGACCCGCGGCGCGTCGCAGGCCGCCGCGCGTGGGCTCTGGCAGTCCATCTTCTATTCGGCGGTCGGCGGCTGGATCCTGCTGCTGGCGTTCCTCTTCGCGGCCACCGACGTCGAGGCGGTGAACGCCGCGGGTGGTTTCTCCGGTGCCATCTTCGAGTCCGCGCTGACCCCGGTCTTCTTCAAGATCGTCATCATCATCTCCACCATCGGCCAGTTCTTCTGCGGCATGAGCTGCGTGACCTCGATGAGCCGGATGGCGTACGCGTTCAGCCGGGACCGGGCGGTGCCCGGTTGGCGGCTCTGGTCGACTGTCGACCGCAACGGCACCCCGGTCAACGCGATCATCGGCGCCACCCTGGCCGGCCTGGTGCTGACCCTGCCGGCGCTCTACGAGAGTTCGGCCGGCATCCCGGTCGCCTTCTACGCGGTGGTGTCCGTCGCCGTGCTCGGGCTCTACCTGTCGTTCCTCATCCCGATCGCGCTGCGACTGCGGATGGGCGACCGGTTCATCCCCGGCCCGTGGACGTTGGGACGGAAGTACAAGCTGCTCGGCTGGATCGCGGTCATCGAGATCGCGATCATCGCCGTCTACTTCGTGCTGCCGATCGTGCCCTCCGGAGTGCCCGGCAACGACGGGTTCACCTGGTCGGCGGTGAACTACGCGCCGCTCGCCGTCGGTGGGGTGCTGCTGGTGGTCGCCGTCTGGTGGTACGCGTCGGCCCGGAAGTGGTTCACCGGTCCGGTGCGTACCGTCGAGGACCCGGCGGACGAACGACGGTCGGCGGCGGTCGACGGGCCGGGCTGATCCGGCTACCCGGATCAGGGCTGCGCGGGGACGGCGGCGTGGGATCCGGCACGACCGGCGGGCGGCGGCTGCCGCTCGCCGGTCGTGAAGCGCAGGATGCGGTCGTCCGTTGGTGCCGGTGTGCCATTGCCGTCACGATTGCTGGTGGCCACCCAGAGGGAGCCGTCCGGGGCCAACTCCACGGTACGAAGCCGGCCGTAGGCACCCACCAGTTCGGCGACCGGAGTGCCAACCGTGCCAGCGGCGCTGACCGGGATGGTCCACAGCCGGGCGCCGCGCAGCGCGGCGACGAACAGCGTGCCGTTGGCGAAGGCGGCGCCACTCGGCGACGCCTGTGCCGGGGGCCAGACCACCACCGGCGTGCGGAACCGGGGGTCGGTGCTCGGGCCCTCCACGATCGGCCAGCCGTAGTTGCCGCCCCGGACGATGACGTTGACCTCGTCCCAGGTGTTCTGACCGAACTCGGTGGCGAACAGGCGCCCGCGTGGGTCCCAGGCCAGCCCCTGTACGTTGCGGTGCCCGTAGCTGTAGACCGGCGAGCCGGGGAACGGGTTGTCCGCCGGGATGGCGCCGTTCGGCCGGATCCGCAGGATCTTGCCGTTGCGGCTGGCCAGATTCTGCGCGTTGGCGGGGACACCGGCGTCCCCGATGCCGGCGTAGAGCAGCCCGTCCGGGCCGAAGGCGATCCGGCCACCGTCGTGGAACGACGCCCGAGCGATGCCGCTAATGATCACCTGCTGGGTCTGCGGCGCACTGAGCCGGAACCGCGTGATCCGGATGTCGGAGGCGGTGGTGAAGCAGACGTAGACCCACCGGTCCAGCCGGTAGCGCGGCGAGACGGCCAGGCCGAGCAGCCCCGCCTCGCCACCGGCGACCACTCCGGGGATCTGGGCGACCTGCACGGGCGGCTGCCCCGGTCGTACCCGCAACACGGTGCCCAGGTCGCGCTGTGCCACCAGGGCGCTGCCGTCGGGGAGGAAATCGAGCCCCCACGACACGTCGAGCCCTGTCGCGACGACCTCCGGGGCGGCGAAGTCGAAGCTGTCGGCACCCAGTGTGATGACCGAACCGGGTGCCGGTTGCGCCGCCGCCTCGTCGTGCACCGTCGTGCCCAGCGCGGTGACGAGGACGACGACGGCCGTGATTGCTCGCAGACGCATGACAGCTCCTCGCGTGGTTTGCCGTCGACCGGGCCCGGGGCATTGACGGTGATCCGGATTGCCAGTAGACCTTGGTGATGGAGGCCCTCTGATGAGCAGAACGCCGTTTTCGCTGGAAGAGTTGCGGGTCGCCGTCCAAGCCGGCGAGATCGACACCGTGGTGCTCGCCCTGGTCGACATGCAGGGCCGATTGCAGGGCAAGCGGTTCCACGCGCCGTTCTTCCTCGACCAGGTGGTGGCCAACGGCAGCGAGGGCTGCAACTACCTGCTCGCCGTGGACGTCGACATGAACACCGTCGACGGGTACGCGATGTCGAGCTGGGAGCGCGGCTACGGCGACTTCGCGATGGTGCCGGATTTCGGCACGTTGCGTCGGATGCCCTGGCAACCCGGCTCCGCGCTGCTGCTGGCCGACCTGACCTGGCTCGACGGCTCGGGTGACGTGGTGGCCTCGCCCCGGCAGATCCTGCGTCGTCAGCTGGACCGGCTGGCCGAGCACGGGCTGACCGCCTACGCCGGCACCGAGTTGGAGTTCGTGCTGTTCCGCGACTCGTACGAGGACGCCTGGCAGCGCGGTTACCGGGACCTCACCCCGGCCAACCAGTACAACGTGGACTACTCGTTGCTCGGCACCGCCCGGGTGGAGCCGCTGCTGCGCCGGATCCGCACCGAGATGGCCGCCGCCGGGCTGACGCCGGAGAGCGCCAAGGGCGAGTGCAACCTCGGCCAGCACGAGATCGCGTTCCGGTACGACGAGGCGGTCGCCTGCGCCGACCATCACGTGATCTACAAGAACGGCGCCAAGGAGATCGCCGCCCAGGAGGGCATGGCGATCACCTTCATGGCCAAGCCGAACGAGCGGGAGGGCAACTCCTGCCACATCCACTTCTCACTGCGGGACAGCAGTGGGGGTTCGGCGATGCTCGGTGACGGGCCGGCGCACCTGTCGCCGACCGGGCAGCGGGTGCTCGCCGGGCTGCTGGCCACCATGCGGGAGTTCAGCCTGCTCTTCGCCCCGAACATCAACTCCTACAAGCGCTACCAGCCGGGATCGTTCGCCCCGACGGCTCTGCGGTGGGGGGTGGACAACCGCACGTGCGCGCTGCGGGTGGTCGGGCACGGGCAGGGCATGCGCGTCGAGAACCGGGTGCCCGGCGCGGACGTCAACCCATACCTGGCGATCGCCGGGCTGGTCGCCGGCGCGCTGCACGGCATCGACCACGAGCTGGAGCTGGGCGACGAGTGCACCGGCAACGCGTACGACGACCCGGAGGCCGAACGGGTCCCCGGCACGCTGCGCGACGCTCTGGCCCTCTGGGAGGGCTCGGCGGTGGCCCGGGAGGCGTTCGGCGCGGAGGTGGTGGCCCACTACGCCAACCAGGCGAGGGTCGAGCTGGCCGCCTTCGACGCCGCGGTGACGGACTGGGAGCTGACGCGTGGTTTCGAACGTCTCTGACGCGCCGCCCCGGCCCCGCCGCGTCGATCATGGACTTGTGGTGGGCGGAAAGTGGCGCTCGGCGGCCTTTGTGAGGCACCACAACTCCATGATCGACGGTGGGAGCGAGGGGCGGGGCGCATGACGGTTCTGGTGGATCCGGCTTCCGGACAGGGGTTTCGGGAGGTTCCCGGGGCTTCTGTCGGGGAGGTGGACTCGGCGATTTCCCGGGCTGCCGTGGCCTTCGAGACGTGGCGTCGGGTGGGGGCGGGGGATCGGGCGCGGATGCTGCGGCGGTTCGCCGCAGTGGTCGACGCGCATCTGGACGAACTCGCCGCGCTGGAGGTCCGCAACTCCGGGCACACCATCGGCAACGCCCGGTGGGAGGCCGGCAACGTCCGGGACGTCCTGGACTACTACGCCGGGGCGCCCGAGCGGTTGACCGGACGGCAGATCCCGGTGCCGGGCGGGCTGGACGTCACCTTCCACGAGCCGCTCGGTGTGGTCGGCGTGATCGTGCCGTGGAACTTCCCGATGCCGATCGCCGCCTGGGGGTTCGTACCGGCCCTCGCCGCCGGCAACACCGTGGTGCTCAAACCCGCCGAGTTGACGCCGCTCACCGCGCTGCGGCTGGCCGAGCTGGCCCGTGAGGCCGGCCTGCCCGACGACGTGCTCAGCGTCGTACCGGGCGAGGGAGCGGTGGTGGGGGAGCGGTTCGTCAGCCACCCGGCGGTCCGCAAGATCTGCTTCACCGGCTCGACCGAGGTCGGCACCCGGATCATGGCCGGCTGCGCCGCCGAGGTGAAGCGGCTCACCCTGGAGCTGGGCGGCAAGAGCGCGAACATCGTGTTCGCCGACGCCGACCTGGAACGCGCCGCCGCGACCGCGCCGGGCGCGGTCTTCGACAACGCCGGCCAGGACTGCTGCGCACGGTCGCGGATCCTCGTCCAGCGGCCGGTGTACGACCGGTTCCTGGAACTCCTCGAACCGGCGGTACGCGGGGTTCGGGTCGAGGACCCGTCCCGGGACACCGCCGAGATGGGTCCGCTGATCTCCGCGGCCCAGCGGGACCGGGTCGCCGGCTACCTGACCGGCGCGACCGTCGCGTTCACCGGATCCTGCCCCGACGGCCCCGGGTTCTGGCACGCGCCCACGGTGCTGCTGGCCGACTCGCCGGCCGACCGGCACTGGCGGGAGGAGATCTTCGGGCCGGTGGTCTCGGTGCTGCCGTTCGACGACGAGGCCGACGCGGTCCGGCTCGCCAACGACACCGAGTACGGCCTCTCCGGCTCCATCTGGACCCGGGACGTGGGTCGGGCGCTGCGCCTGGCCCGCGCGGTCGAGGCGGGCAACCTCAGCGTCAACTCGCACTCGTCGGTGCGCTACTGGACCCCGTTCGGCGGGATGAAGCGCTCCGGGCTCGGCCGTGAGCTGGGCCCGGACGCGCTGCACTCCTTCACCGACGTCAAGAACGTGTTCATCGCGACAGAGGAGTGATGCGGGTGCAGGGTCGGTTGCAGGACCGGGTGGCCGTGGTCACCGGCGCGGGCAGTGGCATCGGGTTGGCCACCGTGCGGCGGTTCGCCGCCGAGGGGGCGCGGGTGGTCTGCGTGGACATCGACACGGCGGCCGGTACGAAGGCGGCCGAGGAGTGCGGCGGCGAGTTCGTGGCCACCGACGTGGCCGACGAGTCGGCGGTACGCGACCTGTTCGACGGGGTGGCCGACCGGCACGGCCGGGTGGACATCGCATTCAACAACGCCGGCATCTCCCCGCCCGACGACGACTCCATCCTGGACACCGGCCTGGACGCGTGGGAGCGGGTGCTCCGGGTCAACACGACGAGCGTCTACCTGTGCTGCAAGTACGCGATCCCGCACATGCGTCGCCAGGGCAAGGGCTCGATCATCAACACGGCCTCCTTCGTGGCGCTGATGGGCGCGGCGACGTCGCAGATCGCGTACACCGCGAGCAAGGGCGGGGTGCTGGCGATGACCCGGGAGTTGGGTGTGCAGTTCGCCCGCGAGGGCATCCGGGTCAACGCGCTCTGTCCCGGCCCGGTGGCCACCCCGCTGCTGTTGGAGTTGTTCGCCGCCGATCCGGAGCGGGCCGCCCGCCGGCTCGTGCACGTGCCGATGGGCCGGTTCGGGCAACCGGAGGAGATCGCCGCCGCGGTGGCGTTCCTCGCCAGCGACGACGCCTCGTTCATGACCGCCGCGCAGTTCGTGGTCGACGGCGGCATCACCGGCGCGTACGTCACGCCGCTATGAGGCCGCTGATCGGGATCAGCGCGTACGTCGAGCCGGCCGACTGGGCGGTGTGGAGGGGCGTGCCGGCCGTGCTGCTGCCGCAGGCGTACGCGCGGGCGGTGACGGCCGCCGGTGGCCGGGCGGTGGTCCTACCGCCGGACGACGTGGACGGCGACGTGGTGGCGGTCCTGGACGGGCTGCTGTTGGCCGGTGGCGCCGACGTGGGTCCGGGGCGGTACGGCCAGCGGCCGGAACCGCGTACCGAGGCCCGGCCGGACCGGGACGCCGGCGAGCTGACCCTGTTGGCCGCCGCGCGCACCGCCGACCTGCCCGTGCTGGGTGTGTGCCGGGGCATGCAGTTGCTCGCCGTCGCCTACGGCGGAACCCTGCACCAGCACCTGCCCGACGTGGTCGGTCACGAGGCGCACCGTCCGGCGCCCGGTGTCTACGGCAGCCACCCGGTGCGGTTCGCGCCGGGAAGCCTGGCCGCGACGGTGCTGGCCGGGGTGGACCGGGTCAACTCCTACCACCACCAGGCAGTCGCCGATCCGGGCCGCCTGTCGGTCACCGGTTGGGCCGAGGACGGCGTGGTGGAGGCGGTGGAGGATCCGACCCTGCCGTTCGTGCTCGGTGTGCAGTGGCATCCGGAGAACGAGCCGGATCCGCGGCCGATCACCGCGCTGGTGCGCGCCGCCCGGCAGCGGGTCGACGGCGGGTGTGACGCTCGTCGCCCCCGCGCGGTGGTGTCGCAGGTGGGAGGATCGACGCATGGGCAAGGTCTATCCGGAGATCGACGGTCGACTGGGTGACTTCATCACGGCTCAGCCGGTCTTCTTCGTGGCCACCGCGCCGTCCGGCGCCGAGGGGCACGTCAACGTCTCACCGAAGGGCATGCGGGGCACCTTCGTGATCCTCGGGCCGCACCGGGTGGCGTACCTCGACTACCACGGCAGCGGAGCGGAGACCATTGCCCACCTGCGGGACAACGGCCGGATCACGCTGATGTTCTGTGCCTTCGACGGGCCTCCGAAGATCGTCCGGCTGCACGGCCGGGGCAGCAGCGTCGCCGTGACCGACGAGACCTTCGCCGACCGGCTCGCCGAGTTTCCCGCACCTCCGGACGTGCACGCCGTCCGGGCGGTGATCACCGTCGAGGTGCAGCGGGTCAGCGACTCCTGCGGCTACGCGGTGCCACTGATGGACTTCCGCGCCGAGCGTGATCTGTTGCTCACCTCACACTCCCGTCGTACGGACGAGGATCTGGTGGTCTACCGGGCCACCAGGAACGCGGCAAGCATCGACGGGCTGCCGGTCTTCTGACTGGTCGGGGCGCGTCGACCAGCGCCGTTCAACGCCGCTGCACACCCGTCCTGTCCGGTGCCCGACGGCTCGCACGAACGTCACCAGCGTCCATCTGTCGTGATGCGTTACGTTGCTGGTCCGCTGGGGTACAAGTCGGAGCACAGCGGGTGAAGATCAACGGTCGCGGGGTACGACCGGAGCGGGAGGCTGCATGAGCTCGGCCCAGGGGGGTGCGGACGAACGGCATCCCGCCGCGTCCGGCAGCGAGACCTCCCCGATGCTGGCGGCGGCGTTCGCGGCCGGTGGTGAGTTGGGCGAGCAACTGGCGAGCTTCGAATGGTCCTCCGGCCCGCTGGGCGCGCCCGGCCAGTGGCCTGCCGCGCTGTCCAACGCGGTCGGCATGATGCTCGCCTCCAGCGCGCCGGTCGTCATGTTCTGGGGCGACGACCAGCGCGCCTTCTACAACGACGCGTACCGGCCGACCATCGGTGCCAAGCACCCCGACGCGATCGGCCAACCGGCCCGCACGTACTGGGCGGAGACCTGGCCGGTACTCGGCCCGCTGCTCGACGGCGTCCGGAACACCGGGCGCTCCTACCGCGGCGAGGACCACCCGTTCCTGCTGGACCGGCACGGCTTCGTCGAGCAGACCTACTTCGACGTCTCGTACGACCCGATCCGCGGTGCCGACGGCTCGGTCGGTGGCGTCTACTGCATCGTCAGCGAGACCACCGGACGGGTGCTCGGCGAGCGCCGGCTGCGGGCACTGGCCGAACTGGGCGCCGAGCTGAACGACATCGGCAGCTCCGCCGAACTTGGCCGAACCGCGGCCGAGGTGCTCGGCCGGTACCGGGCGGACGTGCCGTTCGCCCTGATCTACCTGGCCGACGACAGTGGTCAACTCGCCGTGGTCGGTTCCACCGGAAGTGTCCCGCCCGCCGTCGGCACCATCGCGCAGGTGCTGGCCCGGGTGACCGCCGACGGCACGCCCGCCACGGTCGAGGTGGCCGACCTGCTCGACCCGCCGCCGGTCGACGCCGCCGACCAGGCGCTCGTACTGCCGCTCACGGCGACCAACCAGACGGTGGGCGCGCTGATCGTCGGCGTGGGCCGTCAGCTGCCGCTCGGCGACGACTACCGAAACTTCCTCGACCTGGTCGCCGCCCAGATCTCCCGTGCGGCCGGCACGCAGCGGGCGTACGAGCAGGAACGGGCCCGGGCCGCCGAGTTGGCCGCGCTGGACCGGGCGAAGACCAACTTCTTCGCCAACGTGAGCCACGAGTTCCGCACCCCGCTGACCCTGGTGCTCGGCCCGCTGGAGGACATGCTGGCCGACCCGGCGCTACCCGCCGCCTTGACCGAGCGGCTCACCACGATGCACCGCAACGCGTTGCGCCTGCTCAAGCTCGTCAACACCGTGCTGGACTTCTCCCGACTGGAGTCCGGTCGGCTCGCCGCCCGCTACCAGCCCACCGACCTCGCCGGCTACACGGCCCGGCTGGCCAGCACCTTCCGGTCGGCCACCGACCGGGCCGGGTTGCGGTTGGTGGTGGACTGCCCGCCGCTGCCGGCGCCGGTCTTCGTCGACCGGGACATGTGGGAGAAGATCGTCCTCAATCTGGTGTCCAACGCGGTCAAGTTCACCTTCGACGGCGAGGTCCGGGTGCAGGTCCGGGCCCTGGACGGCGCGGCCCGCCTGGAGGTGACCGACACCGGCATCGGCATCGTTCCGGACGAGATGCCGCACGTCTTCGAGCGGTTCCACCGGGTGTCCGGTGCCCGCGCACGCACCCACGAGGGCACCGGGATCGGGCTGGCGCTGGTCCGGGAGCTGGTCGAGATGCACGGCGGCGAGGTCGGGCTGACCAGCCGGGTCGACGAGGGCAGCAGCTTCACGGTGACCATCCCGACCGGTTCGGACCACCTGCCCGCGGACCAGGTGGTCACGTTCGGCCACCTGCCGACGGGTGAGCCCGAGCAGGCTCGCCTCTACGTGGCGGAGACCGCGTTGTGGACCGGCACCGGCCCGGCGCCCGAGTACGACAGCCAGCCGACCGACGGCACCCCGGCCGGCCGGATCCTGGTCGTCGACGACAACGCGGACCTGCGCGAGCACGTCACGCGGCTGCTCTCCCCGACCTGGGAGGTGGTCACCGCGAGCGATGGGCTGGCCGCGTTGCCACTGGCCCGCGAGGGCGGGTTCGACCTGGTGCTCAGCGACGTGATGATGCCCCGACTGGACGGGTTCGGGTTGGTCGGCGCGCTGCGCGCGGACCCACGTACCCGGCATGTGCCGATCGTGCTGCTCTCCGCCCGGGCCGGCGCCGCGGAGGCCGTCGCCGGCCTCTCCGCCGGTGCCGACGACTACCTCACCAAGCCCTTCGCCAGCCAGGAGCTGATCGCCCGGGTTCGGGCCAACGTCGAGCTGGGCCAGCTCCGCGGGCAGATCATCCGCCGGCTCCGGGCGCTGGCCGACGCCGCGGTGGCGGTGAACACCGCCCGGTCCACCGGCGACGTGCTCCAGGTCGCCGCCCGGCACGCGCTCAGCCTCGCCGAGGCCGCCCGAGTGGTGATCACCGCGGCCGGCGCCCGTTCCGAGGCGGACGGCGGTGGCAGCACCGCCGCGGACCCGTCCTTCGTGACCGAGCTGACCGGTACCGCCGGTGACGCGCTCGGCGAGCTGCGGGTCTGGCGGCCCGCCGGCGACGACGCGCAGGCCGACGACGCCGCGCTGACCCAGCTGGCCCGGCTGGTCGGGGTGCGGCTGGAGAACGCCCAGCTCTACGAGGCCGAACACCGCATCGCCACCACCCTGCAACACAGCCTGCTGCCGCGATCGCTGCCGCAGCTGCCCGGGGCGGTGCTGGCCAGCCGCTACCTGCCCGGCACCGCCGACGTCGAGGTCGGCGGTGACTGGTACGACGCCTTCGCCCTCGACAACGGCGACCTGGTGCTGGTCATCGGCGACGTGGTGGGTAAGGGCGTCCAGGCCGCCGCCGCGATGGGGCAACTGCGCAACGCGCTGCGGGCGTACCTGCTGGAGGGCTACGGCCCGGGCGAGTCGTTGACCCGCCTCAACCGGCTGGTCGGGTCAACCGAGCGCCGCTCCTTCGCGACGGTGCTCTGTCTGCTGTTCGACCCGCGTACCAACCGTCTGCGGTACGCCAGTGCCGGTCACCCGTCCCCGCTGCTGATCAGAGGAGGCGACGTGGCGCTCCTGCACGTCCGCGCGCTCGGCCCGCCGGTAGGCGCCATTCCCGACGCGACGTACGAGGCGGTCGAGGCCGCGTTGTCCCCCGGCAGCCGTCTGCTGCTCTACACCGACGGGCTGATCGAGGACCGACAGCTCGACATCGACGGGGCGCTGGCCCAGCTGCGCCTGGACGCCGCGACCCCCAGTGAGCACCTGGCCGACCTGATCGACGCGGTGGTCGAGCGGGTCGCCGGGCGACCACGCCGCGACGACGTGGCGGTTCTCGCCCTGGAGGCGGCGGAGTTGAACCGCTTCTCGTTGCGGCTACCGGCGGACCCGACCCGGCTGAGCGTGCTGCGCAAACGTCTGGAGGACTTCCTGGTCGCCCACGAGGTCGGTGAGACCGACGTGTTCGACCTGACCGTCGCGGTCTCCGAGGCCGCCGCGAACGCCATCGAACACCCGGTCCACCCCGCCGAGGCCACGATCAGCGTGGAGGTGGCGATCGAGGACCGGACGGTGACGGCCACGGTGCGGGACAGCGGGCAGTGGCGTGAGTCGACCGGTTCCGGGTTCCGGGGGCGTGGCCTGGCCCTGATCAAGGCACTGGGCGACCTGTCGGTGCGGCGTACCGATGCGGGCACCGAGGTGACGCTGCGCCGGCAGTTACGGGACTGACCGTGCGCCCGGCGGGCCGCTCAGGCCGGGCCGAGCCAGCTCTGCTCGCCCAGGCCGGAGATGTCCAGCACCCGACGGACCTGCCGGGACGGCAGGACGGTGAGCGTGCCCGGAAACTGCTGGGCGAGCCGGACCAGGGCGTGGATGGCGGCCGAGTCGAAGAAGGTGACCGTGCGCAGGTCGAGGGTGATCCGCTCGGCGGGCTCGCGCAGCGCGGTCTGGAGCATCGTGTCCGCGGTCGCCATGTCGACCTCACCGGCGACCACCACACGAAGGTGGTCACCGTCGATCTCCGCGCTGGCCGAGAAGACGGGCGGTGCTCCCCCTTGATCCACGCAGACACCATGGCATAGCCGCACTGGCAGGGCAACAACCTCCCCGGAGCGGCCGTGGCGCGGGTCACCAGCGCCCCCGGCGATAGGCTTGTCGCATGACCGTCCGCCCTCCGCTGACACCCGGCACGCTCTCCCCGCTGCGACCGGTGCCGTCCCAGATCGCCCGACCGGAGTACGTGGGCAAGAAGGCTCCGCAGCAGTGGCGTGGCTCGCACGTGCAGACGCCGGAGACCATCGAGAAGATGCGGGTCGCCAGCCGGCTCGCCGCCCAGGCGACCCAGCTCGCCGGCGAACACTGCAAGCCCGGCGTGACCACCGACGAGATCGACAAGGTGGTGCACGAGTTCCTCTGCGACCACGGCGCGTACCCGTCGACGCTGGGCTACAAGGGCTTCCCGAAGTCCTGCTGCACCAGCCTCAACGAGGTCATCTGCCACGGCATCCCAGACTCCACGGTCATCCAGGACGGCGACATCATCAACGTCGACGTGACCGCGTACATCGGTGGGGTGCACGGCGACACCGACGCCACCTTCTGCGTCGGTGAGGTCAGCGAGGAAGCCCGACTGCTGGTCGAGCGCACCCACGAAGCGATGATGCGCGGCATCCGCGCCGTCGCCCCGGGCCGCCAGATCAACGTGGTGGGCCGGGTCATCGAGTCGTACGCCAAGCGGTTCGGCTACGGCGTGGTCCGCGACTTCACCGGCCACGGCATCGGCGAGGCCTTCCACAGCGGGCTCTACGTGCCGCACTACGACAGCCCACGCCCCACCGACATCATGGAACCGGGGATGACGTTCACCATCGAGCCGATGATCACGCTCGGCACCTATCAGTACGACATGTGGGACGACGGATGGACCGTCGTCACCAAGGACCGGAAGTGGACGGCCCAGTTCGAGCACACCATCGTGGTGACCGACGACGGCCACGAGATCCTGACCCTGCCGTGACCGAGACCCCGGCAGCCCTGCGCGAGGCGCACCACGCCGACGTCTCCGGCGGCTGGCTGCGCCCAGCCGTCTTCGGCGCGATGGACGGCCTGGTCACCAACATCGCCCTGATCGCCGGCGTCGGCGGCGGCGGAGTGTCGCCGCACAGCATCGTGCTCACCGGCACCGCCGGCCTGGTCGCCGGGGCGATCTCCATGGGGCTCGGCGAATACACGAGCGTCCGGTCCGCCAACGAGCAGGTCGCCGCCGAGGTGGCCAAGGAGCGGCGGGAACTGGAACGCCACCCCGAGGCGGAGGCCCGCGAACTGGCCGACGCCTGGGTGGCCCGCGGCCTACCCCGGGACCTCGCCACCCAGGTCGCCGAAGCGGTACGCCGCGACCCGGAGGAAGCCCTACGGGTGCACGTCCGCGAGGAGTTGGGCGTCGACCCCGACGACCAGCCCAGCCCGTGGGCCGCCGCGACCTCGTCGTTCCTGTTCTTCTCGCTGGGCGCACTGATTCCGCTGCTGACCTACCTGTTCGGCGCCACCGACCTGTGGTTGGCACTCGCCGTCGGCGGGATCGGGCTGTTCGCCGCCGGTGCGGTGGTCGCCCGCTTCACCAACCGGCCCTGGTGGACCGGCGGCCTGCGCCAACTGCTGCTGGGTGCCGCCGCGGCCGGCGCCACCTACCTCATCGGCACGCTGATCGGGGTGCACGGCGGGCTGTGACACCCGTCAACCCGTGAGCAGCTCGTCGATCGTCCCGTCGACCGCACGACCACGGGCGGCCAGGTCCTCGGCCTGCCGGGCCAGCACCACACCCACCTCGGTCATGTCCGCCCCGGCCAACCCGGTGCGCCGTACCGCGTCCCCCGGGTCACGGAAGTAGGTGCGACTCAGCAGGCCCGTCACCGTCGCCGCCGCCAGCCGGGCCTCGCCGAGCATCAACAGAGCCTGGTCGGTCTCGTACCACTCGGCGAGCCGGGCCGCCCGGGCGTGCGCCGCGCTGCCCCGATACCAGGCCTGCCGGGCGGCAGTGCTGAACTCCGCCGGCCGAGCCCGGGCCAACCGGCCCAGATGCTCGTCGCGCAGCGTCCGTAACCAACCCGTCGGGTCGTGCAACGCCTGCGTGGTGACGTACCGGTCGGCGGTCAGCGGCCAGAGCGGAGAGATCACCCGAGCCTGCGCCAGGTAGTCCTCCGCGCCGGCCACGGTCAGATCGACCAGCACCCCGTCCACCCGACGGGTCGCCGGCGACGGGCCGGCACCGGACCGGTAGGTGACCACCAACATCCCCGCCTCACGGTCCCCACCGCCGTCGTCGTCACCGTGCGCCAAAGGCCCGTGCACCGCGACCGCGAGCACGTCGGCCGGGAAACGCCGCCGGACCGCCTCGGCGACCCGCTCCGCAACCGCCCACCGTCCATCGTCGAGACCCCGACCGACACCGGTCTGCTCGCTGCTCGCGCTCACGGGGTCACCTCTGTTCGCGACTGCGGGGCTCGCAAGAGCGGCTCACTCCTCGCGCTCACGGGGTCACCTCTGTTCGCGACTGCGGGGCTCGCAAGAGCGGCTCACTCCTCGCGCTCACGGGGTCACCTCTGTTCGCGACTGCGGGGCTCGCAGACCCGGCTCACTCCTCGCGCTCACGGGCTCACCTTCCGCTGGCTGGGCGTCAGCCTAGCCAGCCGGCGGCGGACCGGCGGGCGCGCCGCGCCCGGTCGGCACCAGCCGGAAGATGCGGATGTCCCGGCCGCCGGCCCGCTGCACGTACGTGCGGTACGCGGGCCACTCGGTGACCAGCAGTTGCCACAGCCGGTCCCGTTCGGCGCCGGATGCCGGCTCGGCCCGCACCGGGATCCGCCGGCCCTTCACGTCCACCTCGGCGGCCGGATCGGCGAGCAGGTTCATCGCCCAGCCCGGGTGGTGGGCCTGCCCCCAGTTGGAACCGATCACCACGTAGGCGTCGCCGTCGGGCACGTACAGCAGCGGGTTGCTTCGGGGCTTGCCGGAGCGGCGGCCCGTCGTGGTGATCACCAGGGACGGCATCAGGCCGAGCGCGACCACCCGGCCCCGGGTGAGCCGACCGATCACGCGGTCGGCGGGAACCAGCAGACGTGCGGCGGTGCCGAACCAGCGGTAATGACCAACTCGGCGGGTGAGATTTCCCAGCACTGACACGCGGATCAGTCTGCCGGTTGCCCGGCCCCGGCGGCACCCCCCACACGCGCCCGGATCGCCGACCGGCCGGTCACCGCCGACCGGCGGGCCACGCTGCTCGGTCAGTCCAGCCGCCGTTCGATCGGCAGCCGGGCGCGGGTGAACAGACCGGCCCCGAGCATCGCCACCACCGGCACCAGCACCAGCACGCCGAGCGTGGGCCACGGCACCAGGATCGGGTACGGATCGGAAGCCGGCCAGTCGCTGGCGTACTGCCGGTTGACCGAGAACAGCACGATCGCCGCGGTGCCCAGCCCGGCCACGATGCCGAGCACCGAACCCAGCCCGGCGATGACCCCGGCCTGGCAGATCGCCAGCATCCGGCGTAACGCCGGCGCCGCGCCGACGGCCGCGAGGGTGGTCAGCTCGGCGCGTCCCTCGGCGGCGGCGAGCGCGGTGGCGATACCGGCAGCTCCCACCGTGATCAGGCCGGCCGCCGCCGCGAGCAACAGGAGCAGCGGTGAGACGTCGCGGGGTGCGGAACCCTGTTCCACGTTCAGCGAGAACGTCCCGAACGGGCGCAGGGCGGCGGCGAACCGAGCCTGCTGCTCCTCGTCGGGCGGGGTGGTGGTGCCGATCACCCAGCCGGCCGTTGACCAGCTCAGGTCGAGTTGTCCGGCCGCGGAGGTGGACAGCAGCAGGCGGGGGTGGCCGGTGGCCCGGGGCAGCGCGTACCCCGGGAGGTCACGGAGCGCGGTCGGTTGATCGGGCCCGGTGTCCACCCGGCTGACGCGTACGGTCACCAGACCGTCGTGCAGGTAACGCGGGTCGGTCACCACGACGCCACCCGCGCGCAGCACCGCCGAGGCCGCCGCGGTCGTCGTCGGGTCCGCGCCGGTGAGGAGTGGTAGTGCGCTGCCGTCGTCCACCCAGGGCTCCACGTAGCCCCCGGAGGGGTCCGCCCGGCAGCGTGGGTCGGCCCGGGCCTGCTGGCGGTCCGGCGCGGGAAGGTCGTCGCCGGGCTGCCAGGGGCAGGCCTGGGTCGGTGGGAGCACCGGCGTGATGTCGCAGTAGCCCGTGCGCGCCGCCTCGCAGCCGGGCGCGTAGACGGAGGCAACCGCGTCGACCCCCAACTGATCCCGGGCCGCGTCGACGACCTCGGCCAGCGTGGGCTGCTCGGCCGGCCTGTTCTGGTAGACCATCAGGTGACCGGTCGGCAGCGTCGGCTGGTAGGCGCGTGCGTCACGGGCGCCGTCACTGGCCAGGTACCCGCCGAGCGCCACGCTGCTGGCGACGGCGGCCATCACGGCGCAGATCGCCGGTGCTGCGGCGGCCCGGTTACGGCTGGCGTCGCGCACCGCGATCCGAGGTGCCAACGGCAACACCCGACCGAGGCGGGCGAGCGACCCGATCAACGTGGGCGTGCAGCACACCAGACCCAACTCGCCCAGGATCAGACCGGTGAGGATCACCGCCGGGGAGGTCCGGCTGGCCCCGTACGCCGCCAGCCCGGCCCCGCCGACCACCAGCGCCAGACCGACGAGCAACCACCGGCCCGGGGACACCGGTGGGGTACGTCGCCCGGCGAGCCCGGCGCTGACGTCCTGCCGGGCAGCCGTCCACGCCGGTGCCAGCGCGGCGAGCACCCCGGCCAGCACCGCGACCCCACCGAGCAGCACCAGGGCGGCCGGCCAGCAGCGGTAACCGCCGAAGCGCATGCCGAAGACGTACTGCTCCATCAGCGGGCGACCGGCGAACGCCGCGCCGACGCCGACGAGCAGGCCGGCGGCGGCGCCCAGCACACCCAGCACCACACCGTCGGCCAGCACCACCCGGCGCAGTTGGGCGGCGTCCCCGCCGGCCACCGCGACCAGCGCCAGATCCCGTCGCCGGCGACGGACACCGACGGCGAAGGCCGGCCCGACCAGCAGGACGACCTCCAGCAGCCCGAGGCCGGCGATCAGGACGCCGGTGCTCAGGTCGTTGGCGTCGCTCGCCCCGGTCAACCCGAACCACGTCCGGTTCGCCCCGCCTCCCGAGCCGGTCGAGTGACGCGCGGTGACCACCACTCCCCGCTCGTTCAGCCGGGACACCAGCGCGGCGTCGACGGTCCCGGGTACGTCCGCCAACCAGACGCTGTCCGGCTCCGGACCGGTCCTCGGTACGGCTCCCGGATGCAGCGCCACGACCGGACCGAGGTCGTCGGCGAACTCGACCACCCCCACCACGGTGTACGCCCTGCTCCCGTCGGCGACCGTGACGGCGGCACCGAGGCGCAGGTCCAGGCGGCGCAGTGCCGCCGGACTGACCGCGACCTCGCCGGGCTGGTGCGGTGCCCGGCCGGCCAGGAACCGCACCAGCCCGCGGGCCAGCGGGTCGCCGAGGTCCAGCACCCGACCAGCCACGTCCTCGTCGCGGTGCGGACCGCGCAGGGTCAGCGGGGCGTGCGGGCGTACCTCGGTGACCCGGCTGCCCGGCCCCAGCAGTGCGGTCATCTGGGCTGCGGTGGCCCTCGCCGGGGGCTTCCCGTCCCGCGTGCTCCAGCCCTCACCCCACTCGTCCTGTCCCACCGGACCGCTGGTGACCCACTGCAACTCCGCGTCGGCCACGCCGAGCCGACGGTCGACACGTTCCTGCGGGGTCAGCTCGGCCATGTCGTAGCTCGCCGCGAGGAAGGCCAGCGCGGCCACCGGCAGGGCGATCATCGCGAGGACGAGGACGGTCCGTCGCCGGGCCCGGAGGGACTCGCGCCGCGCGATCCGCAGCGCGGTGCGCCAGGAGCCGGTCAGCTCGGCGATCCGCCGCCGACCGACGAGCGCGGGTGGCTGGACCGGTCCCGCTGGGGAGGGGTCGGTCCGGCCAGGGTCCTGCCGCGTACGGCGGATGGTCACCTGTCGCTGCCGGACAGCAACTGCTCGACGCTGCCCAGCGGTGCCGTCGTGTCGACCAGCACGCCGTCGCGGAGGAACACCACCCGGTCCGCCCAACCGGCATGTCGTGCCTCGTGGGTGACCAGCACTCCGGCGGCTCCCGCGTCGATCCGGCGGCGCAGCAGGTGCAGCACCGCCTCACCGGTCTGTGAGTCCAGTGCGCCGGTGGGCTCGTCGGCGAGTACCAGCCGGCGCTCACCCACCAACGCGCGGGCGATGGCGACCCGCTGCTGCTGCCCGCCGGAGAGTTGGTCGGGGAAGCGGTCGCCCAGCCCGGGCAGGCCCACCTCGGTGAGCGCGGCCCGGGCCAGCGCGCGGGCGCGGCGGCCACTGGTGCCGTCGAGCTCCAACGGGAGCGCCACGTTCTCCAGCGCGCTGAGACTGCCCAGCAGATTGAGCTGCTGGAAGATGTAGCCGATCCGGCGACGACGGAGCTGGGCCAGGCCGCGACGGTCCAGCGCCCCGAGCGGTTGCCCCTCGACCCGGACCTCGCCGCCGGTCGGCCGGTCCAGCCCTCCGGCCAGGGCCAGCAACGTCGACTTGCCGGAGCCGGACGGTCCCATCACCGCGACCAGTTCGCCGGGCCGGACGGCCAGGCTGACGCCGCGCAGCGCATGCACCGCCGCCGGTCCGGTGCCGTGGGTGCGGTGGACGGCGCGGAGGTCCAACACCGCGTCGTCCGCCCCGCTCACCGTCGCGCCTCCTCGCCGGCCCAGGTCGCCGCGTCCCGCGCGCCGGTGTCCGCCGGCCGGGGAACGGGAGGTGGCAGGCCGGTGGGTTGGTGCCGCACCAGGCTGGTCTCACAGTGGTCCAACCAGCGCACCTCCGCCTCGGCCTGGAACACCATCGAGTCCAGGACGAGACGCCAGGGCAGATCCTCCGGCCGGTTGCTGCCGTACTTCAGCCGGGTCAGCTCCTGCAGGGCCCGCATCGTCGCGCTGCGCTGGGCCTGCACCACCGAGCGGACGTCCACCCCGGGTGTGGTCAGCGCCAACGCCAGCTTGATGGCCAACTCGTCGCGGGGGCGATCGGTGCGGCTGATCGGGGTGGCGAACCACAGCGCCAGGTCCGCCCGGCCGGCGTCGGTGATCTCGTACGGGCGCTGCCCGGCCTCGCTCTCCGGCAGCGGGCGCACCAGACCGTCCCGTTCCAGCCGGGACAGCGTGGTGTAGACCTGCCCGATGTTCAGCGGCCAGGTCGAGCCGGTCGACTCCTCGAACGCGGCGCGCAGCTGGTAGCCGTACATCTGGCCGCGTTCGAGCAGGGCGAGCAACCCGTGACGGATGGACATGGCAACGGAGTATGCATACCTGGTATGCGCACCGCAACCGCGGTGGGCCTGTTCAGGCCGGTCGACCGGGAAACGGGACAGTCAGCGGGGCCGACCCGGCCGTCTTGCGCCACCGGGTGGCGCGTACGGCGTACTCCACCAGGGCCGCCAGCGCCTGGTCCCGGTCGGCGCCGGTGGTGGACGCGAGCGCCGCCCGCCAGTGCGCGGCGGCGCGCTCCTCCACCTCGGCGGCGAGCCGCAGGGCGCTCGCCCGGTCGGTGACCGGGAACGGCAGCGCGTAGCCGGCGCGGTCCGGCGGCACGACGCCGCCGGCGGTGGTGAGCTGCACCACCAGGGTGTCGCGCCGACGTCGATGCGCGGCCTCCGCCTCATGTGCCGCCTCCCGTGCCGCACCGGTGAGCCGGACGCCGATCCGCCCGTAGGCGTAGATCGCCGCGTACTCGGCGGACAGGGCGGAGGCGAGTGCCTCCCCGGCGGACGGCTGCCTCACTTCAGTGCCTCCTGGTGGGTGGCGCGGGCGGCGACGATCGACCCGAGCAGTGCGGCCCGCTCTGCGGGTGCTGCGGCGCAGGCGGTGGTCGCGGACTGCTGGGCGGTCTTCTCCAGTGCGCGCAGCGCGGCGAGCGCGCCGGCCGGGTCGTCCGCCGGAGCGGTGGTCGGGGCGGTGGTCCCCGCCGACGGCAGGGCGACGCCGATCACCCGGGCCAGCTCGGTGGCGTGGGCGGTGTGCGCCTCGGCGATCGGGTCGAGCCGGCCGGCCAGGTCGGGGTGCGCGGCGGCGCTGCTCCGGTACGCCTCGGCCAGCGCGAGTGACTCGTCCACCATCGGCCGCAGCGGGTCCGGCGGCGGTGCCGGCTCGTCGTCACGGTCGAAAAGATCACAGCCGGTCAGCGGCGCGGCGGCGCCGCCGAGCACCAGCAGCGCCCCGCCGCGCAGGAGCTTTCGCCGGGAATGTCCGGATGCCTGGTTGCGCTGTGTCGTTCTGCCGATCCCCACCGGGCAAGTGAACACCATGTGCGCCGTTCCAGGGGCCACCGGCGTCGGTGCGCCGCCCGGCCCGACGCCGGGCAGGCGCGTTACGCTCTGCGCAGCCACCGGCGTGTCCGCTCCGGTGGCGTGCCGGCATGGCCGGACGACCGACCACCGTCGACCAGGGAAAGGTGCGGAGATGACGCAGCGTGGCCGTGCCACCAGGCCGACGGGTCGACCCCGCGATGCCGCGGGCCCCCGTGGTGGTGACCTCGCCGGGCGACGTGCCCGGCTGCGAGCCGTGATCGAGCCCGTCGTCAACGACGCCGGCTACGACCTGGAGGACCTGTCGGTCTCCCGGGCCGGTCGCCGGCACGTGGTGCGGGTGATGGTGGACGCCGACGGCGGGATCGACCTGGACGCCGTCGCGGACGTCTCCCGCGCGGTCTCGGCCGCGCTGGACGCCGCGGAGGAGTCCGGTGGCGACATCGTCGCCGGGGAGTACCAGCTCGAGGTCAGTTCGCCGGGCGTCGACCGGCCGCTCACCCTGCCCCGGCACTGGCGGCGCAACGTGAGCCGACTCGTCAAGGTCACCGTTCGGGGCGCGACCGCGCTGCCCGGCCAGCGCGGCGAGCAGCCCGCCGGTGACCGCCAGCTGACCGGCCGGGTGATCGCGGCCGACGACGAGGGCGTGCTGCTGGAGACCGAGGCCGGTCGTGCCTCCTGGGCGTACGCCCAGCTGGGCCCGGGGCGCGTGCAGGTCGAGTTCACCCGCCTCGCCGAGCTCGGCGAGGCGGACGAGGAGTTCGACGACGCGGACGACTCAGACGAGATCGACGATTCAGACGACATCGACGACGAAGATGATGTGGAGGACGAGGAGAGGTGAACATCGACCTCGCGGCGCTGCGCGCACTCGAGCGCGAGCGGGAGATCCCGTTCGACACGATTCTCGCGGCGATCGAGACCGCGTTGCTGACCGCCTACCGGCACACCGACGGCGCCGAGCCGCACGCCCGGGTGGAGATCGACCGTAAGTCCGGTGCCGCCCTGGTGTACGCGCAGGAGATGGACTCCGACGGCAGCCTGGTGCGGGAGTGGGACGACACCCCGCACGACTTCGGCCGGATCGCCGCCATGACCGCCAAGCAGGTGATCCTCCAGCGGCTGCGGGAGGCCACCGACGAGGTGCACTTCGGTGAGTACGTGGGCCGCGAGGGTGACCTCGTCACCGGCGTGGTGCAGGCGCACGAGACGCGTACCGAGAAGGGCATCGTCAGCGTCGACCTGGGCAAGCTGGAGGGTGTGCTGCCGCAGTCCGAGCAGGTGCCCGGTGAGCGGTACGCCCACGGTGAGCGGGTCCGCTGTGTCGTGGTGCACGTCGCCAAGGGCATGCGCGGGCCGCAGATCACTCTGTCCCGGTCGCACCCGGCGCTGGTCAAGAAGCTGTTCGCGCTGGAGGTCCCGGAGATCGCTGACGGCACGGTCGAGATCGGCGCGATCGCCCGTGAGGCAGGTCACCGTACGAAGATCGCCGTACGCTCCACGACCCCCGGGGTCAACGCCAAGGGTGCCTGCATCGGGCCGATGGGTCAGCGGGTGCGCGCCGTGATGAGCGAGCTGCACGGCGAAAAGATCGACATCATCGACTGGTCGGACGACCCGGCCACCTTCGTCGGTAACGCGTTGTCGCCGGCGAAGGCGCTGCGGGTCGAGGTGGTCGACCTGGCCGGTCGAGCCGCCCGGGTGACCGTTCCCGACTTCCAGCTTTCGCTGGCCATCGGCCGGGAGGGGCAGAATGCCCGACTCGCGGCCCGTCTGACCGGTTGGCGGATCGACATCCGCTCCGATGCGGAGCAGAGCGCCCCGGCCGCGCGTGAGGGAGCTGATCACGTGCGGGAGCCGGGCGGAGCGATCTCGGGCGGCTAGGGGTAGACTTCTTCCAGTGGTACGACGCGCGCAGCCGGAGCGCACCTGTGTGGGTTGCCGGCAACGTGCGCCGGCCAGCGAATTGCTGCGGATAGTCGCGGTCAGGGACGAGGCTGGTCACAGCCTCCGGCCTGACCCGCTTCGCAGGCTGCCGGGTCGGGGAGCGAACATGCACCCGGATCCGGCCTGCTTCGCGCTGGCGGTGCGGCGCCGCGCCTTCGGGCGTGCGCTGCGCATCACCGAGGTCCTCGACCACGGTGTGCTGGCAGAGCACGTCGATGCGCCAACCACTACGTCCGGTCATCCCGACCGGGCGAGGGTCGCTAGCAGGGTAGGACGACCGACATGAGCACACGATGAAGTCCCTGAAATGACCAGGCTTCAAGTGCACGAGTGAGGTCGCTGCGGGTGCTGCCCGCACGACCTCGGAGTGAGGAGTGCAGTGGCAGGCAAGGCCCGCGTACACGAGCTTGCAAAAGAGCTCGGGGTCGAGAGTAAGACCGTTCTCGCCAAGCTGAAGGAAATGGGCGAGTTCGTGAAGTCCGCGTCGAGCACCGTCGAGGCGCCCGTCGCCCGGCGACTGCGTAACGCATTCGTCGCGTCCGCCGGGGCTCCGGCACCGGCCGCCCCGTCGGCGCCCGCGTCGACGCCGGCTTCCAACCCGACCCCGACGACGTCCCCGACCCCGGGCGCGCCCCGGGTTTCGGCCAAGCCGATGCCGCCTCGGCGGCCGGCAGCGCCGGCGCCCGGCCCGAAGCCGAAGGGTCCGGTGCCCGCCGCGCCGCAGCCGGCGGCTCCGGTCGCCAAGCCGGCGAGTGCCCACGACATCGAGGTGGCGGCCGCGGAGGCGCGTGCCGCCGCGTTGAAGGCTGAGCAGGAGGCTGCGGTCAAGGCCGCGCAGGCCGCCCGTCAGCAGCAGCGGGAGAACCCCGTTCGCCGGGAGCCTCCGGCAGACGGTGGCAACCGTCCCGGCCCTCGGCCGGGTCCGGCCGCGATGCCGCCCCGTCCCGGTTCGCCGGCAGCTCGTCCGAGCGCGCCTGCTCCGGGTCCGGGTGCCCGACCGGGTGGTCGCCCGCCGGCGCGCGGCGCCGGTAACAACCCGTTCGGCATCCAGGGTGGCCAGCAGCAGCGGCCCCCGGCCGCTGGTGCGGGTGGTCCCCGGCCCAACACCCCGGCGGGCATGCCGCCGCGGCCGAGCCCGAACTCCATGCCGCCGCGGCCCAGCCCGGCGTCGATGCCGAGCCAGCGTCCGGCGGCCGGTCGTCCCGGTCCCGGTGGCGCTGGTCGTCCCGGTGGTGGCGCTGGTCGTCCCGGTGGCGGCGGCGGTGGCTTCCGTGGCGGTCCCGGCGGTGGCGCCGGCGGCGGTGGCGGTTACCGCGGCGGCCCTGGTGGCGGCGCGGGTGCCGGCGGTGGCGGTGGCTACCGTGGCGGTCCCGGCGGCGGTGGCGGTGCTCCCGGTGGCGGTTTCCGTCCGGGTGCTCCGGCCGGTGGCGGCGGTCGTCCGGGTGCGGGTGGTCGTGGCCGTGGCGGCGGTGCCGCGGGTGCCTTCGGGCGTCCGGGTGGCCGGCCGACGCGCGGTCGCAAGTCCAAGAAGCAGCGCAGACAGGAGTTCGACAACCTGTCGGCTCCGACCATGAGCTCGGGTGCCCCCCGGGGTCAGGGTCAGGTCGTCCGGCTGTCCCGCGGCGCTTCGCTGTCCGACTTCGCCGACAAGATCAACGCCAACCCTGGTTCGCTGGTCCAGGAGATGTTCAACCTGGGCGAGATGGTCACCGCGACCCAGTCCTGCTCTGACGACACCCTGCAGCTGCTGGGTGAGCACCTGGGCTTCGACATCCAGATCGTCAGCCCGGAGGACGAGGACCGCGAGCTGCTCGCGCAGTTCAACATCGACCTCGACGCGGAGGTGGCCGAGGAGCGTCTGGTCAGCCGTGCGCCGGTGGTGACCGTCATGGGTCACGTCGACCACGGTAAGACCAAGCTGCTCGACGCGATCCGCAAGGCGAACGTCGTCGCCGGTGAGGCGGGTGGCATCACCCAGCACATCGGTGCGTACCAGGTGCACGTTCCGCACGATGGTGTGGACCGCGCGGTGACCTTCATCGACACCCCGGGTCACGAGGCGTTCACCGCCATGCGTGCCCGTGGTGCCCAGGTGACGGACATCGTGATCCTGGTGGTCGCGGCCGACGACGGCGTGATGCCGCAGACCATCGAGGCGTTGAACCACGCCAAGGCGGCCGACGTGCCGATCGTGGTCGCGGTCAACAAGGTCGACAAGCCGGATGCCAACCCGGACAAGGTCCGCCAGCAGCTGACCGAGTACGGCCTGGTCGCCGAGGAGTACGGCGGCGAGACCATGTTCGTCAACGTGGCCGCCAAGCCGGGCATCGGCATCGAGGAACTGCTCGAGGCCGTCCTGCTGACCGCCGACGCGTCGCTGGAGCTGACCGCTCCGATCGACGGGCCGGCGCAGGGTGTGGCCATCGAGGCGCACCTGGACAAGGGCCGCGGTGCGGTGGCGACGGTGCTGGTGCAGAAGGGCACCCTGCGGGCGGGCGACTCGATCGTCGCCGGTGGGGCGCACGGCCGGGTCCGGGCCATGCTCGACGAGAACGGCAACCAGCTCTCCGAGGCTGGGCCGGCGCGTCCGGTCATGGTTCTGGGTCTGACCGCGCCGCCCGGCGCGGGCGACACGTTCCTCGCGGCGGCGGACGACCGCACGGTGCGGCAGATCGCCGAGCAGCGGCAGGCGCGGCGGCGGGCGGCGGCATTCGCCAACTCCCGTGGTCGGGCCACCCTCGAGACGCTCATGGAGCAGCTCAAGGAGGGCGAGAAGACGTCGCTCAACCTCATCCTCAAGGGCGATGTCTCCGGTTCGGTGGAGGCCCTGGAGGACGCGCTGTTCAACCTCGACATCCCCGAGGAGGTCCAGCTCAAGGTCCTCGACCGGGGCGTCGGCGCGATCACCGAGAGCAACGTCATGCTCGCGAGCGCCTCGTCCGAGCCGGTCACGATCATCGGCTTCAACGTGCGGGCCTCGAACAAGGTCCGTGAGATGGCCGACCGCGAGGGCGTGGAGATCCGGTACTACACCGTCATCTACCAGGCCATCGAGGAGATCGAGGCAGCGCTCAAGGGCCTGCTCAAGCCGGAGTACGAGGAGGCCGAGCTGGGCACCGCGGAGATCCGCGACGTCTTCCGCTCGTCCAAGATCGGCAACATCTCCGGTTGCATCGTCCGGTCGGGCATCATCCGGCGCAACGCGAAGGCTCGACTGCTTCGGGACGGGACGGTCGTGGCGGACAACCTCACGATCACCTCGCTGAAGCGGTTCAAGGACGACGCCACCGAGGTCCGTGAGGGCTTCGAGTGCGGTCTGACCCTGGGTGGTTACAACAACGTCCAGGTCGGCGACGTCATCGAGACCTTCGAGATGCGGGAGAAGGTTCGCGCCTGATCCGGCAGTGACACGCTGATCAAGGGGTTTACGCCGGACGGCGTAAACCCCTTGATCATGCGGGGCGGGTTGGCGGTATCGTCCGGGGCGATGTTCACCGGAACCGCGGTCTTCGACCTGCTGCTGCCGGGCGACTCCCGGTCGCTCAAAGCCAAGAGATCATATGTACGGCCGATCGTGGCGGCGCTGCGCCGTTTCGAGGTTTCGGCCGCCGAGGTGGGAGCGCTCGACCTGCACGGTCGAGCGCAGATTGCGGTGGCCGTGGTGGCCGCCGAGACAGTGCACGTCCGCGAGGTGCTCGACTCCTGCGAGCGCCTGGTGGCCGGCCGTCCCGAGGTCGAGCTGCTGTCGGTTCGACGTCGGCTGTACGGCGTGGACGACGACTGACCACGGTGCCGGCTGTGCCGGGCGACCGGTGCGGCCGCGAAGGTAATGTTCGAGATGTTGGCCGGTCGGCCGGCGGCCCCGGGGTCGCCGGCCGACCGGGAGCAGGACGCCGTGGAGGTGGCGAGATGTCTGATCCGGCCAAGGTACGCCGGCACGCCGAACGGGTGCGTGAGTTGGTCGCGTCGGTGGTGCGGAGCCAGATCAAGGACCCGCGGCTCGGGATGATCACCATCACCGACGCCCGGATAACCGCGGACCTGCGCGACGCGACGGTCTTCTACACCGTGCTCGGCGACTCGGTGGCCCAGGCGGACACCGCCGCCGCGCTGGAGAGCGCCAAGGGGTTGTTGCGCAGCACGGTCGGCAAGGCGCTCGGGCTTCGGCACTCGCCGACCCTGACGTTCGTCCTCGACGACGTGCAGGACCAGGTCAAGCACATCGACGACCTGCTCGCCGCCGCCCGCAACGCCGACGCCGAGGTGCAACGGCTCGCCGCCCAGGCGAAGTACGCGGGCGAGGCCCAGCCGTACCGGGTGGACGACGAGGACGACGAGACGGACGAGGCCGACCAGGCCACCGACGTCAGGGAAACCCCGCGGGGTGGGGAAACGCGGTGACCAGCACCGCCAGTGCCCCGATCGCCGGGTCGGCCGGGCTCGGCCCCGCCGAGGCGGACTGGGCCGCGGCCGAGGCGCTGCTGCGGGCTCTCCCGCCGACCGGCCGGGTGCTGCTGATCTGTCACGTCAACCCGGACGGCGATGCGCTGGGCAGCATGCTCGGCTTCGGTCTGGGCCTGCGGCAGCTCGGCGTACGCGACGTGCAGGCGACCTTCCCCGGGCCGCCGGAGGTGCCGGAGCCGTTGCACGGGCTTCCCGGGCTCGAACTGCTGGTCCCGGCGGACGCTGCCGACCTCACGCCCGATCTGGTGATCTGTTTCGACGCGGCGAGCGAGTCGCGCCTCGGCGAGTTGGCCGGGCGGCTGTCGTCGGCGGGTGCGGCGCTGGTGCTCGACCACCATGCCTCGAACCCGGGCTTCGGCACGGTCAACCTGGTCGACCCCGGTGCCGCGGCGACGTCGGTGGTGGCCGAGCAGTTGCTGACCCGGCTCGGGGTCGTGGTGGATCGGGCGATCGCCGAGTGCTTCTACGTGGCCCTGACCACGGATACTGGTTCGTTCCGGTTCGCGGCGACCACCCCGGCGGTGCACGAGATGGCCGCCCGGTTGCTGGCCACCGGCATCTCGCCGGGTGACATCTCCCGGCGGGTCTTCGACACCAGGCCCTTCGGCGCGGTGCGTCTCTTCGGTGAGGTGCTCGGTCGGGCGCAGTTGGAGCCGGGCGCTGCCGGTGGCCGAGGGCTGGTCTGGACCTTCGCCACCCTGGACGACCTGGCCCGACACGACCAACGGCCGTACGTGCTGGAGGCGTTGATCGACTCGGTGCGCTGCACCGCCGAGGCGGACGTCGGCTGTGTGTTGAAGCAGACCACGTCGGGCGAGTGGGCGGTGTCGATGCGCAGCAAGGGCGCGGTGGACGTGAGCCGGGTCGCGGTCGCGTTGGGCGGTGGTGGTCACACGTTCGCGGCCGGTTTCACCGGTCGGGGCACCGTCGAGCAGGTGGTCGAGTCGATCCGTGGCCAACTGGACGCGGCGTTGGTCCGCCCCACGAGTTGACGCGGGCGTTCGCCGTCATCGATCGGTCGATCCCGAAGATCAGGGTCAGCTCCGGGGAGTGTTGGTCTTCCCGCGCTCCGTGAGACCGGGAAGAATTGCGGGATGGAGCAGCCGCACGACCTCACCGTGGAGGCCCCCCGCGCATGGGATCGGCCCGCCGTCTCCGTTCCCGTCCTGGTCTGCCTGTCGCTCGTCGGTGGTCGGTTCGCGTCCTTCTCCACCGAGGCGAATCTGTTCACCCTCGGCACCGGCGGGGTGCTGATCTGGCTCGGTCTGAGCAACCGGGTGCCCCGTCGACCGGCACCGCGCCGTCTGGGCGCGGGAGCGGCCTGGTGGGCGGTGCCGGTGGTGGTCTTCGTCGTCTTCGAGGGTGCGACCTTCGTGCTGGCGGCCGGCGATGACTTTCCCACCTTCTCCCGGCTCGCCGATCCTCTGCTGGAAGATCACCTGACCCGGTCGGCGGCCTGGTTCGCCTGGCTGGCGGCCTTCTGGGGGCTGGTGCGGCGATGATGCGGGCGCTCGCGATCGGCGGCTTTCTGGCCGCGCTGGTCCTCTTCGCGGTGGTCGAGTGGATGGCCCGCCGGGAGGGCTCGCGGATCCCGACCCTCGGCGAGGTCTGCGCGTACGTGATGCGCTACGAGGTGGGTCTGGTGCCGGTGGGCCGGATCGGTCTGTTCGGGTTCTGGTGGTGGCTGGGATGGCACTTCCTGGCCCGTTGAGCCGGGTTGCCGACCGTCCAGATGGCGGGAACCGTGAGCAGCATATGGACCTGAACGATAACTTGGGAGAGGGCCGGCGCCGCGCGGCGGTGCAGGTCATGGGTGGTGGTGCCACACCTCGTACCGCCTTCCTCCAGGGTCGCACCGACCCGGGCTCACGCTGCCCAGGCGGCTGCTCCGGTAACCCCGGACCGCCGTGGGGCGCTCAGCAGGACCGCCCGTGAGGGCCGCCGCCTGTCGGTGGCTCGCTCCCTGGAAGGACCGCCACCATGCCGAACAAGCCCAAGCCCGAGGCCACCACCGACGACGCCCGCGAGCAGGCCCGCCGGGCCCTGCAGACGTCGATGGACACCCGCCAGTGATCCGACCCGTCCGACGGTGATCGCTCTGGTCGGTGTGGTCGGCGGAGCCGGACGCCTTCTGGATCGCCTTTGGAGCTGAATCGTCTGCGACATCACGACGTGATTCGTCTACGACATCAGCTCCACAGCGTCTGACCAGACAGACCGACACCCCGACTGCCGCCGCCAGGTGCTACGCGGGGAACCGCGACCAGCCCGAGCGCCACCCGCCGACGGAGTGCATCGACGAGGTAAGCAGTCTGCGGGATTGCGATCCTTACCGCGCTCGTGCCAGGATCGGCGGCGATGAGCCAGACCGCCACCACCGACCGATCCGTCTCGCCGCGCCGGATCGCCAGCCTCGCCCTGCCCGCCCTCGTGGTGCTCGCCGCCGAGCCGCTCTACGTGCTTGTCGACACGGCCGTGGTCGGTCACCTCGGCCGGGTGCCGCTCGCCGCGCTCGCCGTCGGCGGCACGGTGATGACGCTCACCGCCTGGGTCGGCACCGTGGTCGCGTACGGCACGACCGGGCGCGCGGCCCGCCGCTTCGGAGCGGGAGACCGGGCCGCGGCGGTGGCCGAGGGCGTCCAGTCGTCCTGGTTGGCGTTCGGTGTCGGTCTGCTGATCGCGATCGGCATGCAGTTCGGCGGAGCCGCGCTCGCGCGTACCCTCGCCGGCGGTGGTGGCGAGGTGGCCGACGCCGCCGAACACTGGCTGCGGATCGCGGCCCTCGGCGCCCCCGGCCTGCTGCTCGCCGCGGCCGGCAACGGCTGGTTGCGCGGCGTGCAGGACACCCGCCGCCCGCTGTTCTTCGTGCTCGGCCCCAACCTGCTCTCCGCGCTGCTCTGCCCGCTGCTGGTCTACCCCGCTGGTCTGGGACTGATCGGCTCGGCGGTGGCCAACGTCGTGGCGCAGACCCTCTGCGGGGCGCTCTTCGCCGCGGCGCTGGTCGCCGAACGGGTGTCGCTGCGGCCCCGGCCCCGGGTGATCCGCCAGCAACTGGTGCTCAGCCGGGATTTGCTGATCAGGGGGTTGGCCTTCCAGGCCAGCTTCCTCTCCGCGACCGCCGTCGCCGCCCGCTTCGGTGCCGCCGCCGTCGGCGCCCACCAGATCGCCCTGCAACTCTGGTTCTTCACCGCGCTGGTGCTCGACGCGCTGGCCATCGCCGCGCAGTCGCTGGTGGGTGCCGCGCTCGGTACCGGCGACGACGCGGGCGCGCGGGCGCTCGCCCGCCGGATCGGGCTGCTCGGCGGAGTATGCGGCGTCGGTTTCGCGCTGCTCATCGCCGCCGGCGCCGGCGTGGTGCCGTCGTGGTTCAGCTCCGATCCGGGGGTACGCGAGCAGGCCATGACGGCCTGGCCGTGGTTCGTCGTCATGCTGCCGCTGGCCGGGGTGGTGTTCGCCCTCGACGGCGTGCTGATCGGCGCGGGCGACGTGCGTTACCTGCGCAACCTCACCATCGTGGCGGCGCTCGGTGGCTTCCTGCCCGCCATCTGGCTGGCGTACGCCCTCGACCTCGGGTTGGGCGGCATCTGGGCCGGGCTCACCCTGTTCGTGGTGATCCGCCTCGTCGCCCTGCTGCTACGCCTGCGCAACGGCAGCTGGGCGGTGGTCGGCGCGGTCCGCTGACCACCGCGCGATCAGCAGCGGGTGGTGGTCGGCGGGGGCGCGTCGAGGTCGAAGATCGTGCCCGGGTCGCCCGCGGGTATCCGTTCCCGGTGCACGTCGGCCACCCAGAACTGCTCCTGCACCCAACCGTCACGGAGCCGCGCGCAGTCCGCGTTCCAGGTCACCGCCTCTGCCGAGGTGATCCAGAGACCCCGGGCCGAGGCCGGCACGTCGTCCGGGTGCGGGACCTGCCACACCACGCGGTCGCGCAGCGCCACCACGCTGGCGCCGGCGGGTGCCCGCAGGTCCACGTCGAACGGGTACGCCCAGACGAACTCCGTGGAGACCTCCAGCACCCGGACGCCGTTCTCCTTGCTGGCCCGGTAACTGACCCGGCCATCGGCTCGGACGCCGGGCTCCCAGTCCGACGGCGACGCCATCCGGGTCGCGTACCGCAGGAAGCTGTTGCCGGTGAAGTCCGACCTGAGCTGCTCGCGGGCGTCCGGGGCGAGCACCTTGAGGAACGGCTCCGGGTCGCCCGTGAACATCGACGTGTCCAGCCGGCTCTCGATCAACCCCTTGCGTACCGACTCCAGTGCCGTCCGCACCTGGGCCGCGGTGAACGGGCCGGTGTCCTTGGCTGCTGGCATCTGTACGGCCTGCTCACCCGGTGCGAAGGAGGCCGCCGGTGAACCGGCGAACAGGTCCCGCGGTTCGCCGACCCTGCTGACCGGCGGGGTGGCGCTCGCGGTGGGGGTCGCCGGGGTCCCCGCGCGGACGCCATCGGCGACCCAGTCGACCATCACCAGGCCCCCGCCGACCATCAGGAGGGCCAGGACCAACCCGAAGCCCAGCAGCAGTGCGCCCCATGGTTCTTCCCCCGTCGGTACTCGCCGCTGGTGGCCAGCGCGAGCAGATAGTAGGTGCCGTCAGCAAACTCCCGAGGGTCGCGGGTCGTCGGCGGTTGGCTCGGGTCACGCCGGGCATGCCCACGCACTCCGGTGTGTGGGCCATCTGGCAGGCTTGGCCGACGTGAGCACCGATGGTCTGATCGTCGTCGACAAGCCCGGCGGCATGACGTCGCACGACGTGGTGGCGCGGATCCGCCGACTGGCGAAGACCCGGCGCGTCGGCCACGGTGGCACCCTCGACCCGATGGCCACCGGTGTGCTGGTGATCGGTGTGGGCCGGGCCACCCGACTGCTGACCTACGTGATCGGCGCGGGCAAGAGCTACACCGGCACCATCCGGCTCGGCCAGGCCACCGTCACCGACGACGCCGAGGGCGACGTGATCGCCAGCACGCCGGCCGGTCATCTCACCGACGACGCGATCAGGGCGGCGTTGGCCCCGCTCAGCGGCGAGGTCGACCAGGTGCCGAGCGCGGTCAGCGCCATCAAGATCGACGGTCAGCGGGCGTACAAGCGGGTTCGCGAGGGGGAGAGCGTCGAGCTGCCCGCGCGCCGGGTCACCATCTCCCGGTTGGAGGTGCTCGCGATCCACCGCACCGAGCCGGACGTGGTGGACGTGGACGTCGACGTGACCTGCTCCTCCGGCACGTACATCCGGGCCATCGCCCGGGACGCCGGCCTCGCGCTCGGCGTCGGAGGCCACCTCACCGCGCTACGCCGGACCGCGGTGGGCGGCTTCACCCTGGCCGAGGCCGCGACCCTCGACGAGCTGGAGCAGCGCGCCCCCGAGGTGGTGAACCTGCCGCTGGACGCGGCGGCCGACCGGTTCTTCCCGCGCCGGGAGGCCACACCCGAGGAGGCTCGGGTGCTCGCCCACGGTGGGCCGCTGGGCCCGGCCGGCCTCACCGGGCCGTACGCGGTCTTCGGACCCGCCGGCGGTCTGATCGCTATCGTCAGCGAGCGGGACGGGCGGGCCCGCGCGGAGATCGTGCTCGCCCCGGCCTGAGGCCGGAGCAGTAGGGGAGGAACGGCATGCAGCGGTGGCGGGGGTACGACGCGGCGCCCGGTGGGTGGGGACGCTCGGTCGTCACCATCGGCGTCTTCGACGGCGTGCACAAGGGGCACCAGGCGACCATCGGGCACGCCGTGGCCCGAGCCCGGGCGTTGGGCGTGCAGTCGGTGGTGGTCACCTTCGACCCGCATCCGGCCGAGGTGGTTCGCCCCGGCTCGCATCCGGCGGTACTCACCGAACCGGCCCGCAAGGCCGAGTTGATCGAGGCGCTCGGCGTGGACGTGCTCTGCGTGGTGCCGTTCACCCCGGAGTTCTCCCGGCTGCCGGCCGAGCAGTTCGTGCACGACGTCCTGGTCGAGCACCTGCACGCGGCGTTGGTGGTGGTCGGCGCCAACTTCCGCTTCGGGCACCGGGCGGCCGGCGACGTGGCGCTGTTGGAGCAGCTGGGGCGTACCTTCGGCTTCGGCGTGGAGGGCGGCCCGCTGGTCGCCGAGGACGGCACCGTCTTCTCCTCCACGTACATCCGCTCCTGCGTCGACGCGGGTGACGTGGGCGCGGCGGCCGCCGCGCTGGGCCGCCCCCATCGCCTGGAGGGCGTGGTGGTCCGCGGCGACCAGCGGGGTCGGGAGCTGGGCTTCCCCACCGCCAACCTGCTCTGCCACCGGTACGCGGCGGTGCCCGCCGACGGGGTGTACGCGGCCCGGCTGGTCCGCCGCGGGCAACGTGAGCCGCTGATGGCGGCGGTCTCCGTGGGCACCAACCCGACCTTCTCCGGCCGGGAGCGGCGGGTGGAGGCGTACGCGCTGGACTTCTCCGGCGACCTGTACGGCGAGCGGCTGGCCCTGGACTTCGTGGCGCACCTGCGCGGCCAGGTCCGGTACGACTCGATCGAGCCGTTGATCGCCCAGATGAATCAGGACGTCGAGCGCACCCGGCACGCCCTGTCCTGATCGGCGGGCCCGGCAGCGGCCCTTGGCCGGGTGTTACCGGCGAGTGCTGGTAGTCTTGCCGGGACGTCGGGTGACCGGCGTGGGGCCTCGCGTGCCTGCTCGACGCCGCGGGTGCGAGGTACCGGTCCGTTCCCGGTCCATCGGGACGACGGACAACCTACTTGATCAACCCATCGAAACAGGGAGAACATGGCGCTCGACCAGGAAGCCAAGGCCAGCATCCGCGCGGAGTACGCGACCGCCGAGGGCGACACCGGTTCGCCGGAGGTTCAGGTCGCGGTCCTCACCAAGCGGATCGCCGAGCTGACCGAGCACCTGAAGGTGCACAAGCACGACCACCACAGCCGCCGTGGGCTGCTGCTGCTGGTCGGCCGTCGCCGTCGGCTGCTCAACTACGTCCAGAAGAAGGACATCGCCCGCTACCGGTCGCTCATCGAGCGGCTCGGCCTGCGCCGGTGACGTGACGGGGGAGTGGCCGACCGGCCGCTCCCCCGTACGGCGTCCCCACCAGAAGAAACATGGGCCGCGCGACCACCCGAGAGGGAGCCGGTCAGCGTACCGGTCTCCGGTAGTGGCCCCCGGGAACCCCGGCATCATGCCGGCACCCCGGGCGCTTCGATCGAAGACCGGCCGGCTGAGCAGCTCCCCGATGTCGTGGGCCCACGACGCGAAGGAGCACGACAGCACATGACCGAGACCAAACTCGGCACCGAATCCCGCACCGCCGTGATCGACAACGGGTCCTTCGGCACCCGTGAGATCACCTTCTCCACCGGCCGGCTGGCCCGCCAGGCCGCCGGTTCCGTCATCGCCCAGCTGGGCGAGACGGTCGTTCTCTCCGCCACGACCGCCGGTAAGCACCCGAAGGAGCAGTTCGACTTCTTCCCGCTGACCGTCGACGTCGAGGAGCGGATGTACGCCGCGGGCCGCATCCCCGGCTCGTTCTTCCGCCGTGAGGGTCGGCCCAGCGAGGACGCGATCCTCACCTGCCGGCTGATCGACCGGCCGCTGCGCCCGTCCTTCGTCAAGGGCCTGCGCAACGAGGTCCAGGTCGTCGAGACCATCCTCGCGCTCGACCCGCAGCACCCGTACGACGTCGTGGCGATCAACGCCGCCTCGATGTCGACCAAGCTCTCCGGCCTTCCGTTCTCCGGCCCGATCGGTGCGACCCGCGTCGCCCACATCGACGGCCAGTGGGTCGCCTTCCCGACCCTGGAGGAGCTGGCCCGGGCCACCTTCGACATGGTCGTGGCCGGCCGCACGCTCGAGGACGGCGACGTCGCGATCATGATGGTCGAGGCCGAGGCCACCCCGAACGCCGTCGCCCTGATCTCGGCCGGTGCCACCGCCCCGACCGAGGAGATCGTCGCCAGCGGCCTGGAGGCCGCCAAGCCGGCGATCCGTGAGCTGTGCCGCGCGCAGAGCGAGCTGGCCGAGGTCGCCGCGAAGCCGGTCACCGAGTTCCCGGTCTTCCTGGACTACCAGGACGACGTGTACGACGCCGTCTCGGAGCTGGCTCGCGCCGAGGTGGCCGAGGCGATCACCATCGCCGGCAAGGCCGACCGCGAGGAGGCCCTGGACCGGGTCAAGGCCCGGGTCGCCGAGGAGCTGGGCGCTCGGTTCGAGGGTCGGGAGAAGGAGCTCAGCGCTGCCTTCCGGTCGCTGACCAAGTCCGAGGTGCGCAACCGCGTGCTGCGCGAGCAGGTCCGCATGGACGGGCGTGGCCCGCGCGACATCCGTTCGCTGACCGCCGAGGTCGGCGTGCTGCCCCGGGTGCACGGTTCGGCGCTGTTCGAGCGGGGCGAGACCCAGATCCTGGGCGTCACCACGCTGAACATGCTCCGCATGGAGCAGATGGTGGACACGCTGTCCCCCGAGAACCGCAAGCGCTACATGCACAACTACAACTTCCCGCCGTACTCGACCGGTGAGACCGGCCGGGTCGGCTCGCCGAAGCGTCGCGAGATCGGCCACGGTGCTCTCGCCGAGCGCGCGCTGATCCCGGTGCTGCCGTCGCGCGAGGAGTTCCCGTACGCCATCCGGCAGGTGTCGGAGGCGCTCGGCTCCAACGGCTCCACCTCGATGGGTTCGGTCTGCGCGTCGACGCTGGGCCTGCTCTCCGCGGGTGTCCCGCTGAAGGCGCCGGTCGCCGGCATCGCGATGGGTCTCATCTCCGACGAGGTCGACGGCAAGACCCAGTACGTGACGCTGACCGACATCCTCGGTGCCGAGGACGCGTTCGGTGACATGGACTTCAAGGTTGCCGGCACCCCGGAGTTCGTCACCGCGCTCCAGCTCGACACCAAGCTCAACGGCATCCCGTCGGACGTGCTGGCCGCCGCGCTGCAGCAGGCGAACGAGGCCCGGCAGATCATCCTCGGTGTCATGAAGGCGGCGATCGAGGCTCCGGCCGAGATGTCGGACTACGCACCGCGCGTCACCACCGTCAAGATCCCGGTGGACAAGATCGGCATGGTGATCGGCCCGAAGGGTCAGACCATCAACGCGATCCAGGACGAGACCGGCGCCGAGATCTCCATCGAGGACGACGGCACGATCTACGTCGGTGCCACCAACGGCCCGTCGGCCCAGGCGGCCGTCGACCGGATCAACGGCATCGCCAACCCGACGCTGCCGAAGCAGGGCGAGCGGTTCCTCGGCACGGTGGTCAAGACCGCCGCGTTCGGTGCGTTCATCTCGCTGCTGCCGGGCCGTGACGGCCTGCTGCACATCTCCAAGGTGGGCGACGGCAAGCGGGTCGAGCGCGTCGAGGACTTCCTCAACGTCGGCGACCGGGTCGAGGTCGAGATCGCGGACATCGACGCGCGCGGCAAGATCTACCTGGACAAGGTCCGGCCGGAGGGCGCCGAGGCGCCGGCCGCCGGTGAGGCCGCCGGTGGCGACCGACCCGCTGGTCGGGACCGCGGTGACCGGGCTCCGCGTGACCGCGGTGACCGCGAGCGTGGCGGCGACCGGGGCGGGCGTGGCCCGGAGCGCGGCGAGGGCGGCAACAGCGGCGGCGAGGGTGGCGAGGGCGGCGAGCGTCCGCGCCGCCGGACCCGGCACAGCTGATCGTCGTACCACGCATCACCCACCCCTCGTCGAACCGGGAGCAAGTCGTGAGTCGGGCCATCAGCGCGCCGTTTCCACCGGATCGACGGGGGGTGGCCCCCGGCTGGCGGGCCAGCCAGGCGAGTCGAGTTCGGGACACCGGGGCGGGCCGTTCCGGCGGCACCGCCCGCGCGGTGACCCGGACGCTCAGCGACGACCCGCTGGGCGGCACGGTACGTCGTACCGTGCTGCCCAGCGGCCTGCGCGTGCTCACCGAGGCGATTCCGGCGATGCGCAGCGTCTCGTTCGGCATCTGGGTGGCGGTCGGCTCACGCGACGAGTCCGGCCCGCAGGCCGGCGCCGCGCACTTCCTCGAACACCTGCTCTTCAAGGGCACCCACAAGCGCACCGCCCTGGAGATCTCCTCGCAGATCGAGGCGGTGGGTGGCGAGACCAACGCCTTCACCACGAAGGAATACACCTGCTACTACGCCCGGGTGTTGGACGAGGACCTGCCGCTGGCGATCGACGTGATGTGCGACCTGGTCGCCGACTCGCTGTTGGAGCCGGCGGACGTCGAGACCGAGCGTGGCGTGATTCTCGAAGAGATCGCCATGCACGACGACGAACCCGGTGACGAGGTGCACGATCTCTTCGTCCAGGCGGTCTACGGCGACCACCCGCTGGGCCGGCTGATCTCGGGCACCGCCGAGACCGTCACGCCGATGACCCGCCGGCAGATCCAGAACTTCTACCGTGGCCGCTACACCGCGCCGCAGATCGTCATCGCCGCCGCCGGCAACCTCGACCACGCCACCGTGGTCAAGCTGGTGCGCCAGGCCGTGCGCGGCACCCCGCTGGACGGCGACCCGGCCAGCCCGGCGCCGCACCGCGCGGCGACCCCGGCGGTACGCACCAAGCCGGTGACCACAGTGGTGGAGCCGAAGGAGACCGAGCAGGCGCACGTCATCCTCGGCTGCCCCGGCATCGACCGCCTCGACGAGCGGCGCTTCGCACTCGGGGTGCTCAACAACGTGCTCGGTGGCGGCATGTCCAGCCGCCTGTTCCAGGAGATTCGGGAGCAGCGCGGCCTGGCGTACTCGGTCTACTCCTACGCCAGCCAGTACGCCGACACCGGCCTGTTCGCCGTCTACGCCGGCTGCGCGCCGGGCAAGGTGGACGAGGTGCTGTCCCTGACCCGCGCCGAGCTGGCCCGGGTCGCCGCCGACGGGTTGACCGAGGCAGAGGTGGCCCGGGGCAAGGGGATGAGCAAGGGCTCGTTCGTGCTCGGCCTGGAGGACACCGGTTCCCGGATGAGTCGGCTGGCCAAGGGTGAACTGCTCTACGGCGACCTGATGCCGGTCGACGAGCTGCTCCGTCGGGTCGACGAGGTCACCGTGGCGGACGTGAACGTCCTCGCCGCCGAGTTGCTCAGCCGGCCGATGTCGCTGGCCGTCGTCGGCCCCTTCGGCGAGGGCGACTTCTCGGTCTGAGGGCCGCCGTCCCGGACGCGGGCGGAGCCCGTCCGGCCTGGGCGTCCCGGCGGGTGGATCCCCCCGGATCCGGCCCGGAGGGCACGTCCTGATTGGGATAGGTTGTGCCCCGTGACTGACGAGCAGGAGAAGACCCCCGCCGAGCCGGTGCGTGTCGGTGTGTTTGGTGCCCGCGGCCGGATGGGCATCGAGGTCTGCAAGGCGGTCGACGCCGCCGCCGACCTCACCCTGGCGGCGTCGGTCGACCAGGGCGACGACCGTTCCGCCGTCGCCACCGCCGAGGTGGTTGTCGACTTCACCACGCCGGACGTCGTCATGGACAACGTGAAGTGGTGCATCGACCAGGGCATCAGCGCGGTCGTCGGCACGACGGGCTTCACCGAGCAGCGGCTGGAGCAGGTGCGTGGCTGGCTCGCCGACAAGCCCGCGGTGGGCGTGGTGATCGCCCCGAACTTCGGCATCGGCGCGGTGCTGATGATGCAGTTCGCCGCGCGGGCCGCCCGGCACTTCGAGTCCGTCGAGATCATCGAGCAGCACCATCCGCGCAAGTTGGACGCCCCGAGCGGCACCGCCACGCACACCGCCCGGCAGATCGCTCGGGCCCGCGCCGAGGCCGGCCTCGGCCCGGTGCCGGACGCGACCAAGGACGAGGTTCCGGGTGCGCGCGGCGCCGACATCGACGGGGTACGCGTCCACGCCGTACGCGCCACCGGCCTGGTAGCCCACCAGGAGGTGCTCTTCGGCGGCACCGGCGAGACGCTGACCATCCGGCACGACTCGTACGACCGGGTGTCGTTCATGCCGGGTGTGCTGCTGGCCGTTCGCGCGGTGCGTAACCGTCCCGGTCTCACCGTCGGCCTGGACGCCCTGCTCGACTGACCGGTCCGGATCCTTCCCCCGGGGTGAAACCTGGTCGCGGCGCGGGCCTGGCCGCCCCTAGGCTGCCCCGATGATCGATGGTGGACACGGTGACCGGGTCGGGCGGCGAGTGACGCTGCGGCCGGTCGACGACGACAACTGGCGGGCGGTGGCCGACGTCGCCCCGCGCGACGACCAGCGCCGGTTCGTGGCCGCGCTGGGCGCGCGTTACCTGCTGCTCAGCATGCGCTCCGAGGTGTGGAACTCGCTCGCGGTGTACGCCGACGAAACCGTCGTCGGCCACGTCATGTGGGGCGTGGACGACGACGGCTCGCACTGGATCGGCGGGATGCTGATCGACGCCGCAGAGCAGGGCCAGGGCGTCGGCCGGGCCACGGTGCAGACGCTGGCCCCCTGGCTGGCGACCCGGGATGGCAACCCCCCGGTCCGCCTCTCGTACCACCGCGACAACACACCGGCCGCGACCCTCTACGAGTCCCTCGGCTTCCACCCCACGGGCGCCGTGGACGACGACGAGCTGATCGCCGAACGAACCCCCTGAACCCCCGCGATCTTGCACTTTCTGTCGCGACATAAGGTGCATATCCCGCATATCGACAATCGAAACTGCAAGATCGCCGGGGTGGTCCGCCCGGCCTAGCGGGGGAGGGACGGGGTTGCGGGACGGCGTTGGGTGGGGAGGGCCGGGGTCACTGTCAGTGGGGTGGGGAGACCGGTGACAGTGGCTTCGCCGGTGCGGTCGACAGTGACGTGCACCCGGGTGTTGGCCACGCGGAGGCCGTCGACCGCGACGGCGCCGAGTTCCGCTCCCGCCAGGGGAGCCAGGCGGACCGTGCCGCCCGGCACATCCGGGTAGAGGCCGGTGGCGGCCTGGAGCAGCAGCACCGCGCCCGTTGCGGCCCACGCCTGTGGTCGGCACGCCGCCGGGTACGGCACCGGACGGCTCACCAGTGACCGGTCGTCGCCGCCGTACAGCTCCGGCATCCGGTAGTCGAACGCCTCGGCGGCGCTGAGTAGACCCTCGGCCAGGCGGAGCGCGGCGTCGCGGTGCCCGGCGCGGGCCAGCCCGGCGAGGACGATCGCGGTGTCGTGGGTCCAGATCGAGCCACAGTGGTACGACAGGGGGCTGAAGCCGGCGTCGTCGGTGGACATGGTCCGCAACCCGAAGCCGCCAGCGAGCGTGTCGGTGGTGAGCAGGCGGGCGACCTGGGCCTCCTCGTCAGCGGTGAGCAGTCCGGTGCCGAGCAGGTGACCGATGTTGCTGGTCAGCGAATCGACGGGGCGCTTGTCCCGGTCGAGGGCCAGCGCAGGCTGCGGGCCGTACCGGCCGTCGACCCAGAAGCTGTCCCGGAACCGGCGGGCCAGAGCCGCGGCGTGTTCGCGCCAGCGGTCCCCGCCCGGTCGGCCGAAGGCGTCCAGCAGGGCCGCGCCGTTCACGGCCGCCTCGTGCGCGTACCCCTGCACCTCGGCCAGCACGATGGGCGCGGTGGCCAGGGATCCGTCGTGGAAGCGGACGGCGTCGCCGGAGTCCTTCCAGCCCTGGTTGGACAGCCCGTGTCCGGTGGTGTCGATGTACTCGACCAGCCCGTCGCCGTCCGGGTCGGCGTGGTCGCCGAGCCAGTGCAGCGCCGAATCCAGGTACGGCAGCAGCGGTTCGATCTGCTCGGCGGGGAGGCCCCAGCGCCAGGCGTCGTGCAGCAGGTTGACCCAGAGCATGGTGGCGTCGACGGTGCCGTAGTAGGCCGGCGGGAGGAGTAGCCCGTTCTCCGGCAGCGCGACCTCGTGCCGGCGCAGCTCGTGCAGGATCTTGCCGGGGGCTTCGCCGGTGGCCGGGTCGACGCGGGTGCCCTGGCGGCGGGCGAGCACGCGCAGGGTGCCGGCGGCCAGGTCGGTGCCGAGCGGCAGCATCATCCGGGCGGCCCAGAGGCTGTCCCGGCCGAACAGGGTGAGGAACCAGGGCACCCCGGCGCCGAGGAACACGTCTGTCGGCGCGCCGGTCTCGGCCAGTCGGAGGCCGTGCAGGTCGTCCAGACTGCGATCGAGCAGTCGAACCAGGCGTCGGTCGTCGGCGGTCACCTCGGGTCGGGACCATTCCGGCCCGCCGGTCGGGCCGACGACGATGGCACGCGGGTCGTCAACGGTCGCCTGCCAGCGCAGCACGGTCTCGCCGCCGGGGGGCAGGTCGACCGGCCAGACCAGCCGGGGTGCGGTGGCCCGGTCGCCGCTGGCGAGCACGTCGGCGCCGGGCGCGGTGACGGTGACGGTGATCCCCGTGCCCGACCAGGTGAGCGTGCCCGGCTGGCCGGTCTTGGCCTCCAGCGCGTCGGCGGCGCCACCGGACTTGACGACCTCGATGGGTGCCAGGTCGCAGCCGAGGTCGATGGAGACGGTGGCCCGTACGCCGACGGTGGCGGTGGAGAAGATCCGCAGTTCCTCGGTGAGGCCGTTGCGGGTGGCCCGGCGGAGTCGGTCGACGCGGACGGTGGGGTCGGGCGTGGCGTCGCCGAGCCAGCGGGCCAGGCCCACGAAGTGCGCGCCGTGCGGGCCGTCGTCGCCGCGGGTCAGACCTTCGAGCTCCCGCTCGTCGACCCGCAGCTCGGCTCGGGAGAGCACCCGGGCATCGGCGTGGAAGACGCCCTGGACGCCGGTCGGGCGGATCTGCCCGGTCGCGTCCCCCAACGCGCTGGTCGGGGCGAAGACCACCCCGACCAACTCGTGCAGGAGGGGTTGCAGCTGGCGTTCGATCACGGTGTGGCTCCAGATCCTCGGGGTGCGGGGCGGCCATCTTGACAACGCGCCCCTGGCGGTGCAAAGTGCGAAACATTCCAGAAACTTGAACGATCTAATACTGCCTTATCCAGATTGGATCGTTCAAGATGGCGAGAGGGATTTAGTGGCCGAAAAGGTGACCATAGCGACGGTGGCCCGGCACGCCCGAGTGAGCCGGCAAACGGTGTCCAACGTGCTCAACTCCCCGCACATCGTGCGGCAGGAGACCCGCCAGCGCGTCGAGGACGCGATCAATGCGCTCGGCTACCGGGCCAACCAGGCCGCCCGACAGATGCGCACCGGCCGGTCGCGTCTCATCGCCGCCCGGATCGAACCCACCCGCGACGGCATCAACGGCTCCGTCCTCGACCGCTTCCTGCACGGCCTCACCGAGACCGCCGACGCCGCCGGCTACCGGGTGCTGCTCTACACCGCCACCGACGACGACCGGGAGATCGCCACCTACGGCGACCTGCTCGGCACGTACGAGCTGGACGCGTTCGTGCTCGTCGGCACCAAGTACGGCGACCCGCGTACCGCCTGGCTCGCCGAGCGGGACGTGCCGTTCGTGACCTTCGGCCGCCCGTGGGACGCGCTCGACGCGCACCCCTGGGTGGACGTGGACGGCGCCGCCGGCACCGCCCAGGCCACCCGGCACCTGCTGGACGCCGGGCACCGGCGGATCGCGTTCATCGGGTGGCCGGTCGGCTCCGGCGTCGGCGATGACCGCCGCGCCGGCTGGCGCGACACGCTGCTGGCGGCCGGCGTCGACCCGGACGGGCTGCACCGCGAGACCGAGGACGGCATCGCCGAGGGCGAACGGCTGATGCGTGACCTGCGCGTCGCCGTGGCGCCGACCGCCGTGCTCTGCGCCAGCGACTCGCTCGCCCTCGGCGCCCTCCAGGCCGTCCGCGGCACCGACCCGCCCGTGTCGGTGATCGGCTTCGACGACACGCCGGTGGCCGCCGCGATCGGGCTGACCAGCGTCAGCCAACCGCTCGGCGAGGCCGCCGCCCGCTGCGTGGACCTGCTCACCGGGGTCCTCGACGGCAACCACGAGACGCCCACCCCCGTGCTGCTCCAGCCCTCGCTGGCACTGCGGCACACCGCGTAATCCCACACCCCCCACCAGGAGAAACCATGGCACCTCGAACCCTCACCCGGGCTGCGGTGGCCGGCCTCGCCGCCGTCGCCCTTCTCGGCTCCGCGGCCTGCGGCAGCGGCTTCGACGACTCCTCCGGCGACGCCGCCCAGTCCAGCGGCCCGGCCAGCCTGCAGATCCTGATCGGCTCCTCCGGTGAGGCCGAGACCAAGGCCGTGCAGGACGCGGCGGCCAAGTGGGCCAGCAGCTCCGGCAACAGCGCGACGGTCACCCCGGCCCAGGACCTCACCCAGCAGCTCGGCCAGGGCCTCGCCGGCGGCACCCCGCCGGACGTCTTCTACGTGGACGCGGCCCGGTTCGCCGACTACGCGAGCGTCGGCGCCCTGGAGCCGTACGGCGACAAGATCAGCAACTCGGGCGACTTCTACGAGAGCCTGCGCACCACGTTCACGTACGACGGCAAGCTCTACTGCGCGCCCAAGGACTTCTCGACCCTGGCCCTGCAGATCAACACCGACCTGTGGGCCAAGGCCGGGCTGACCGACGCCGACGTGCCGACCACCTGGGAGCAGCTCACCGCCGCCGCCCAGAAGATCAAGGCCAAGGGGCAGGTCCCGCTGGCCCTCGGTGACACCCGGGACCGGATCGGTGCCTTCATGGTGCAGAACGGCGGCTGGCTGGTGAGCAAGGACGGCAAGCAGCCCACCGCGGACACCCCGGAGAACCTGGCCGCCCTCCAGTACGTCAAGACGATGCTCAGCACCGGGCTGGCCAAGTACCCGAAGCAGCTCGACGCCGGCTGGTCGGGTGAGGCGTTCGGCAAGGGCAAGGCCGTGATGACCATCGAGGGCAACTGGATCAAGGGTGCCCTGCAGAACGACTTCCCGAACGTGAAGTACAAGGTCGTGGCGCTGCCGGCCGGCCCCAAGGGGCAGGGCACGCTCTCCTTCACCCAGTGCTGGGGCATCGCCGCGAAGAGCAAGTACAAGGATCAGGCGATCAAGTTCGTCGAGGCGATGACCAGCGGCGAGCAGCAGATGACCTTCGCGAAGGCGTTCGGTGTCATGCCGTCCCGTCAGTCGGTGCGCGACCAGTACACCGCTGCCTTCCCGGCGGACAAGGTGTTCGTCGACGGCGTCGCGTACGCCCAGGGGCCGGTGAACGCCCCGAAGATGGACAGCGTCCTCAAGGACCTCGACACCGGTCTGCAGAGCCTGACCAACGGCGACCCGAAGACCGTGCTGCAGAACTTCGACAAGAACGCCAAGGCGGCGCTCGGCGGCAGCTGACGCGTTAGGAAGGGCCCCTTCCTATACACCAGGCGATAACAAGGGGCCCTTCCTTTCACTGTCGGCTCGAGACAGGGAGGGAGGGAGGGAAGATGGCAACCGAGACACTGACCGCGCCCGGGGCGAACACGCGCCGGAGCCGGGGCGGCATCCGCAGCAACGAGAATCTCGCCGGCTGGCTCTTCGTCGCGCCGGTGATCGTCATCCTGGGGCTGTTCCTGCTGCTGCCGATCCTGATGGCGCTCTGGGTCAGTCTGACCGACTGGAACGGCCAGGGCAGCCCCTTCACCGGCGACGTCCCGTTCGTCGGCGCACACAACTACACCCAGTTGTTCACCGAGGACGGGCTGGCCCGCCGCGACTTCATGACCAGCATCCGCAACAACATTTACTACGTGGCGATCGTGGTGCCGGTGCAGACCGTGCTCGCGCTCGGACTGGCGTTGGTCGTCAACAACCGGATGCTCAAGGGCAAGAGCTTCTTCCGCAGCGCCTTCTACTTCCCCTCGGTCACCAGCTCGGTCGCGATCAGCGTGGTGTTCCTGTTCCTGTTCGCCAACTCCGGCGCGGTGAACGCGCTGCTCGGCTTCGTCGGGATCGACGGCCCGGAGTGGTTCGCCGATTCCCGGGGCGTGTTGCACCTGCTGTTCGGCGTGGTCGGCGTCGACTCGCCACCGGCGGCGCTGGCTGACGGCGGCCCGTTCGGGCTGACCTGGTGGGACTGGTTGTCCGGGCCCAGCGTGGCGATGATCTCGATCATCACGCTGGTCGTCTGGACCACCTCCGGCACCTTCATGCTGATGTTCCTGGCCGGGCTGCAGAACGTGCCGGTCGCGCTGGACGAGGCGAGCACCCTCGACGGCGCGTCCCGGTGGCAGCGGTTCCGGCACGTCACCCTGCCGATGATCAGGCCCACCACCTTCCTGGTGCTCACCCTCGGCGTGATCGGCTCCTGGCAGGTCTTCGACCAGGTGTACGTGATGAGCCAGGGCGACCCGGCCAAGACCACTCTCACGCCGGCGTACCTGTCGTACCGGACCGCCTTCCGGGACTTCGACTACGGCTCTGGGGCGGCGATCTCGTTCGTGCTGTTCCTGATCATCATCGTGCTCACGCTGATCCAGCGCCGGGCGCTGGCCGAGCGGGACACCGACCGACCGCGCCGCGGCTGGTGGCGTCGGCGCGTACCGGAGAGGTCCTGAGATGGCCGTGCTGACCGACCGTCCGGCGGCGGCGCCCGCGCGGCGCGACCAGCGCGCCGCCCGCACGCTGGCCACCCGTTTCCTGGGGTACGCCACGCTGGTCTTCTTCGGGCTGGTGTTCCTCTACCCGTTCGTCATCCAGATCGGCAACTCGCTCAAGTCCGAACCCGACGCGGCGGCGAACCCGCTCTCGCCGTTCCCGGACCCGCTCAGCCTGGCCGGCTTCGAGCGGATCTTCGCCGGCACCAACTTCCCCCTGTGGCTGGGCAACTCGCTGCTGGTGACCGTGTTGGTCACCATCGGCCGCGTGTTCTTCGACTCGCTCGCCGGGTACGCGCTGGCCCGACTGCGGTTCCGCGGCCGCAGCGGGCTGTTCGCCGCCGTCATCGCGGTGATGGCGGTGCCCGGGGTGGTGCTGCTCATCCCGAAGTTCCTGGTGCTCAACCAACTCGGCCTCTACAACAGCTACGCCGGTCTGGTGGTGCCGCTGCTTGCCGATGCGGCGGGCGTGTTCATCATGAAGCAGTTCTTCGAGTCGGTCCCGCTGAGCGTGGAGGAGGCCGCCCGGATCGACGGGGCGAGCATCTTCCGCACCTTCTGGTCGGTGGTGCTGCCGATGGCGAAACCGGCGCTGATCACGCTGACCATCCTGTCGTTCCAGGGCTCGTGGAACGAGTTTCCGCACAGCCTCGTGGCGGTGCAGGACCCGGACCTGTTCACCCTGCCGCGTGGGCTGGCCGACCTGGTCAGCGGATCGCTGGGCAGCGGCACCCAGTATCCGCTCAAGCTCGGCGCCGCGCTGCTCGCCACGATTCCGGTAGCGATCATCTTCGTGGTGTTCCAGCGGTACTTCGTCCGCGACGCCAACGACGGCTCGGACAAGGGCTGACCCGCCGCCGGTGTGGCGGTCCCGACGTGGGGCCGCCACACCGGTCACGTCACTCGTCCGTGGGCACCTTCTCGGTCGGGACGCCCACGTGCAGGCGCACCTGCGGCACCAGCATGTCGTCGACGTCGAGCGCCCGGGCCGCGCCGTCGGGCTCCCACCCGGTGCTGGTGAGGAACTTGCGGGTCGCCTCGTCACCGTCGAACGCCCAGGCCACCGCCCGACTCAGCCCGTCCTCCCGCCACAGGTCGACGGTGGCGGCGAGCAGCCGGCTGCCGTGCCCCCGGCGACCCCACCGCGGCTCGACCAGCAGGTCGGTCACGGCGGCCACGTCCGGGCCGAGCGCGTCGGCCGGCTCACCCGGGGCCAGGGCCTCGCCGTCGGCCGGGCCGGAAGCGGCGAACCCCACCAGATACGATTGCTCGGCCTGTTCGACGGCGACCAGCACCCGGTGCGCTGCGGAGGGCGGCTCCAGCACCGCAGCGCTCCACCGCCGGGCGAGGAACGCCTCGTCCAGGTTGTCGAGCACGTGCCGAGGCAGGATCCGGCGGTACGCGACCCGCCAGGTCGCGAGCTGGATGCGTGCGATCTCGCCGGCGTCCTCGGGACGCGCCGGGCGGACGTACCCGAGAGCCATGGGACGGAAGCCTACGCAGGGCGAGGGAGGCGATGGTGGCGCAGGGTGCCAACAGGACGACCGCGCAGGTCGTCGGGGTGGTGGTGCTCGCCGTGGCGGTCGCCGCGTTCCTCGCCGTCGCGGCCGTACGACACGGCTTCTTCGACCTGAAGGTCTACTACGGCGCGCTGACGTGGTGGGTGCACGACGGCGGGGAGATCTACGACTACCTCAAGCCGGGCACCCAGTACGGCTTCACCTACCCGCCGTTCGCCGCCCTGGTCATGCTGCCGATGGCGTACCTGCCGTGGACGGCGGCGATCGTGGTGAGCGTGCTCGCCAGCGTGGTCACCACCACCGTGCTGATCTGGTGGCTGGTCGACCCGATCGCCCGCCGCGCCGGCTGGACCCGGTGGTTCGCGCTCGCCGTGGCGCTCTGCCTGGCCGCCGCGTTCGAACCGATGCGCGAGACGGTCAACTTCGGCCAGGTCAACACGTTGCTGCTCTTCCTGGTGGCGGTGGACCTGCTGCGCCTGCTGCCGACCGGCAACCGGTGGGCCGGGGTGGGCGTCGGGCTCGCCACCGCGATCAAACTGACCCCGGGTGTCTTCATCGTCTACCTGCTGGTGACCGGTCGCTGGCGGGCGGCACTGACCGCCTCCGGCACCGCCGCCGGGGTGTCGCTGCTGGCCGGTGCGCTCTTCCCGGACGCGTCCCGGGAGTTCTGGACCGAGGCGCTGTGGAACACCGGTCGGGTGGGCGAGTTGGCCTTCGTCTCCAACCAGTCGCTGCGCGGGGTCGTCGCCCGGCTCGACCCGCAGCACCCGAGCACCCTGCTCTGGCTGCTGCTGGTGCTCGGCACCCTGGCGCTCTGGGCCTGGCGGTCGCGGTCGGCCGTCGCGGCCGGCGACGAGGCGACCGGCCTGGCGCTGACCGGTGCGGTGATGTGCCTGGTCAGCCCGGTTACCTGGGTGCACCACCTGGTCTGGCTGCTGCCCGCGCTGATCCTGCTGGTCGACAACGCGATGGCCGCGCCGGCCGGCCGCCGACGGCGGATCCTGCTGGCCGCCGCGACCATCGGGTACGCGTTGCTGATCAGCCGGACCGTCTGGTTCTGGGAGAAGGACTTCACCGGGTTGGACGGCTTCCTGGGCAGCAACGCCTACGTGTGGATCAGTCTGGCGCTGCTGGCCTTCCTGCCGATCCGCCGCTGGCTGACCCCGGACGGGTCAGCTGTCGAGACGTCCGGCGTACCGCAGCTCGACCAGCCCGACCGGCGGGCTCCCGCCGGCCAGCGGCACCTGGTAGGTCGAGCGCTCACCGTCCGGTGACAGACCGGCGCGCTCGCAGAACCGGCGGGCCCGCCGGTTGTCCGCCAGCACCCACGCCCGGTAGCCGCTCCAGCCCTGCTCGGCGAGCCCGGCCCGGGCGGCGGCCAGCAGGGTGGCGGCGGTCCCGTCACCCCAGCACCCCGGCTCCACGTAGATCGCCACCACCTCGCCGACCGTCGGGTCCAGGTCGTCCCGGTCCTGGTTGCGGCGGTACGGCCCGAAGGTGGTGAAGCCGACGACCAGTCCGTCCACCTCGCCGAGCAGGGTGGTGAACGGGTGCTCGGGGTCGGCGGTGCCGACGTCGCGACGGCGTTGCGCCCAAGCCGCCACGTTCAGCCGCCGAAGCACCTCGTCCGGCATGAAGCCGGCGTAGCCCGCCTGCCAGCCGTGCACGTGCACCCGGGCGACCGCCTCGGCGTCGTCCGGCTCCTCCCGACGGATGGTCAGCATTGCACCGTTCTATGCCCCGTTGGCCGTCACGTCCAGCTTCCCGCACCGGCGTCGTACCGATGAATTATCGTCGCCGACGATGACCGCACCGGAATCACTCTCGCTTGCCCAGGCCCGCCGCGTGGCGCTCGCCGCCCAGGGCTTCGCCGACACCGCGCCAACCGGCGTGCCGACGCGCCGGCATCTGCGCCGGGTGCTGGACCGGGTCGGGTTGATCCAGATGGACTCGGTCAACGTGCTGCAACGCGCGCACTACCTGCCGCTCTACAGCCGGCTCGGGCCCTACCCGATCAGGTTGCTCGACCAGGCCGCCTACCGCCGCCCGCGCGAGTTGTTCGAATACTGGGGTCATGAGGCGTCGCTGGTGCCGGTCGAGCTGCACCCGATGTTGCGCTGGCGGATGGCCCGGGCGCACAGCGAATCCTGGGGCGGCATGCGGCGGATCGCCCAGGAGCAGCCGGAGCTGGTCGCCTGGGTACGCGACGAGGTGGCCGCCCGGGGTCCGCTGACGGCTGCCGAGATCGAACACGACGCACCACGGGAGACCGGCAACTGGGGGTGGAACTGGTCGGCGGTGAAGCGGGCGTTGGAGTTCCTCTTCTGGGCCGGCGAGGTGGCCGCCGCGGAGCGCAGCACCTCCTTCGCCCGCCGCTACGACCTGCCCGAGCGGGTGCTGCCCGCGGCGGTGCTGGCCGCGTCCACCCCGACCGACGCCGAGGCGTACCGCACGCTGGTCGCCCTCGCCGCGCGGTCGCTCGGGGTGGCCGCCGAGCCGGAGCTGCGCGACTACTTCCGCCTACCACTGGCCGGTGCCCGGCAGGCCGTCGCGGAGCTGGCCGAAGCCGGTGAGCTGGTGCCGGTCACCGTGGCGGGCTGGCGGCAGCCGGCCTGGCTGCACGCGTCCGCCCGCCTGCCCCGGTGGATCCGGGGCAACACGCTGGTCAGCCCGTTCGACCCGCTGATCTGGGAACGTGCCCGCACCGAGCGGCTCTTCGACTTCACCTACCGGATCGAGATCTACGTCCCGGCGCCGCAGCGGGTCTACGGCTACTACGTGCTGCCGTTTCTGCAGGGCGACCGCTTCACCGCCCGGGTCGACCTGAAGGCCGACCGCAAGGCGGGGGTGCTGCTGGTGCCGGCCGCCTGGGTCGAGCCCGGCGTCGACGCGGGGGAGACCGCTGTGGCGCTCGCCGCCGAGTTGTACCGGCTCGCCGGCTGGCTCGGCCTGGACGCGGTGGCCCCGCCCGTGGCCGGCGACCTGGCCGGCCCGCTCACCGCCGCACTGGCCGGCGTGTCCGGTGTACCGTGAGCGCGTGACGAGCCCTTCCGGACCGGCCCACGAGCCGCAGCCCGCCCCCGGGGCCGTGCACACGGTGCCGGCCGACATCACCGACGCGGGTCCGGCCGGCGCGCGTCCGGTGAGCGTGGCTTCGGCCGACGCGGGTCCGGTGAGCGTGGCTTCGGCCGACGCGGGTCCGGTCGGTTGGCCGACGCCCCCGCCGGGTGGCTACCCGGCCCCCGAGCCGGACCGCCTCACCCGGTTCGTGCTGCGGCTCTACGAGCGTTCGCCGCGTTGGGCGGTGCCGCTGGCCGCGGTCGGCTGTGTCGGCATCGGCATGGGCTACGCGTTGCTCAGCAATCCGACCCACGCCGCCCCGGACGCCGCACCCACCTGCCTGCTCAAGTTGACCACCGGGCTGGACTGCCCGGGCTGCGGGGGCACCCGCGCCCTCTGGTACGTGCTGCACGCCGACCTGCCAGCCGCCGCCCGGCACCATTTCCTGTTCGTCTTCGCGCTGCCGTTCCTGGCGTACCTCTTCGTGGCCTGGGCGGGAAACCAGGCTTTCGGGTGGCGACTGCCCGAGCTGCGAATCAGCTCGAAGGTCATCGGCGGGTTCCTGGGCGCGTGGCTGGCCTTCTCGGTGCTGCGCAACCTGCCGTGGGCACCGTTCACCTCGCTCTACGTCTGAGAGCCCTCTGCCCGACGCGCTGCTCCGCACATGCGGCGCTCGGCCGGCATGTGCTGTCCGGGGTCCTTTGGAGCTGATCCGTTTACGACATCGCGTGCCTCCTCCGCCGACTGCTGCCGGGGAATCGCCCCCTGCTCGATGATCTCGACGGACTCGAAGTGCCGGGTAGGCGACTCCGGTGGCGATGGCGGCGTCCACCAGCACCTCGGGCTGCTCGGTCCTTGCTGGGATCGTGCTCGGGTTGCTCGGGTGGTGCTCGGGTCCGTTCGGGTCGCGTTCGGGTCGCGTCACGGTGCGCCGAGGGCTCGGCCGTAGCTGCCGACAGCCCTCCGACGCCTGACAGCCCATGATCGACTCGGTACTCAGGAAACCGGGCCATCCGCCCGCCCCGGATACCCCGACTCCCAAGAACCCGAGTCGATCACCGGGCGACCGCTGCACACCTGCCCCCTCGGCGTACGACGGCCGGCGCACCTTGCTCCAAGATCGTGCTTGATCCTGGATGTAGTGGTGTTGCGCGTGCCGGATGCCACTACATCCAGGATGTTGCGCGATCTTGCGGACGGAGGTGGCTGGCGGGTCGCTTTGACGTTTGGTCGTTGGGTGGCGCTCGGGGCTTCGCTCGTCGGCATGGGTGGCCCATCCGCGACCGGATCTGGTTCGACGGCTGGCGACGCGTCACGCTGGACCACAGGGTTGGCGACGCGTCACGCTGGACCACAGGGCCTGATGTCGTAAACGATTCAGCTCCAAAGGACGCCGATGGAACCGTCCGCCCCGGCCTCGACGACGATGCCCGGCCCCGGCCCCGGCCCCGGCCCCGGACGCCGGACGCCGGACGCCGGACGCCGGACGCCGGGGCCCCGGACTGGGGCGCGTTGTCGCCAGCACCGGTGCCTGAGTGATCGACATTGCACGGGGCGCGCCTGAGTTGGGGCGGGAGGGGCCGCGCCACTACAGTCCCAGGAATGCCGGAGATGGTGCAGCCCCAGGTCAAGTTGATCGCGTGGACCCAGTTCGCGGCCCCGGACGACGTGCCGTGGTCGACCGACGCGGAGGGTGGTCAGGCGCTCGCCGAATTCGCCGGACGGGCCTGCTACCAGTCCTGGAAGAAGCCGAACCCGGCGACCGCCACCAACGCCGGCTACCTGGCGCACATCCTGGAGGTCGGGCACCTGTCGGTGCTGGAGCACGGGTCGGTCACCTTCTACTTCACCGGGGTGTCCCGCTCGTTCACCCATGAGCTGATCCGGCACCGGCACTTCTCGTACTCCCAGCTCTCCCAGCGTTACGTTCCCGAGCGCGACGCGGCCATGGTCGAGCCGGCGGTCATCGCCGACGACCCGGAGCTGCACAAGAAGTTCGTGGAGGCCGCCGAGGCGAGCGTGCGGGCGTACACCGAGTTGTTGGAGGGTCTGGAACAGCGCTTCTCCGACGAGCCGAACCCGACGCTGCGCCGCAAGCAGGCCCGGCAGGCGGCTCGGGCGGTGCTGCCCAACGCCACCGAGACGCGGATCGTGGTGACCGGTAACTACCGGGCGTGGCGGCACTTCGTCGCGATGCGGGCCACCGAGCACGCCGATGTGGAGATCCGTGAGCTGGCCGTGGAGTGCCTGCGCCAGTTGCAGGGTGTCGCCCCCAACGTGTTCGCCGACTTCGTGATCTCCACGCTGCCGGACGGCACCGAGGTGGCGGCCAGCCCGCACGAGGCGTCCTGAGCCCTTCCCCGGCGGGCCCCGGCTGGTCGTCCGCTAGGTTGGAGGGTATGACGCACGACCACCTCGACGCCGCGGCCCGACCGGTGTCCCGCCCCTTCGGCCGGCTGCTCACAGCCATGGTGAGCCCGTTCACACCCGACGGCTCACTCGACCTCGACGGTGCCGCCCGGCTGGCGAGCCATCTGGTCGATGAGCAGGGCAACGACGCGCTGGTGGTCAACGGCACCACCGGCGAGTCGCCGACCACCACCGACGCGGAGAAGGAACACCTGATCCGGGCCGTGGTGGAGGCCGTCGGCGACCGTGCCAAGGTGGTCGCCGGGGTCGGCACCAACGACACCCGGCACACCATCGAGCTGGCCGCCAGTGCCGAGAAGGCGGGCGCACACGGCCTGCTCGTGGTCACCCCCTACTACAACAAGCCGCCGCAGAGCGGGTTGCTGCGGCACTTCACCGCGGTGGCCGACGCCACCGGTCTGCCGGTGATGCTGTACGACATCCCGCACCGCTCCGGTGTGCCGATCGAGACCGAGACGCTGGTCCGGCTCGCCGAGCACGGCCGGATCGTCGCGGTCAAGGACGCCAAGGGCGACCTGACCGCCACCAGCTGGGTGACCAGCCGGACCGCCCTCGCCTTCTACAGCGGCGAGGACGCCCTCGCCCTGCCGGCGCTGGCCGTCGGTTCGGTGGGCCTGGTCGGCACCTCCACGCACTTCACCGGGGCGCTGACCGCACAGATGATCGACGCGTACGACGCGGGGGACATGCCGACCGCGCTGGCGCTGCACCGGCGGCTGCTGCCGCTGTTCACCGGCATCTTCCGCACCCAGGGCACGATTCTGGTGAAGGCGGGCCTGGCATCGCGGGGCCTGCCGGCCGGCCCGGTGCGACCCCCGCTGGTGGACGCCACCAACGACGAGATCGCCCAGCTGCGCGCGGACTTCGCGGCAGCGGGCCTGGAGCTGCCCGAATGACCAAACGACACGATGGACGCCGAGTGACGGCGTCGCAGATTGAGGTGGACGCGTGACCGAGGCGCACATCGAGGCGGAGCTACCCCCGCCGCTGCCGGAAGGTGGCCTGCGGATCATCCCGCTCGGCGGGCTCGGCGCCATCGGTCGGAACATGACCGTCTTCGAGTACGACGGCAAGTTGCTGATCGTCGACTGCGGGGTCCTGTTCCCCGACGTCGAGCAGCCGGGTGTGGACCTGATCCTGCCCGACTTCGGCCCGATCCTGGACCGGCTGGCCGACGTCCAGGCGATCGTGCTGACGCACGGCCACGAGGACCACATCGGCGCGGTGCCCTACCTGCTCGCCCACAAGCCCGACATCCCGCTGGTCGGGTCCCAGTTCACCCTCGCCCTGGTCGAGGCGAAGTTGGCCGAGCGGCGCATCCAGCCGTACACGCTGACCGTGCGGGAGGGTGGTCGTGAGCGGCTCGGCCCGTTCGAGTGCGAGTTCTTCGCGGTCAACCACTCGATCCCGGACGCCCTCGCCGTGGCCATCCGTACGCCCGCCGGCCTGGTCCTGCACACCGGCGACTTCAAGATGGACCAGCTTCCGCTGGACGGCCGGATCACCGACCTGGCCGGCTTCGCCCGGCTCGGCGCCGAAGGTGTGGACCTGCTGCTGTCCGACTCCACCAACGCGGAGATCCCCGGGTTCGTCACCCCGGAACGGGAGATCGGGCCGGTGCTCGACTCGATCTTCGCGAAGGCAAAGGGCCGGATCATCGTGGCCTCGTTCGCCTCGCACGTGCACCGGGTGCAGCAGGTCTTCGACTCCGCCGCCGAACACGGCCGCAAGGTCGCGCTGATCGGCCGGTCGATGGTCCGCAACATGGGCATCGCCCGGGACCTCGGTCTGCTCAACATCCCGGCCGGCCTGGTCATCGGGATCGAGGAGGCGACCACGCTGCCGCCGGACCAGATCGTGCTGATGTCCACCGGTTCGCAGGGTGAGCCGATGAGCGCGCTGGGCCGGATGGCCAGTGGCGACCACCGGCACATCACCATCGCCCCCGGTGACACCGTGGTGCTGGCGTCCTCGCTGGTGCCCGGCAACGAGACCTCGGTCTACCGGGTGATCAACCGGCTCGCCCGGGCCGGTGCGGTGGTCGTGCACAAGGACGTGGCGAAGGTGCACGTCTCCGGGCACGCCCCCGCCGGGGAGTTGCTCTACCTGCTCAACGTGGTCCGGCCCAGCAACCTGATGCCCGTCCACGGCGAGTGGCGTCACCTGCGGGCCCACGCCCGGCTCGGCATCGAGTCCGGGGTCGCCGCCGACCGGGTGGTGATCTGCGAGGACGGCGACGTGGTCGACCTCGTCGAGGGTCGGGCCAGTCTGGTCGGGCACGTGAAGAGCCGGTACGTCTACGTCGACGGCCTCGCCGTCGGCGACGTCAGCGAGTCGCTGCTCACCGAACGGCGGATCCTCGGTGACGGCGGCTTCATCGCCACCACAGTGGTCGTCGACTCGGTCACCGGCAAGGTCGTCGCCGGTCCGACGCTGTCCGCGAAGGGCTTCTCCGAGGACCCGGAGGCGTTCAACCCGGTGATCCCGCTGGTCACCGAGGCGCTCAACCGGGCCGCGGCGGACGGCATCACCGACCCGCACCAGCTTCAGCAGATCGTCCGCCGGACGGTGGGCCGGTGGGTCAACGACGCGTACCGTCGTCGCCCGATGATCGTGCCGACCGTGGTCGAGGTCTGACAGGTGTGAGCGGGCCGGCCGCCGACATCCCCCGTGGACGTCGGTGACCGGCCCGGACTCTGTTGCGGGCACTCCGACTCAGGGAAGCGCCGCGACGGCTTCGGCGTAGGCGACGCCGGTGGCGATGGCGGCGTCCACCAGCACCGTGAGCTGCGCCGGGGCGACCCCGTGAGTCAGGTCGGTGGCTACGTCGCCGGCCAGCACCAACTCCTCACCGAGGTCGTGCGCGTACGCCTTGGGCAGTAGCCGGTCGTGGTTCCAGGCGTTGCAGAAGGCGTACGCCTCGGCACGGCGGGTCGCCGGCAGCCGGCGGGCGGCCATGGATCGGGCGTGTAGCACCTCGCCGCGTTCGCCGGCCCGCCGGAACTGGATCACCACGGAACCCCACCGGCCGACCACCGTGTCGCCCTCCTCCACCAGGTACTGGTCGCCGCGCCCGTCCAGTACCGCAGTGATCATGTCGAGAGTCAGCGCCATCAGCTCGCCCGCCCGGGCCTCCTCGTCGGACCCGTCGGTGTCGGGCTCGTCGTACCCGCCCAACTCGTCGTCGGCGGGCAGCGGGACCGGTGCCGCGAGCGGGCGTTCGGCGAGCCAGGCGGCCATCCGGCCGGAGTGGTGGCCGGTGCCGTTGCGGGCGTCGAAGCTGCCGGCCAGTTCGCTGGCCACCCCGACCAGCAGCGTGCCGAGTGTGGACACGTCCGGCTCGGTGACGGGTCGCTCGCCGTACGCCGGGCGTGGCAGGGTCCGTCGGCCCAGGCCAGCCTCCTCGGCCAGCGCGCAGAGCAGTGCGCCGGCGGCGGCGAACTCCATCGCGGCGAGGTCGTCGGTGGGCCGGTCCAACCGGGGTAGCTGGTCGGTCAGGATGGTCAGCCCGCGTTCCAGGTGCCCGCCGAGCGCACAGAACCGCAGGTGCGCGGCGAGGTGTGGGAACGCCGCACGTTCGCGCCGGTGCCGGCGGTACGCCCGCACGTGTGCCGCGGCGGCCCGCTCCGGCTCGCCCCCGCGCAGGGCGGGTAGCAGACCGGCGACCAGGTCCCGCTCGGGTTGGTCGGTGCAGGCTGCCGGATCACCGTCGGAGTCCCGTAGCTCGTCGAGCGCGGCTCGCCACTCGCCCCAGCCGGTCAGCAGCTCCGCGCGTCGGGCCGAGGCGCAGCCCGGGCAGCCGCCGGCCGGGCCGGGCCGTCTGCCGGACCACCGCTCGTACCAGTGGCGGGCGGTGGGCTCGTCGCCCAGGTGGTCGGCGATCCGGCAGTGCAGCTCCGCGACGGTCGGCGTGTCCGGACCGTCCAGGCCGACCCGGTGGGCCAGGTCGTGCAGCAGGGACCGGGTCTGGTCCAGCCCGACCCGGGGGGTGCCGAGCAGTGCCTCCACCGCGTACCGCTGGTAGCGCAGCAGCAGCCCGGTCTCGACGTCGGTGAGCAGCCCGGGCCGGTGATCGGCGGCGGCCCGGCAGCGACGGACCGGCTCGACCAGGCGCCACCGCTCCCCGTCGAGCAGGTACGCCTCGATCAGCGCGAACCGTGCGTCCACCCCGGAACGGACGTCTCCGGCAGCGTCGGCGCGCTCGGCGAGCCGTTCCAGGGCCACCTGCCGGGCCGGACCGTCGGGCAGGTCCCGGGCGTCGGTGAGCGCGGCCTGCAACGCCGGTAGACGACCCGCCGCGAAGCGGTCACCAGCGCCGGTGGGCGGCATGCCGGTGCGGCTGCCGGTGAACTCGTCCCGGCCGGTCACGACGGCACCGCACCGGGCAGTCGGCGGACCGCCACGGCGAGCTGGCAGCCGGTGATGATGCCACAGTCGAGCAGTTGGTCGAGCTGGTGCGGAGTCACCCCACCTTCCAGGTCGGTGATCACCTCGCCGTATACGCGGGCCCGACCGTCGTCGTCGACGTGCGTGAACGCCTTGGGCCAGAGCCGGTCGTGGTTCCACGAGTTGCAGAAGGCGTACAGGGCGGGCACCTGCTCGATTCCGAAGGTGGTGGTGACCATGGTGCGGACCTGGAGAAGCTCCCCGTCGCCGCCGAGGAGGAGGAACCAGATCAGGTTGTCGTCGAAACGGCCCACCAACTCGCCGTCGGCGCTCAGGCCGACGGACCGGCCGCGGGCGGCGAGCACCGCGGCGACCAGTTCGCCGCTCAGTGGACGCAGCGCACCTGGGTGCCCGGCCAGCGGATCGTCCGGATCGCTCGCGATTTCCGGCGACGCCATGGGGCATCCCTTCTGAGGCAGATATCACGACCGGCGGTGGGGTTCGTGTTGCGACGCGCGGACACGACCCGGAAAAGCGGGGATCTGCCCGGCCCCACCGTTACCGTGACTCTATGGCGGGCCGTACCTCTCAGGCGAGCCGGCGACGCGGCGCGTCGCCGCGCGGTGGCACCAACAGTCGTGCCCGTCAACCGGCGAAGAAGACCCGGGCGCCGGTCCGACGTCGGACCACGCCGGCCCGACCCGGCCCGGCCGTCTACGTCGGCCGTGCGGTCGGTGCACTGTGGATGGGTCTGGCGCACGGCATGGGTTGGGCGGTGCGGGCCGCCGGTCGGCAGGCCGCCTCGGCCCGTGACCTCGACCCGGAGCACCGCCGGGACGGCGCCGGGCTGCTGCTGTTCGGGCTCGCCCTGCTCTCGGCCGTGGCGCTCTGGTTCTCCGGAGCGGGCCCGGTGGGCGCGCGACTGGCCGACTCGATCCGGCTGTTCCTGGGCGCGATCTCGGTGGTCGTGCCGGTGCTGCTGATGATCGGGGCGTGGCGGCTGATGCGTCAGCCGGCCGACCCGGAGCACCGGGGTCGCGGCCTGATCGGGTGGGGCTCGCTGCTGGTGTCGACAGCCGCGCTGCTCCAGATCGGGCAGGACCCGGTGAACACCGTGCAGCGTGACTACGCCGGGGGCCTGGTCGGCGCCGGCGTGGGCGGGTTGCTGGAACGGGCGGTCACCGCCTGGGTGGCCGTACCCCTGCTGGTCCTGCTGTTGCTCTTCGGTCTGCTCGTGGTCACCGCGACGCCGATCAACAAGATTCCCGAGCGGCTGGGTCTGCTCGCCGGCGGGCTGGTCGCACCCCCGGAGGCCGCCGAGGAGGCCGACGAGCCGGCGGCGCGGCCGGCGCGCAAGCGGCCGGCGAAGCGGATGCCTCCGCCCCTCGACCCGGACGACTTCGAGGACCTGGACGGCGCGGACCTCCAGGAGACCATGGTGCTGCCGCGCAAGCCGTCGGCGAAGGTGCCGGCGAGCCGCAAGCCGCCGGTCGAGCCGCCGGAGCACTCGCCCGCCCCGACCCGGGCCGAGCAACTCGCGTTGACCGGGTTGGCCGGGGACTACACCCTCCCGCCGGCCAACATGCTCAGCACCGGGGCTGCCGCGAAGACCCGGAGCAAGGCCAACGACGAGGTGATCGCCGCGCTGACCGGCGTGTTCGACCAGTTCGATGTGGACGCCGCCGTTACCGGCTTCACCCGCGGCCCCACCGTGACCCGTTACGAGGTGGAGTTGGGCCACGGCGTCAAGGTCGAACGCATCACGCAACTGTCCCGCAACATCGCGTACGCGGTGAAGTCGCCGGACGTGCGGATCCTCAGCCCGATCCCGGGCAAGAGCGCGGTCGGCGTGGAGATCCCGAACACCGACCCGGAGAACGTCGCCCTCGGTGACGTGCTGCGTTCAAGGGCGGCGACCAGCGACCACCACCCGATGGTGGTGGCGCTCGGCAAGGACATCGAGGGCGGCTACGTGGTTGCCAACCTCGCGAAGATGCCGCACATCCTCATCGCCGGCGCCACCGGCGCGGGCAAGTCGAGCTGCCTCAATACTTTGTTGGTGTCCGTCCTCACCCGGGCCACCCCGGACGAGGTCCGGCTGCTGCTGATCGACCCGAAGCGGGTCGAGATGACCGGCTACGAGGGCATCCCGCACCTGGTCACCCCGATCGTGACGAACGCCAAGAAGGCGGCCGACTCGCTGGACTGGGTGGTCCGCGAGATGGACATGCGCTACGACGACCTCGCCGCCAACGGGGTCCGGCACATCGACGACTTCAACCGCAAGGTCCGCAACGGCGAGATCAAGGCCCCGCCGGGCAGCGAACGGGAGATGCGCCCGTACCCGTACCTGCTGGTGATCGTGGACGAGTTGGCCGACCTGATGATGGTCGCGCCGCGCGACGTGGAGGACTCGGTCGTCCGGATCACCCAGCTGGCCCGGGCCGCCGGCATCCACCTGGTGCTGGCCACCCAGCGCCCCTCGGTCGACGTGGTGACCGGTCTGATCAAGGCGAACGTGCCGTCCCGGCTGGCGTTCGCCACCTCCTCGCTCGCGGACTCCCGGGTCATCCTCGACCAGCCGGGCGCGGAGAAGCTGCTCGGCCGGGGCGACGGCCTCTTCCTGCCGATGGGGGCCTCCAAGCCGGTCCGCATCCAGGGCGCCTGGGTCACCGAGCGCGAGATCGCCGACGTGGTGAAGTTCTGCAAGGACCAGCGCGAGCCGGAGTTCCGCAAGGACGTGCTGGCCCCGGCGCAGGAGAGCAAGAAGAAGATCGACGAGGACATCGGCGACGACCTGGACCTGCTGGTGCAGGCGGTGGAGCTGGTGGTCACCTCGCAGTTCGGCTCGACCTCGATGCTGCAGCGCAAGCTGCGGGTCGGTTTCGCGAAGGCGGGCCGTCTGATGGACCTGATGGAGACCCGTGGCGTGGTCGGGCCGTCCGAGGGGTCGAAGGCACGCGACGTGCTGGTCAAGCCGGACGAGCTGGACGAGGTCCTTGCCGGCCTGCGCGGCGACGTGGACTGACCGACAACCGACCCCGGACACGCGACGGGCCCGCCGGTATCCGGCGGGCCCGTGTCGGAGCGTGGTCAGTTGTTGATCAGGGCCCCGATGATCACCAGGCTGATGATCGCGGCGACGACGCTGGCCGCGGCCGCGTACCAGCCCAGCGGCTTGTCACCGAGCACCGCGCCGACGACGCCCGCGATGACGCCGAGCACGCCGAAGATGATCGGGTTGAGCAGCAGGGCCAGGACCGCGAAGACGAAGCCCACGATGGTGAGGATGCGGGCGGCGTTGCTGCGGGGACGGGCGGTGCTCGGCATGTCGGCCATGTCTTCCTCCGGGTGAGAGCCTGTCGTGACGAATCGATCACTACCCACTGTGGGGATTTGTCACGCCTGCTTCCTCAGTGGAAGACCTTCAGGCCGACCACGCCCGCGATCACGAGCAGCAGGCAGAGGATCCGGGGCAGGCTCGCCGACTCGCCGAGCGCCAGCATTCCGATCAGGGCGGTGCCGACCGCGCCGATGCCGACCCAGACCGCGTAGCCGGTGCCGACCGGGATCTCCCGGAGCGCGTACGCCAGCCCGGCCATGCTCAGGACCAGGGTCACCACGAAGATCGCGGACGGGACCAACCGGCTGAAGCCGGCGCTGCGGTCCAGGGCGATCGCCCAGGCCGTCTCCAGCAGTCCCGAGATCACGAGTACGAGCCAGGCCATCGTTCACCTCACGGTAGGCGCCCGGGGCTGCCGCGCCGGGACGAGTCGAGTCTGCATCTCACGCGGGGCGTCTTGGCCTGACCGGGTACGCCCACCACTCGTCCGGAGCGGCCACGAGCATCCCGGGCCACCGCTGCCGACGCTAGCACCGGCGTCCGGGGGCGGGCGGTGACAACCGCCACCACCCGTTGACCTGTACCTGACTTCAACTTGCAGGATGGCGACCATGACCCTGCTCTACGCCGACCCCGAGGTTGCCGCCGTGCTGGACGCCGCCACCACGGTCGACGCCATGCGCGCCGCCGTCCTGGCCGCGTACGAGGGACGCCTGATCGCCCCGCCTCGGATCGCCGCCCCGCTCGACGGCGGGCGGATGGTGCTCACCGCCGGGCACCTGGTCGGCGAGTGGTACGGCTTCCGCTCGTACGACACCTTCGGCCACCCGGAGGGCGAGCAGTTGGTGGTGCTGCACGACGCCCGTACCGGCGCGGTCCGGGCGGTCGCGGTCGGCGAGGAGTTGGGCTCCCGTCGTACCGGAGGGTTGGGGGGTCTCGCGGTCGACGCGCTGGCCCGCCGGGACGCGGAGAGCCTCGGGGTGATCGGCTCCGGCCGGCAGGCCTGGACGCAGGTGTGGGCCGCCGCCGCGGTACGCCCGTTGCGGGAGGTGGTCGTGCACAGCCGCTCCGCCGCCCGGCGAGACGCCTTCGCCGCCCGGGTCCGCGCCGAGCTGGATGTGCCGGCCCGCGCGGTGCCCACCCCGGAATCGGCCGTGTCCGGGCGGGACGTGGTGGTGCTCGCGACCACCAGCCCGACCCCGGTGCTCCGCGCCGCCGACATCAGCCCGGGCACGCACGTCAACGCGGTCGGCTTCAAGCAGCTCGACCGCAGCGAGTTCGGCACCGACCTGCTGGACGCCGCCGATCTGCTGGTCACCGACTCGCCGACCCAGGCGGCGAACTATCAGCCGCCGATGCTCGCGGCCACACCCCCGTACGCCGGGCGGTTGTGTGATCTGGGCGGCATCCTGGCCGGCGCGGCCCCCGGCCGGACCACCGCGGACCAGGTCTCCGTCTTCTGCTCCACCGGCCTGGCCGGGACCGAGGTCTTCCTGCTCGACGCGCTGACCCGGGTGGGTGCGGCGGCGCGCTGACCGGTCCGCCGCGACAGCTGGCGGCGCGCGGGCCCGCCCCGGCCGACCCGGCACACCGGGGCGGACTGAGGGTCCTTCCACGTCCCCGGCCGCCCGCGTGCGCGGGCTACCCCGGCTGGCCCGGTACCCTCGGATGGTGTCTGCCACCGCTCCTTCTCCTTCCGACCACGCCGAGGGCCGCCGCGTCGCCCTGCTGACCCTCGGCTGTGCCCGCAACGAGGTCGACTCGGAGGAGCTGGCCGCCCGGCTGCACGCCGACGGCTGGCAGGTGAGCACCGACGGCGAGGGCGCCGACGTGGTGGTCGTCAACACCTGCGGCTTCGTGGAGAAGGCCAAGCAGGATTCCATCCAGACCCTGCTCGCCGCCGCCGGGACCGGCGCCAAGGTGGTCGCGGCCGGCTGCATGGCCGAGCGGTACGGCCGGGAGCTCGCAGACAGCCTGCCCGAGGCCCAGGCGGTGTTGAGCTTCGACGACTACCCGGACATCGCCGCCCGGCTGAACGCGGTGGTCGCCGGCGAGCAGGTCACCGCGCACACTCCCCGGGACCGGCGTGAGCTGCTGCCATTGACTCCGGTGAAGCGGCGTGACAGCGCGGTGTCGCTGCCTGGGCACGGCACCGTGACCCGCACCACCGTCGACACCGACGAGCACACCCCGGCGCACCTGCGGCAGGTGCTGCGCCGCCGGCTGGACACCGGCCCGGTGGCCTCGCTGAAGCTCGCCAGCGGCTGCGACCGGCGTTGCGCGTTCTGTGCCATCCCCGCCTTCCGTGGCGCGTTCGTCTCGCGTACGCCGGACGAGCTGCTCGCCGAGGCGGAGTGGCTGGCCAAGACCGGCGTACGCGAGCTGGTGCTGGTGAGCGAGAACTCCACCTCGTACGGCAAGGACCTGGGCGACCCCCGTGCGCTGGAGAAGCTGCTGCCGCAGCTCGCCGCGGTGAGCGGCATCGTCCGGGTGCGGGCGAGCTACCTCCAGCCGGCCGAGACCCGGCCCGGGCTGGTCGAGGCGATCGCCAACACCCCGGGTGTGGCCGCGTACTTCGACCTGTCGTTCCAGCACTCCAGCGAGCCGGTGTTGCGTCGGATGCGGCGTTTCGGCTCCACCGACCGGTTCCTGGAGCTGCTGGCGGGTGCGCGTGCGCTGGCTCCGGACGCGGGCGCCCGGAGCAACTTCATCGTCGGGTTCCCCGGCGAGACCCGCGCCGACGTCGACGAGCTGGTCCGGTTCCTGACCGAGGCCCGACTCGACGCGATCGGCATGTTCGACTACAGCGACGAGGACGGCACCGAGGCCGCCGGGCTGCCCGGCAAGGTCTCCGCCGCGACGATCAAACGGCGTTACGACCGGCTCAGCGCGCTCGCCGACGAGTTGTGCTCGCAGCGGGCCGAGGACCGACTCGGCTCGACCGTCGAGGTGCTCGTCGACTCGATCGCGGACGGCGTGGTGGAGGGCCGGGCGGCGCACCAGGCGCCGGAGGTCGACGGCTCGACCACCCTGGTCGCTCCGGCCGAGGGCGGGGTCGACCTGGCCGCGCTGCGCCCGGGTGACCTGGTACGCGCAACGGTGACCGGCACCGAAGGGGTGGACCTGCTCGCCGTGCCGGATGAGATGATCTCGGCGGCGCCCGGCGCGGCACGGTGACGGCGGGTCCGAGCGGAGCGGGGGAGCCACGTGGTGCGGTGCCGGGAACGCCGCGGCAGCCCGAGCGGAGCGCGGCGGTGACCGGGGCGACGGAGTCGACGCCGGGCCGGGCGGTCGCGGCAGTGGTGCCCGTCCTCAACGCGGCCAACGCGCTGACCGCCCTGCGGCTGGTGCTCGTGCCGGTCTTCGCCGCCTCGGTGATCGTGTCCGGGATGACGCACGCCGGTTGGCGGATCGCGGCCTGCCTGATCTTCGCGGTGGCCTCGGCGACGGACCTGGTGGACGGCTGGATCGCCCGCCGCTTCGGGCTGGTGACCTCGGTCGGCAAGGTGGCCGACCCGATCGCCGACAAGGCGCTCACCGGCGCGGCCCTGGTGCTGCTCTCCTGGTACGACCAACTGCCCTGGTGGGTGACCGCGCTGATCCTGGTCCGTGAGCTGGGCATCACCGGGCTGCGGTTCTGGGTGATCCGGGACGGCGTGATCGCCGCCAGCCGGGGCGGCAAGGTCAAGACCGCGCTCCAGATCCTCGCCATCGCGTGGTACCTCTGGCCGATGCCGGCCGCCCTCGCCGCCGTCGGCCCGTGGATCATGGCTGCCGCCGTCCTGGTCACGGTCGCCACCGGCTTCGACTACATAGCCCAAGCCCTCCGCCTCCGCCGCCCCCGCTAAACCCCCACCCCCCACCCCACCCGCGTTGATCATGAGATTGTCGCCATCCGGGTCGGCGTGTCGCGAGGGCAACCTCATGATCGACGCGATCGGGCCGGCAGGGTTGGGGGTCGGTCGGTGGGGAAGGATTGGTGCGTGGGAACGGACGAGTCGACGCAGCGTGAAGTGGGTTTCGGACGGCCGGCGGTCGGTGTCTCGGATGACGCCGTGGCGGGCAGCGCGGCGGCGGCGGTGGTGCACCGGCTGGCGCAGCGACGCGAGACCCTGGCCACTGTCGAATCGCTCACCGGCGGCCTGCTGGCCGCCTCGATCGTCGACGTCGCCGGGGTGAGCGCGATCTACCGGGGCGGCCTCGTGGTCTACGCCACCGACTTGAAGGACACCCTGGCCGGCGTGCCCGCCGACCTGCTGTCCGAGCGCGGACCGGTGGACCCCGACGTGGCGGCGGCGCTGGCCGAGGGTGGCCGGGAGCGCTGCGGCGCGGACTGGGGGGTGGCCACCACCGGCGTCGCGGGCCCGGAACCGCAGGACGGCAAACCCGTCGGCCTGGTCTACGTCGCGGTCGCCGGGGCGAACGGCGCCAAGGTCCGCCAACTCGACCTTGACGGCGGGCGGGAACACGTCCGCGCGACGGCGGTGATCGAGGCCCTACGGCTGCTCGCCGAGCGGATCTACGACGCCGACTCCCGGGAAACCGCCCCCGGCGCCCCGGCCGGCAACCCCGACACCCCAGAAGATGTCCGCCCGCCAGACACCTCTGGCACCCCGGACGGGACCACCCGGGGCAGGGCGGGGACGGCTGGCGCCGCCCACCGGTGAGCCCTGCGTCGACGAACCGACGGGCGGGGCGGGATGTCGCCCGGGCTCGCAACGGGTACGGTTGCGGGAAGGCTCCGACGTTCGGGGTCGGCGCGGCCCCGCCGCGACCGGCTGCCAGCGGCGAGCGCGAGGTATCCCTCAGGGGGAGGTGCGATGATCCTGCTACGCCGGGTGATCGGTGACGCACTGCGAGCGCGCCGTCAGGGGCAGCAGCGCACGCTGCGTGAGGTCTCCACCGCCGCCAACGTCAGCCTCGGCTACCTTTCCGAGATCGAGCGGGGGCACAAGGAGCCGTCCAGCGAGCTGCTCGCCGCGATCTGCGACGCCCTTGGCGCCCGCCTGTCCGAGCTGCTGCGTGAGGTGAGCGACACCGTGGCGCTCGCCGAGCAGATGCCTGACGTGCTCGTCTCGATGCAGGAGGAGCCGGCCGACGCCGCAGCGGTGCCCAAGAGCACCAGCCGGGGCGTTCGCCAGGTCACCTCCGACGGCAAGGTCGCCGTGTCGGTCCGTCAGGATTCGCCGCTCAGGGCCACCTTGCGCAGCGCGCGTGTGCGTCCGACCGAGCGCGACCGGGACGTGGTCTGCGCCGCCTGAGCCCGTCCTCTCGTTGGGCGTGGGCGGGCTGGCCCCGGCCGCGTAGGGTGGCCGGCAGGAGCTGCGGTGTTGTCGACCCCCGGTAAGGGTGCCTTCGCTGGCGTTCGACTGGGACGATGGAGACCGGCCGGTCGTGGTCGGCCCGTCCGACCCGACCGTGGTGGAGCGACGCGACTGAGGGGATACCGCGGAGATGGCGAACCCGTTCGTCAAGGGTTGGAACTACCTGATGGCGCTCTTCGGTGCGAAGATCGACGAGCACGCCGACCCCAAGGTGCAGATCCAGCAGGCCATCGAGGATGCCCAGCGGCAGCACCAGGCGCTGGTCCAGCAGGCCGCCGCGGTGATCGGCAACCAGCGTCAGCTGGAGATGAAGCTCTCCCGGCAGATGTCCGAGGTCGAGCGGTTGCAGGGCAACGCCCGACAGGCACTGGTGCTGTCCGACCAGGCCCGGGCCAAGGGTGACGAGGCCGAGGCGGCGCGGTTCGAGCAGTCGGCGCAGACCCTGGCCACCCAGTTGGTCTCCGCCGAGCAGGCCACCGAGGACCTGAAGACCCTGCACGACCAGGCGTTGGGTGCCGCAGCCCAGGCCCGGCGTGCGGTCGAGAACAACTCGATGATCCTCCAGCAGAAGCTCGCCGAGCGCACCAAGCTGCTCAGCCAGCTGGAGCAGGCCAAGATGCAGGAGTCGGTGGCCCGCTCACTGGAGTCGATGTCGTCGCTGACCGCGCCCACCAACACCCCGTCGTTGGACGAGGTGCGCGACCGCATCGAGCGGCGGTACGCCAACGCGATGGGTCGCGCCGAGCTGGCCGGCAACTCCGTCGAGGGTCGGATGTTGGAGATCCAGAAGGCCACGATCGACTCGGCGGGTTCCGCCCGACTGGAGCAGATCCGGTCGAGCATGGCGGGGGAGCAGCTGGGCGGCGCGTCGCAGCGACCGGGCGTGCCGCAGGCCGAGAAGGCCGGCCCGGCGAGCGACCCGACGGCTGCTGCCCGACTGGACGAGCTGCGCGCCAGCATGGCTCGCGAGCGGGGCACCGGCGACCCGACCGCCGCCGGCTGAACGAGCGGACCGAGGGGGTCAGGGTGGCGGACGAGCGGACGCGATACTTCCGGAGGCTTGGTCGGCTACGCCGGTCCGCCCGACGATGGAGTGTGCTGGCCGGCGGGCTCGGCGGCGCCGCGGCGGTGCTGACCCCGTACGCCGGCCTTGGTCTGCCAGACGCGGCCTGGGCCGGCGCCGCGGGCAGTGCGGTGGCGCTCGCCGCCTGGCGATGGATCGACGTGCGCGCCCTGGCCGCCCAGCCGGCGCCCCCGGCGCTCGACCCGGCCGAGGCCGCGGCCCGGTCGCGGGCACGGTTGGTCGCCGCCGTCGAGCGGCTGCCGGTCGGCCCGGGTGTGCTGGCCGAGGTCCGCCGGGTCCGCTCCCGGATAGCCCTGCGCGGCACCAGCGCGGGTGAGCAGTGGGCCCGTCTGGACCGGGCGGCCCTCACCCTGGCCGGGATGGCTCCCCGGCTGACCGGGCTGGCGGAGCCCGCGGTGCAGGAGGCCGCCGCCGCCGATGGTTCACTGCGCGACCTTGCCGCTCGGGTGGCGAGTGTCGAACGAGCGCTGCGGCTGGCCCCGGCCGACGCGCGGGCGCCGCTGGCCGAGGCGCACGCCGTGCTGACCGCCCAACTGGAGGGCGGGGTCGCCGCCTACGAACGGTTGGTGGTCGCCGCCGCCGGCTACCTGGCCGAGGACGCCCGACCGGAGACCGCCCACCCGGCAGCCGACCGGCTCACCGAGGCGACCGACCTGCTGCACGGGGTTGCCGGCGCACTGGCCGAGCTGCGCGCCGTCGGCACCCCACTGCGCGCCCCCACCCGCTGAGCGGGCAGCGCCGGCCGGTCACGGTGGGGTCGTGACCAGGACCAGGCCGGTGTACGGCGAGCTGCCCACGACGTTGAACGACCGGATCCGGTAGTGGTAGGTGACGCCCCGGGCCAGCCCGGTGTTGGTGAAACCTCGACCGGTCACCGTGAAGGTGGCGACCTCCTGATCGAACGTCGGGTCCAGGGCCCGCTGCACGATGAACCCGGAACCCTGGCCGGTGGGTGTGCTCGCCGTCCAGGCCAGGACCACCGTGGCGGTGTCCGGCCCGGGCGCGCTGGCGGTGACGCTCACTCCGGTGGGGGTGCCCGGCGCGGGCGGTGAGGTCACCGTGGCGACCGTCGACCAGGCCGAGGCGGCGCCCAGGTAGGTGGTCCGCACGCGGTAGTAGTACGTGGTGTCCGGTGCCACCGTGACGTCCAGGTGGTTGTCACTGACCCCGATCGCCGTGGTGCCCGGGCCGCTGGTGAACGTCGGGTTGGTCGCCCGCTGCACGTCGATGCCGGTGGCGAACGACCGGTTCGACCAGCGCAGCGCCACCCGTAGCGGCGCGGCCGGCGGGAGCGCCGCGACCAGGCCGCTGGGCGCGGCCAGGTGCACCGAGGCCGGTACCCCGTTCGACCAGGACGAGTAGCCGACGGCGTTCTCGGCCCGGATCCGGTAGTGGTAGGTCACGCCGGGGGTGACCGTCGCGTCCGTGTACCGGGTGGCGGCGGCCGCGACGGTGATCGTGGTGACCTCGCCGCCGAAGGTCGCGTCGGTGGCCCGTTGCAGCAGATGGCTGGTGGCGGGTGGGCGTCCACCGTTGCTGGTCCAGGCCAGGGAGATCGCGGGCAGCGCGGTGGCCGAGCCGGACACCGGCGTGGCGGTCAACCCGGTCGGTGCCTTCGGCGCCACCCGCAGCACCAGTGGCCGGGTCATCCCACCGTCGCGGTGACCGGCGAGCTGGCTGTGCCAGCGGTACTCCCAGCCCAGGTTGACCAGTTGGTTGACCACCATGGCGGGTCGCCCGTCCGCGGGGCTCACCGGGGTCGACCCGGTACGGGCCCCGGCCGGGCGACCCGGGTCGAGCAGCCGGACGCTGTCGCCCAGCTTGAACGGCAGCACCGGGGCGATCGGGCGCAACGCCACCACGACGTCCTCCCTGGGGTTGACCCGGACGATGTCCTTCCAACCCAACTCGGTGCCGTGCGGCGGCCGCAGCGTGCCGTCCCAACCGACCCGGTTGACCACCTGCACGTCACATCCACCGAAGTGCAGCGGCTCGGTCTGCCGCACGGCGCCACTGATCCGCCAGAGTTGGGTGCCGTCGCCCGGTGCGCCCACCGGCAGGGCGGGGTCGGTGGCGAAGAGCACCTCGGTGACCGGGTCGGTGGGGCCCAGCGGCAGTGTCGCCGGGTTGAGCGGCCCGGCGTGCGGGTGCCCGACGCCGAGTCGACCGGCCAGCCGGCCGTGGTCCGGCTCGAACACCTGCTGGGCGGCCTTGACCGTGATCGGCAGCGTGACCGGGCCGGCGCCGCCTGCCGGGGTGAACGTCACCGTGTTGGCGTGCACCGGCACCGTCGTCTCCGACCCGGTACGGGTGCCGAACGCCGCGTCGTAGGCCGGCTGCGGCACGATCGGTGGGCGCTGGCTGGCCGCGTACGCCAGGGGTAGCCGCTCGCGCAGCCGGGTCAGGTCGTACGGCTGTGCGGGTACCCCGCTGACCCGGAACTGGAGCAGGGTGCGGGTGTTCGGGCCGTACCCCGGCTCGGTGGGAGGGGGGCCACCCTCGGCGGTGCGGTCCGGTGCGTCGGTGTGCTGGTCGTAGCGGGGGTCGTAGCCGGGCAGCGGAGCCGGCGCGTCGTTGTACAGGATCAGGGTGCTGCCCGGCGGCACGGCGGAGAAGTCGACGAGCACGTCGGCCCGCTCGCCCGGGGCGAGCAGCAGGGTGTGCCCGTCGACGTTCAGCACGGTCGGGTCGAGCCGGTCGTAGCGGTAACCGATCGGTCGGTTCGGCAGCACCACAGGTGCCGGCAGGAGGCCGGCCTCGTTGCCGATCTGGACGAACTCGGGCCCGGCCGCACTCGGGTCCGGCACACCGCCGTCGCGTCCGTCGGTCGGCCACCCCGCCGGCCGGTCCGCCGCCCGCACGGCGGGCACCATCGGCACCTCACCGGCGTCCGCGTCGGCGAGCGCGCCGTCGGCCGTCCACATCGCCGCGTCCGAGCGGGCGCGGTAGAGCTGGAGGTTCAGGTTGCGGTCCAGACAGGCGTTGAGGATCCGGAACCGGTACGCGCGCGGTCGCACCTCCAGGTACGGGTAGGCGACGCCGTTGACGAGCGGGGTGTCGCCGTACGCCTCGGGGACCGCGGACGGGTGCGGCAGGTCGGGGCTCAGCGGTGGTTCGTCGGGCGCGTCGACCGGGTCGTGGTGCGGGTTCGGGGCCCCGCCGTCGGTGTGTGCGCCGTCCGGGGTGGGGCTGTGCGACCAGGGGCCGTAGTCCCAGCGGCCGGTCGGGTTGCGTCCGCCGGCCCGGTAGGGGTTCTGCCGGGGCTGGTAGACGTGTGGGTGCCAGAGGCTGCCCCGGGCGCCCCAGCGTTCCCGGTCCCAGGTCGGGTCCTCGGCGGCGAGTTGGGTGTCGTCCGGCACGAACGTCTTGTCCTCGATCACCAGGGGTAGCTGGTCGGCCGGCAGCACCCCGTCGGCGACGAGCTGGTCCTCGGCCGGATCGGTGAGCAGGTACAGCGCGAGCTGCCCGCCGTAGACGGTGAGCCGGGCCAGGCCGAGTGTGTTGTCGTGCAGCCACAGCAGCCGGCCGCTCTGGTCGTTCGGGTAGTAGAGCGTGGTGGCCCCCGCGCCCGGTGCCGGCATGTCCGGCACGTGGGTCACGCCCACCCCGGTCGGGTACGGGGTGATCTCTCCGGCCGGAGTGATCCACTGCCCCGGGCTGCCGGCGCTGGTCCAGCCGGTCTGCGCCCCGGCCAGGTGCAGCACCGCCCGGTTCTGCGGGTACGGTGCCGGTCCGTCCAGTGGGCCGAGACCAGCACCGTCGATCGTGTCGTCCACGGGCAGGAACAACTCGCCGGCCCGGCCGGTGGGGAGCTGGTTGATGAACTTCACCCGGACCGGCCGGCCCCGGCGGGCGATGATCATCGGGCCGAGGTGCCACGGCCGGTCGGGGGGCGCCACCGTGTTGTGGCCCGTCGCGTCGGTGCCCAGATTGAGCTGCCGGTAGCCGCGCAGCCGGGTGGCCGGCAGGTCCCGGTGCAGCCGCTGCGCGTACTCCTGTAGACCGATCTCGTAGTAGTCGCAGCCCGGATAGCTGATCGTGTCCGGCGCTGCCACCGGCAGGTGGCTGCCGAGGTCGGTGCGGCCCTGCTGGGCCGGAGTGGGCAACGGGTCGACGAACTTGCGCAGCCCGGTGCCGGGCACCACCCGCCCGTTGGGATCCCGTGTCGGGCGCGGGCTGTGGGCGAAGTTGGGCACGGGACCGAAGCATCGTGGCACCACGGCCGGGTCCAGGCTCGGTGCCGGCGCGGTCTCCTCGGCGGTACGCGCGGCCGGCACGGACGCCGTCCGGCCGTTGGCGGGCTCGCCGGTATCGCGGGTCGTCCGCTCGAAGAAGGTGGAGCGGAGTCTGCGGAACATCGCCATGACTCTCCCCGGGGTCGGGGCACGAGGTCCGCCACCCCGACGTGGCGGGACCTCGGCACTCTGCTGACGGTCGGTGAGGGTTCAACCGCAGCATGCGACTCCGGCGGCCGGATAGGAATTACCCAATCGTCCGTTTCTGGGAGGACGTCGCGCAAGAAGTGGCCTGGTCAGCTGGGCGCAGGCGGGTCCGGGTGCTCGGGCTGGCAGACCGGGCACCAGTAGGTGACCCGTTCGCCCAGCTCCTCCTTGCGGATCGCGGTGCCGCAGCGGCGGCAGGGTTGGGCGCGGCGACCGTACACGTAGCTGGTCTGCCCCCGGTGCAGCGAGCCGGTGCTGCTCTGCGTCCACCGACCGCGGTTGGCCGCGAGCAGCCGCTGCGCCAGGGCCACCATGCCGGGCAGGTCCGGCACCGCGCCGACCGGCGTCCACGGCGAGACACCCCGCAGGAACAGCACCTCGCACTTGTAGAGATTGCCCACCCCGGCCAGGTGGCGTTGGTCGAGCAGCGCCTCGCCGATGGTCTGCTCCGGGTGGTCGGCGAGCCGGCGGACCGCCTCGGCCGGATCCCAGTCCGGGCCGAGCAGGTCCGGGCCGAGGTGGCCGACCAGCCGGTCCTCCTCGACGGTCGGCACCAGGGCCATCTCGTGCAGGTGGTAGCCGACCGCGACGGCGCCGGGGCTGCGCAGCACCACCCGGATCAGGTGTGCGGGCCGCCCGGTCCAGCGTTCCCCCGGTGCGTACGCCCGCCAGGCGCCGTCCATCCGCAGGTGCGAGTGCAGGGTCCAGGGAGCCGCGTCAGGGGCGCTGAGGCGCAGCAGCAGGTGCTTGCCCCGGCTGGCCGACTCGCGCACGGTCCAGCCGCTGAGGTCCGTGGTCGCGAGCTGCGGCACGCGGAAGTCGCTCTTGGTGATCCGCGCGCCGGCGAGCGCACGGTGCAGCAAGCGCGCGGTGTTCCAGACGGTGTCGCCTTCGGGCACGCTGCCATCCTCCCTCTTTTGAGCAGAATTCGCATGTGTCGCTATTTGTACACAGGTTCCTCATGATCTCCCTACATGCGAGGGTCAGGAAGTTCTGAGGAGAATGCCCATGACGCGACCGCGTTGTCCTATCCCATCCGTCGCCCTCATCGCCACCCTCACCCTCCTGCTCACTGCCGCGCTCCTACCCACCGTCGGCGGCGTTGCCGACGCCGCACCCGGCAGTCCGCTCGTCCTCACCGCTGCCGCTCCGAGCGGCGAACGGTGGGACGCCGACCTCTCCGTCGTCGACCGCGACGACGTCAACGTCCGACGTACCGCCGCCGGGCTGCGGCTGCGCGAGGCCCGGGCCACCGGGCACCGCGCGCGAAGCCCGCACAGCGCCGTCGCCGAGGGGATGCTGCTGACCACGTCCCGCACCCTCGCCCGGCCGGCCACCCGGGTCCGCGCCGAGATCAGCGCGTCGGTCCCCACCGGCGCGACAGTGGAGGCGCAGGTCCGCGGCTGGCGGGCCCTCGGCTGGACGGAGTGGCAGGCCGCCACCGCCGGCGCGGTCTTCGACCGCCCGGTCACCCGGGTGCAGACCCGGGTGGTGCTCACCGCACCCAACGGCGGTGCCACCGCGACGGTACGCGCCGTGCGGCTCACCGCCGACGCGACCGCCGCCGTGTCCGCCGCCACCCCCGGCCGCACCTACCGGGTGTACGCCACCCGCATCGGGTTGGTCGGCGAGGTGACCGCCAACGGTCGTATCGTGCAACCCCGGGACCACTTCGTGGCGTTGCCGTCGCGGCGTGGGCTCTCTCCACTCAACACCGGCGACTACACCGTGCGGGTCTGCACCACCAACGGCGCCCGCTGCGAGTACGCCCCGGTGTGGGACGTCGGGCCGTGGAACACCCGCGACGACTACTGGAACCCGTCGTCGGTGCGGGAGAACTGGAAGAACCTGCCGCAGGGTCGGCCCGAGGCGCAGGCCGCGTACCAGTCCGGTTACAACGGCGGGCGGGACCAGTTCGGGCGGACCGTGCTCAACCCGGCCGGCATCGACCTGGCCGACGGCACCTTCTGGGACGGCCTCCGGCTGACCACCAACGCCTGGGTGGACGTCGCCTACCTGTGGACCGGCGGCGGGCCGCGTGGCGTGGTCGGTGACGGCCCGCTCAACATCCGCTCCGGGGCCAGCACCTCGTACGCGGTGCGGGGTCTCGCCGCCCGGCTGGCGCACGTGCCGATCCAGTGCTACGTCACCGGGCAGTCGGTGGCCGGCCCGTACCGCACCACCACCCGCTGGAACCGCCTGGCGACCGGCCAGTACGTCAGCCACGCCTACATCTCGAGCGTGTACGGCGGCAGCGTGCCGGTCTGCTGACCCGTGCCCGCCCCGTCGAGTGCTGCGTCAGGGGCGCTCGTCGGGGCGGGCCGGACGCACCATGTCCTGGTAGCGCGGGTGGCTGGCACCGTAGACGGCGTAGTTGAGTCGGGCGTGCGAGAGGCTCAGGTCGCCGTTGGGGCCACCCCGGACCGCGTCGGCGTCGGCATCGGTCTGGCCGTCGTCGGTCCAGAAACAGACCGGGCAGGTCCCCCCGCCGGTCCGGGATGCGCAGCAGGGACAACCCACGGGAACCACTTGTTCACCCACCGGGGCAGCATTCCACAGTCGAATATCAGCCCGATACCCGCAGGAGGTCCCCCGTGGTCGCCGTCAGGAGGTCTGCATGTGCTCGGCCGTCGAGCGTACCGCCGACGCGTGGCCGACCGGTGGATGGCGGAAATGGGACAGCGCGGTGGCCGACCGGCCACTGCCAACGCCGAGCGGCACCGGGCAGACTGCCCTGGTGACAACTCGGAGCCTGCCCGCCCTCGGAGTCCTGCTGGTAGCCGCCGCCGTCACCGCCGGCTGCGGCGGTGACGACGCCGATCCGTCGAGCGCGGCCCCCACCGCCTTGTCGGTCTCGGCCACCACGGCCAGCGGTCTTCCGGGCGCGTCGATGCCCTCGGCGGCAACGCCAAGCGCAGGCGGTGCCGCGCCCCCGGCGGCCACGCCGTCCGTCGCGCCGCAGGGGCCCACGCAGCGCCGGCCGGCCAGTCCGCCGCCGGTGGTGCTGCCGCAGCGCCCGGCGGGTGCGCCCGGTGCCACACAGGTCGTCAATGCGTTCAGGGCCGCCGGCCTGAAGGTGCCGCACCCGAAGGACCGCTCGGTCGACTGTGGGCCGGACGGCCTCGGCCTGGGCTGTTCCGAGCTGATGGCCACCGACGCCGTCACCGTGTACGTGTTCCCGGACGAGACCAGCGCCAGTGACATCGCGGAGACCTGGGGCGGCCAGTCGTACCAGCGTGGCGCGGTGGTGCTGAACTATCTCGAGGCGAAGACGCCCGCCGCCGACCGGATCCGCTACGAGAAGGTCCTCAACGGCCTGGGCTGAGCACCGGTGCGCGGTGTCGAGGCCCGGGACACGCCGGTCATCGCCCAACCACGTGCGTCCCGCCCGGCCGGGCTCTCGAAGGGGTGGGGTGGGTCAGCCGCGCAGGCGCAGGCCACGGGGGGTGGCCCGGAAACCGGCGGCGGTCAGCGCGTCGCGCAGCGGTGAGGAGTGCACCGCCTCGCCGTCGGCCCGCTCCACCGACATCGCACCCAACGCGCCCGAGTGGACGGCATCGGCGAGCGCCTTGCCGGCCGCGGCGAGCGTGTCGGTGTCGTCGCTGAAGGAGAGCAGCGTCCGGCCGCCGCGTTCCACGTAGAGGACGAGGTCGCCACCGACCTGCACCACCAGCGCACCGGCCTTGCGACCGGCCCGGTGCCCGGTGGCCGGGGCGGCCCCGTCGCCGGAGTCGAGCACCCGCTCCGGCCAGGGCAGCGCCGCCCCGTACGGGTTGGCGGGGTCGGTGGCGGCGAGCACGGTGGCCGGCGCGCCCCGGCCCCGGGCGCCGTCGGTGGGCTCGGCCAGCGCGCGGAGGCGGTCCACCGCGCCCGGCACCGCGAACTGCGCCGCGCCCAGCCCTTCGACGAAGTAACCCCGGCGGGCCGCGCCGCGCTCCTCCAGCGCCGACAGCACCGGGTAGACCGCTGAGAAACCGCCGACCACCTGCTCGGCCATCACCGCGCCGCGGGTGACCACCCCGTGTCGCTCCAGCAGGACGTCGGCGAGCGCGGCGGCCCGTCGGGTCGGGTCGACGTCCCGCTCCGGCAGGCGTGACCACCGACCGGCGACGGTCGGCGGACCACCCCGGGTGGGCAGCGCCACCCGACCGGGCCGCCGGTAACGGGTGCGGGGCGCGGACGGCCGCGAGCGGTGCGCACCGCCCGCGCCGAGCACCGCGCGCAGCGGGGCCAGGGTGTCGTTGGTGAGGTGCCCGGCCCAGACCAGGTCCCAGATCACGGTGGTCAGCGCGGCGTCGTCGGTGGAGCCGACCCGGTCGGCCAGCGGCCGGAAGAACAGTGCCTGCCCGTCGCCGAGAGCGTCGAGCACCGCGTCGTGCAGCGGGGTACGGGTCAACGCCTCGTCCGGCGGCGGAAGCAGCAGCGGTGCGGCGTCCGCGTACGCGAGGGTCACCCAGCCGTCACCACCGGAGATCGCCCCCGACCCGGCCCAGAGCACCTCTCCACTGGCGCACAGCTCGTCGAGCTGGGCGGGCGAGTAGTCGGCGACCCGGCCGGGCAGGACCAACCGCTCCAGGGCGGACGCCGGCACCGCCGCGCCCTGCAACTGCTCCACCGTCGCGGCGAGCGCCTCTACACCTCGGGCGGACGAGCCGACCTGCTGCCAACGGGGCAGGAACGTGGCGAGCGCGCGGGGCGGCACCGGCTCGATCTCCCGGCGTAGCGCCGCGAGCGAGCGGCGGCGCAGCATCCGCAGCACCTCGGCGTCGCACCACTGGGCACCGGCGGAGTCCGGGGTGAACTCCCCGGACACCACCCGCCCGGTGGCGCCGAGCCGGCGCAACGCCTGCTCGACGACGAACACGCCGAGCCCGAAGCGGGCCGCGCAACTGGCCGCGGCGAACGGCCCGTGGGTGCGGGCGTAGCGGGCCACCAGGTCACCGAGCGGATCGGCCACCGGGGCGAGGTACGCCTCGGCCACCCCGACCGGCAACGCCACGCCGAGGGCGTCACGAAGTCGGGCGGCGTCCTCGACGCCCACCCAGCGCTGCTCGCCGGCGATCCGGACCCGCAGCACCCGGCGGCTCGCCTCCAGCTCGGTCAGCCACGCCTCGGGCACACCCCGCTCGGTCAGCTCGGTGTCGCTCAGGTCACCGAGCACCCGCAGCAGCTCGACGACGTCCTCGGCGTCGCGGGGGCGGCGTTGCTCGGTCAGCCACCGCAGCTGCCGATCCGTCTCGGTGAGCACGGCCGGGTCGAGCAACTCGCGCAGGTCGACGCGGCCGAGCAACTCGCCGAGGAGCGTGGAGTCCAGGGCGAGCGCGGCGGCGCGACGCTCGGCGAGCGGCGCGTCGCCCTCGTAGAGGAACGCGCCGACGTAACCGAAGAGCAGCGACCGGGCGAACGGCGACGGCGCGCTGGTCTCGACCTCGACCAGCCGCACCTTACGGGTGGCCAGGTCGCGCATCAGGCCGGCCAGTGCCGGCTGGTCGAAGACGTCCTGGAGGCACTCCCGGGCGGCCTCCAGGGTGACCGGGAAGTCCGCGTACTCGCGGGCGACGTCGAGCAGTTGAGCGGCGCGTTGCCGCTGCTGCCAGAGCGGTTGGCGGCGGCGCGGGTCGCGGCGGGGCAGCAGCAGCGACCGGGCGGCGCACTCCCGGAAACGGGCGGCGAAGAGCGCGGAGGTGCCGACCGACTCCTCGACGAGCTGGGTGATCTCGTCCGGCTCGAAGACCACCACGTCGGCGCCGGGCGGCTCGTCGGCGGTGTCCGGAAGTCGCACCACGATGCCGTCGTCGGAGGGCATCACCTGGGCGTCCACCCCGTACCGCTCGGCCAGCCGGCGACCGACGGCGAGCGCCCACGGCCCGTTGACCCGGGCACCGAGGACGCTGTGCACGGCGAGCCGCCAGTCGCCCAGCTCGTCGCGGAACCGCTCGACCACGACGGTGCGGTCGTCGGGCAGCGAACGGGTGGCCTCCCGCTGCTCGCGCAGGTAGGCCATCAGGTTGCCGGCGGCCCAGTCGTCCAGCCCGCCGTCGCGCAGCGCGGCCAGCGCCGCCTCGTCAGTCTGCCGCAGCAGGGTGCGCACCCGGGCACCGATGGCCCGGCCCAGCTCCACCGGCCGGCCCAGCTGGTCGCCCTTCCAGAACGGCATCCGCGCGGCCTGACCGGGGGCGGGCGAGACCAGCACCCGGTCGGGCGTGATCTCCTCGATGCGCCAGGAGGAGGAGCCGAGCAGGAAGACGTCGCCGACCCGCGACTCGTAGACCATCTCCTCGTCCAGCTCACCGACGCGGGCGGCCCGCTCGGCGCCGGCCAGGAACACCCCGAACAGGCCCCGGTCCGGGATGGTGCCGCCGCTGGTCACCGCGAGTCGTTGTGCGCCGGGACGCCCGGTGAGCAGGTCGGTGGCCCGGTCCCAGACCAGTCGGGGGCGCAGCTCGGCGAAGGCGGTGGACGGGTAGCGGCCGGAGAGCATGTCCAACACCGCGTGCAGCGCCGAGTCGGGCAGCTCGGCGAAGGGCGCGGCCCGGCGGACCAGCACGGCCAGGTCGCCGAGCGCCCACGGCTCCAGCGCCACCATCGCGACGATCTGCTGGGCCAGCACGTCCAGTGGGTTGCGTGGGTAGTGCAGCTCCTCGATCGCGCCCTCGGTCATCCGCTCGGCGACCACCGCGCAGGACAGCAGGTCACCGCGGTGCTTGGGGAAGACCACCCCACGGGAGACCGCCCCCACCTGGTGCCCGGCCCGGCCGACCCGTTGCAGACCGGCGGCCACGCTGGGTGGGGCCTCGATCTGCACCACCAGGTCGACAGCGCCCATGTCGATGCCCAGCTCCAGGCTGGAGGTGGCCACCACCGCCGGCAGTTGACCGGACTTGAGCGCCTCCTCGATGTGCTTGCGCTCCTCCCGGGAGACGCTGCCGTGGTGGGCGCGGGCGATCACCGGCGACGCGCCGGTGGCCGCGCCGGACTGGGCCATCACCTCTGCCGGTGGCCGGTTGCGCACCGGACCGGCGGGGCCACCCCACCGCTGCGCGCCGGACGCCGGGTCGCGGTCGACCGCCAGGTCGTCGCCGGCCGACAACCCCTCCGGTACGCCGAGCGCGCCCTCGGCCGACACGGATGCGGCCTCTTCGGCGGCCAGCTCGTTGAGCCGGGCGCAGAGGCGCTCGGCGCTGCGGCGGGAGTTGGTGAAGACGATTGTCGAGCGGTGCTGCCCGATGAGGGTGAAGACCCGCTCCTCGACGGCCGGCCAGATCGAGGCGCGACGTGGCCCGGGGCCACCGAGGTCGTCCTCCGGTGGTTGCTCCTGCTCGTCGAGGCGGGTCATGTCCTCCACCGGGACCTGCACGCTGACCTCGATGGTCTTCGGGGTGGCCGGCTGCACCACGTCGACCGGGCGGGCGCCGCCGAGGAACTGTGCGCAGGCGTCGATCGGCCGGACGGTGGCGGAGAGGCCGATGCGTTGCGCCGGGGTGGGCAGCAGCTCGTCGAGGCGTTCGAGGGAGAGGGCCAGGTGGGCGCCACGTTTGCTGCCGGCCACCGCGTGCACCTCGTCGACGATCACCGTCTGGACGCCGCGCAGTGAATCGCGGGCCGCGGACGTGAGCAGCAGGAACAGCGACTCGGGTGTGGTGATGAGGATGTCCGGTGGGGTGCGGGCGAAGGCTCGGCGCTCGTCGGCAGGCGTGTCGCCGGTGCGCATGCCGACGGTGATGTCGGGCGGTGCGACGCCCAGCCGGGTCGCAGCCTGCCGGATTCCGGCCAGCGGGGCGCGCAGGTTGCGTTCGACGTCGACGGCGAGGGCCTTGAGCGGGCTGACGTAGAGCACTCGGCACCGCTGGCGGGCCTCGGCCGGTGCCGGTTCGCGGGCCAGCCGGTCCAGTGACCAGAGGAAGGCCGCGAGCGTCTTGCCCGAGCCGGTGGGCGCCACGACGAGGGCGTTGCGGCCGGCGGCGACGGACCGCCAGGCGCCGGTCTGGGCGGCGGTGGGCGCGGCGAAGGCCGCGTCGAACCAGGCACGGGTGGCCGGACCGAACCCGGCGAGCACCGTGCCGGCGTCTGCGTCTGCCCCGGTCACCGGTCCATCGTGCCCCGCCGGTACGACATCCACGAGCGAGCCGATGCGGAATGTGCCCGACTAAAGCAAAAAGCGTGGAAGGTGCGCTTAACGCGTTAAGTCTCACTTAACTGCTTGCTTCTATGGAGCAACATAAAGTAACTTCACTCGCAACGCGAACCGGGGTGAGGGGATTTGATGGCCGGCGAGCAGCGCACCGTCGAACCGGGCACCGACGTGCTGATTCGCAAGGTCGACAGCCATCTTGCCGCGCTCCGCGGTGGTCTGCACGGCCCCGAGCTCGAGCTCGCCGAACGCCTCGCCCGCTGCCTGCGGGAGCTGGTCCTCTGCACCGCCCAGGCGAGCGCGGCCGATCGCGGCCAGGTCCGTGTCGCCGTCCACTACTTCGTGCTGCGTCGGGAGAGTCGTGGCCGGTTGCTCTCGGTGCGGTCGCTGGCCGCCGCCGAGAGGGTGGTCGACCGGGTCGCACGTCAGCTCGGCCGCCTGGACCTGTTGGCCGAGTCGCACCGCAGTCGCCCCGCTCCGGACGACACCACAGTGCTCGGCAACGCCCTGCTGCACTGATCCCTCCCCGCCCCACCC
>NZ_JBDPLX010000026.1:0-112021 GCF_039871815.1 Micromonospora sp. B9E7
GCCCCGCCACGCCGCCCCGCCACGCCGCCCCGCCACGCCGCCCCGCCACGCCGCCCCGCCACGCCGCCCCGCCACGCCGCCCCGCCACGCCGCCCCGCCACGCCGCCCCGCCAAGATCCGCGCACTTTCGGTGAAACTGCTGCCTGAGGGCGCGTTGAGGTAGCAGTTTCACCGAAGCTGCGCGGATCTTGAGGGTGCGTGCCCGATGCTGGGCGCGGCGATCGGCCGGTGATCGTGCTCGATCCGGGAAACAGGGCCTTCGAGGCCTGATCGAGGCCACTGCGTCCTTGATAGAGCACGATCATGGCGGCTGCCGCCGTGACGTTTCTCGCCGAGCGGTGTTGCCGGACCAGGCAGCCGGGGTGCGTTCGCTTGGCCGCGCCTGCGCCTCGGCTGTTCGGGCAGGGCGGACAGTCTCGGCTGTTGGGCAGGGCGGACAGTCTCGGCTGTTGGGCAGGGCGGACAGTCTCGGCTGTTTGGGCAGGGCGGACAGCCCTGGCCGTTTGGGTCAGGCGAACAGCGCGAAGTAGATCGCGATGTGGTGGCAGAGTGCCGCCAGCAGGGTGCAGGCGTGGAAGAACTCGTGGTGACCGAAGACGGTCGGCCACGGATTGGGCCGCCGCAACGCGTAGAAGATCGCGCCGACGCTGTAGATCGCGCCGCCGACGATCAGCAGCACCAGCGCCGCGACACCGCCGCCGTGCAGGATCTCCGGCAACATGGCCACCGCCACCCAGCCCAGCGCCAGGTAGAGCGGCGCGGACACCCAGCGCGGCGCGTGCGGCCAGACCACCTTGAGCGCCACGCCGGCCAGTGCGCCACCCCAGACCAGGGCCAGCATCACGGTGGCCGGCCGGGGCGCGAGCAGCATCACGCAGAGCGGTGTGTACGTGCCGGCGATGAACACGAAGATCATCGAGTGGTCCATCCGGCGCATCACCTGGTAGCCGCGCTCCGACCACACTCGACGGTGGTACAACGCGCTCGTGCCGAAGAGCCCGCAGACGGTCAGGCTGTAGATGAGGCAGCTCACCAGGGGTGCCCACCCCGGGCGGGTAGCGGCGATCGAACAGAGCACGATGCCGCACACCACCGCGACGAAGAAGGCGTACGTGTGCAGCCAGCCGCGCATCCGGGGCTTACCGATGTCGACCGGCTTCAGGCGAAGCGGGGCGGAGGTGGTCACGACAACCAGGTTACGGCACCGTAGGTTACTTTCAAGTAGTCGTCTCGGTGACGACCGGCACCGTCAGCGTGAACACAGCGACCCCAGGCCATCGGCGAAGATGAGCCGATGCGGATCCGGCCCGTCGGGGCACACGCCCTGCTGCTCGACTGCACCACCGACGACGACGTGCCCGAGGTCGACCTGGTCGAAGCGTGGCGGGCCGAGCTGTGGCGGCGTCGGGAGCAGGGCGACCTGGTCGCCGTCGAGATCGTGCCGGCGGCCAGCACCGTCCTGCTCGACGGTCTGCCCGACCCGACCGCCGTGGCCGAACAGTTGACCCGGTGGGCACCCGCCGTCGTCGCCGCGACGATCCGCGCCGCCACAGCCGACGTCGACCCCGCAGGCACCGACCAAAACGCTGTCACCACAGCCGACGTCGACCCCACAGCCACCGACCATGACGCCGTCGCCAAAGCCGCAGACCGCGACGCCAGGGAAGTCGTCGTCCCGGTCTCCTTCGACGGACCGGACCTGCCTGCGGTGGCGGAGCACTGGAACGTGGACGTGCCCGCCGTGCTGCGTCGGTTGACCGGCACCCGGTTCCGGGTCGCGTTCTGCGGCTTCGCCCCCGGCTTCCCCTACCTGACTGGGCTGCCCGCCGAGCTGGCGCTGCCCCGACTGGCCACACCCCGCCCCCGGGTGCCGGCCGGCTCGGTCGCCCTCGCCGGCCCGTACGCGGGCATCTACCCGGGCACGTCCCCCGGCGGCTGGCAGCTGGTCGGCCGCACCGACCTGGTCCTCTTCGACGTCCACGCCGATCCGCCGGCCCGGCTCGGCCCGGGTACCTCGGTCCGGATGGTGGCGACGTGACCAACCCGGCCACCATCGAGGTGCTCCGCGCCGGCGCGCTCACCACCGTGCAGGACCTCGGCCGGCCCGGCTGGGCGCACCTGGGCGTACCCCGTTCCGGTGCCCTCGACCCGGCCGCCCTGCGGCTGGCCAACCGGCTGGTCGGCAACCCCGAGCACGCCGCCGGGCTGGAGATCACCCTGACCGGTTGCACGCTGCGGCTGACCCGGGCCACCACAGTGGCGCTCACCGGCACCGAGGTCACGGTCCAGGCGGGCGCTCGCCCCGCCGACACCGGGTGCCCGGTCACCCTGCCGGCCGGGACGGTGCTGCGGATCGGCCCCGCCCGACAGGGCGTACGGAGTTGGCTGGCGGTGGCCGGTGGCATCGACGTGTCGCCGGTGCTCGGCAGTCGAGCCACCGACACCCTCTCCGGGCTCGGCCCGCCCCCGCTGCGCGACGGCGACCGGCTGCCGCTCGGCGACCCGCTCGGCGCACCCGCGCCGGTGGATCTGACCGTGAGCCCCACGCCCCTGCCCGAGCTGCGATTGACACTGCGCCTCGGCCCCCGCGACGACTGGTTCACGTCGACCGCGCTCGACCGGCTGTTCGGCACCGCGTACACCATCAGCCCGGTGAGCAACCGGGTCGGCGCGCGACTCGCCGGCGCGCCGCTGCCCCGCGCGGTCGCCGGCGAACTGCCCAGCGAGGGGATCGTGCTCGGCGCGGTACAGGTGCCCGCGGACGGACAGCCCCTGATCTTCCTGGCGGACCACCCGACCACCGGCGGATACCCCGTCATCGGGGTGGTCACCGACGTGACCCCGCTCGCGCAGGCCCGGCCAGGGACTACCGTCAGATTCCATGGACCTCAACGCTGACCTGGGCGAGGGATTCGGCATCTGGCGACTCGGCGACGACGAGGCGCTGCTGAGTCTCGTCACCTCCGCCAACGTCGCCTGCGGCTTTCACGGCGGCGACCCGTCCACCATGCGACGGGTCTGCGAGGGCGCCGCGCGGCGCGGGGTCGCGGTGGGCGCGCAGGTCGGCTACCGGGACCTGGCCGGCTTCGGTCGACGGCACATCGCGTACGACTTCGCCGAGCTACGCGACGAGGTGACCTACCAACTCGGGGCGCTGAACGCGTTCTGCCGGCTGTTCGGCACCCGGGTCCGCTACCTCAAGCCGCACGGGGCGCTGTACCACGCGACCAGCACCGACGAGTCCCAGGCGGCGGCGGTGGTCGCCGCGGTCACCGGTTACGACCCCGAGCTGCCCGTGCTCTGCCTACCCGGCTCGACGCTGGCCCAGCTCGCCGTTGGCGCGGGCCTGCCGGTCGTCGCCGAGGCCTTCGCCGACCGCGCGTACCTGCCGAACGGGGCGCTGGTGCCCAGAGGCACACCGGGCGCGGTGATCACGGACCCGGAGCAGGTGGCCGAACGGGCGGTGCGGATGGCCGTCGAACGGATCGTGGTGGCGGTGGACGGCACCGTCATCCCCTGCTCGGTCGACTCGATCTGCGTGCACGGCGACACCCCGGGTGCGGTCTCCGCCGCCGAACTGGTCCGCGCCACCCTCATCGACGCCGACGTGTCCCTGGCCCCGTTCGCGTGAAAGGAAGGGCCCCTTGTTATCGGATTTTGCATAACAAGGGGCCCTTCCTAACAGCTAGGCGTCCAGGCCGCGGAGCACCAGCGGGAGCCGGGTCACCGCGCCGTCGACCACCCGGACCGGTACGCCCCAGTCCTGCCGGGTCAGGTGGCACGCCGCGTGTTCGACGTCCGCGTCGCAGGTCGCCGCCTGAGCGGTCACCTGCAACACCCCGGCGGTGACCTCGCTGTTCAGCACCAGTCGACGGGACAGTTCGGTGCCCGTGCCGGCACCGTCCACCAACAGTTCCGGCGGGGACGCGGAGACCACCAGCCGGGTCGACGGCCCGTACGTCTCGTCCAGTTTCTGCCCCGGCGCCGGGGTGAAGACGATGTCCAGGGTGACCTCACCGGCCGAGACGTCGGTCGGCTTGCGCTCGGTGCGGTGCCGGGGCCCGTCCACCGTGCTGGCACCCGCTGCCGACAGGGCACCCGGAGCGAGCCGGGTCAGCCGGTGCGCGGCCGACTCCACCACCAGCACCTCACCGGCCGGGGTGAGCACCAGGTCGCTGGGCTCCGCCAACCCGTCGGCGACCGTGGAGACCTGGTTGCTGTCCGGGTCGAAGCGGCGCACGGCCCCGTTGTACGTGTCCGCGATCAGTACCGAGCCGTCCGGCAGCGCGCACACACCCAGCGGATGCTGGAGCACCGCCGACTCCGCCGGGCCGTCCACGTGCCCGAAGTCGAACAGGCCCTGCCCGACGGCCGTGCCCAGCACACCGTTCTCGACGTAGCGGATGGCGCTGGTCTCGCTGTCGGCGACCCAGAGCCGGGTGCCGTCGGCGGAGACGGAGAGCCCGGACGGCTGCGCCATCCAGGCCTCGGCCAGCGGGCCGTCGCGCAGCGCCTCGACGGTGGTGCCCGCGTACATGCCGGCGGTCCGCTTGATCGGGTCGAACCACCAGAGCTGGTGGATGCCGGCCATCGCGATGATCAGCTTGTCGTCGTACCAGGCCAGGTCCCACGGAGACGAGAGATCCACGGCGAGCGCGTCGTGGGCGTGGTCGTCGACCTCGGCACGCCACTGCCGGCCACTGCCGGCCACGGTCACCACCTCGCCGGACTCCAGCCGTAGGCCGCGCAGCAGGTGGTTGACCGTGTCGGCCACCACCAGGTCGTAGCCGGCGACCTCGGCGACATGCGTGGGCAGCAGGCACACCCCCTGCGGCTCGGAGAACGTCGCCGCGGCAGCCGGTCCGTCGGCGCGGCCCCGCTCGCCCGAGCCGATCCGGCGCACCGGCGTCTCGCCGTCCGGAGCCACCTCGACCAGGGAGTGCCGGGCCGAGTCCGAGACCAGCAGGTTGCCGTTCGGCAGCTGCGCCGCCTTGCCCGGGAAGCGCAGCGCGGTCTCCGGTGCCGGCGGCGGCACGTACGGCCCGTCGCCCCGGTGCAGGGTGCCCTTGGTCTCGTGGGTGGCGATCAGCTCGTCGATCAACCGGGCCAGCCCCTCGGCGTGCCCCTCGCCCGCCATGGTGGCGACGACGTACCCCTCGGGGTCGATCACCGACAGCGTCGGCCAGGCCCGCGCCGCGTACTGCTGCCACATGTCCATCTCGGGATCGTCGAGTACGGGGTGGTGCACCCCGTACCGCTCGACGGCGGCGGCGAGCGCGTCCGGGTCCTTCTCGTGCTCGAACTTCGGGGAGTGCACACCGATCACGACGAGCACGTCGCCGTACTTCTCCTCCAGCGGGCGCAGCTCGTCGAGGACGTGCAGGCAGTTGATGCAGCAGAACGTCCAGAAGTCCGCGATCACGATCTTGCCGCGAAGATCCTGCAAGGTCAGATTCCGGCCGCCGGTGTTGAGCCACTGCCGGCCCCGCAGTTCGGGCGCCCGTACACGCGCTGTCGTTCCCATGCCCTCAGCCTGCCACGCCCCGCGGGCAGGATCGCCGTGACCCGGACGACAGCAGGTGTCGAGCCGTGCTGGCAGCGGCGATCGGTGGCAGCTCAGCAGTGCGGTGCTCAGCGTGTCGAGTGGCCCCGCTGCCAACGATCAGGGAGTTGACGCACCGGGTACGACGACGGCGGGGGCACGGTCGACCGTGCCCCCGCCGTCGGTGGAGTTACTTCGTGGCCGGCTTGAGGCAGAGCACCCGGTTGGTGCCGTCACCAGGCAGCACCACGTGCGGCTGCGTCGGGTCGGTGCACTTCTCCTTCGCGTCCACCTTCGACACGATCGTGAAAGCGTCCGCCTCGCCGCAGTCGGCGGCCGAAGCGCCACCCTGACCGGACTGCTTCACACAGGTGCCGACGGCCGGGTCGAAGGCCGGCGAGTCGTCCTTGCCCACCTTGCCGAGCAGCAGCAGCAGGCCGAGCGGCACCGCGAGGATCAGCACCGCGGCGATCAGCACCGCGGCCAGCACCCGACCGTTGCGTACCTTCGGGGTCGGCGGCTCCGCCTTCGGCTCGTCGGCGTCCGGCTTGAACGCGTCGAACCGGCCCTGGTCCGACTGGCCGGCCTCCTGGCCCCAGGGCGACGGGGGCTGCTGCGCAGGCGGGAACGACGGCGGGAAGTTGCTGCCCGGCGCCGGCTCGGTTGCCGGCCCGGCACCGAAGCCCGGCGCGCCGAAGCCACCGGAGCCCGGCCCGCCGAAGCCACCGGCGTTCGGTCCGTCGAAGTCCGGCCCGCCGAAGGCGGTGGTTCCGTTGACCGCGGCGGTGCCGGCGGCCGGTGACCCGGGGCCGCCGAACTGGTCGGCCGGCCGTTCGGCACCGGCGTGCGGTCGGTTGCCGTTGACCGGCCGGCTGTTGCCGGGCGTGTCGACGAAGGACGGCACACCGGGCGGGAACGCCGGCGGTGCCTCACCGAACGCGGTCGGTGCGGGCTGCCGGTCGTCGAAGCGCGGATCGGCTGCGGGCTCGCCGCCCCAGCCGGGACCGGCCTGCCGCTGCGAGTCGTCCTGCCACTCGGGCACGACAGGGCGTTGCGAGTCGTTCTGCCACTCCGGCGCGGTCTGCCGCTGCGAGTCGTGCTGCCACTCGGGTACGACCGGGCGTTGTGAGTCGTTCTGCCACTCCGGTGTGACCTGCCGCGCGGCTGGCGGTTCGGCCTGGAACGCCTCCGGCTCCGGCTCGTTCTCCGGCTCGGGCCGAGCCGGGCGGCCGTACACCCGAGGTTGTGGTGCGGCCGTGCCGGACGGCCGGACGGCCTGGTCGGTCGGGGGCATGACCCGGCTGGCCAGCGGCACCGAGGCGCTCGCCGTGGCCCGGGCCGCCGCGCCGGCTGCCGACTCGGCCTCCGACGTCGGTACGACCGCACGGCCCGCCCCGGACTCCGGAGAGGTACGCGGGGCAGGCACCACCGCGCCACTCACAGAAGCGTCCTCGGCGCGGCCCCAGCCGGCCGGCTCCGCCTCGTACTGTGCGGCGGCGTCCGGTGCCTCCCGCTCGGCGTACGCGGGCTGCTCGGGGATCGGTGCGAACTGGGCCTGGGGTGCCGCGTAGTCGGCCGGCGGGATGGCGGCCAGGCTGGCGCCCGGCACGCGCTGCTCCTGCGGGGGCAGCGGCACCGCGTTTGCCGGCGAGATGCCCGGCGCGGGCCCGGGCTGGTAGGCGGGTGCCTCGTCGCCGCGGTCCGCCTCCCAGCCGCCGCGGGACTGGGCGGATGCCTCCGCCTCCGCGCGACCCCACACCTCGCCGGGTGCCCACGGTTCGGCCTCCGGTACGGCGGGGGTGCTCGGTGCCGCGTTGTCCGGGTTGGCAGGCCAGGCGGGCGTGCCGTCGTTGCCGGGCACGCTGGCGCTGGCGCGAGCGGGGAGGCCGCTCTGCTCCGGCGGGGTCCACCCCGACGGCTCCGGCCGATCGGTCGGCTGGTCCTGGGGTGAGAGCACCCAGTCGGGCTGCTGCGGACGGCCCTCGGCACCCTGCCAGGCGGCGGGCTGCGCGGGTTGGTCCTGTCGGGCGTCGCCGCCGCCGTCGTTCCAGGCTGCGGATTGCGCCTGCTGCTGTGCGGCCCACCCGCCGGACTGCGCCGGGTCGTCCTGGCCGGGCCGGTTCGGCGCCGGCACCTGGGCTGCCCCACGGGCGGCGTTCGGCTGGGCGGCCTGTCCCCACGCGGGGGCGGGCTGCTCCGTCGGCTCGGCGGGCTGGCCCCAGGTCGGCGGTGACTGCTCGGCCGGCGTCCACACCGGCTGGTCGCCGGGCGCGGCGGCGCTGGCGGGCCAGCCGCCGTTGCCGGTCGCGTTGTCCTGCTGGGCGCCGCCGGACCAACCACCGGCCTGCGGCGGCTCGGGCTGCTGCGACTCGGCCCCGCGCCAGTCACCAGCGGCGGGCGGGTTGGCCTGCGCGGCGCCACCCCAGCCGCCGGACTGGGCCGGGTCTTCCTGGGCAGGCCAGGCAGTGGTGGCGGGGGGCACCTGTGCGGCACCTCTCGCGGCCGGCTGGGCCTGCACCCAGTCGGGCTGCTCGGGGGCGCTCGGGGTCCAGTTGGGTGCCGGTGCGCTCTGCTCCGCGGGCGTCCAGCCCTGCTGCTGCGCGGCCCACGGGCCAGGCTGGGCCGGGGCTGGTGCGCCGTCGTTGCCGGGCCAGCCGCCGGGCTGCTGCTGAGGTGGCTCGCTCGTGCCGCCGCCAGCGGCCCAGGCGGGCTGCGCCGGGTCGTTGGGTTGCGGGGCAGCACCCCAGGCGGGGGCGGGCGGCTGCTCGGGTTGGGTCGCCCATGCCGGTGTCGACGGGTTGGGCCGCGTCGGCGGCGGGGGCGCCCAGCCCAGGTCGGGGCCGGCGGCGTTGTGGCCGTTGTCCGGCTGCGCCGGGCGGTCGCCGTACGGCGCCGGTCCGCCGGCGCCCGGTGACACCTCGTCCGGCTCTTGGCCGGGACGGTGCGGGCCCTCGGACGTCATGGGTGCGCCTCCTCCATCACATGTCGGCTCGCCGGTGCCGATCGGTCTCCTCGGCGTGGCTGCCGGCGTCACCGGCGTACCGCTGTGCCGGCTCCCCGCACGGTATCGGGTAGCGGCACGGCGCGTCCAAGGAGCACCGGTCGTCACTGCGCGTGGCCGGTCGGTGTCGAGCAGCTTCTGTCGGCTCGGCCTCTGCCGGGTCGGCGGGCGGCGACCGAAGCCCACCGTACCGGGCGCTGCGGCAGGGCGGAATCCCGGTGGTGGGTGGTGGGAAACGCCGATGGCCCACCCGGTGGGCCGGGTGGGCCATCGATCTGGAGGAGGTGCGGAATGTCGTGGAGCGTCAGCTCATGTGACGCTGGGCGATGACGAGGATCTCTTCGCGAACTGCCGGCGAGTTCGCCGAGCGCAGCGCGTGCTCGATGGCACGGGCGCGGCGGTTGGCGTCGCGGTGGTTGCGGATTCGCTCGATCATGCTCATTGGTGGGTCCCCCTAGCTATTCGGTTGTCAGCCCCTGATGCATCTATTCAACCGCAGAAGCCGGCGAACTTCCATCGATTATTAGGTGAGCTGAGACACTTGCCTAACAATCAAAGGTCAACAGGCCTTCGGGCCGACGGTTCCGTTGCCCAAACGACACGGCCGGTGTGCCGGGCGTTAACCCGTGGCACACCGGCCGTGGCTGGCGTCGCGAAACGATCAGGTCCAGGCGAGCAGCGCCGCCTCCGGATCGGCGAGGAAGTCGCCGATGTCGCGCAGGAACTTCGAGCCCAGCTCACCGTCGATGATCCGGTGGTCGAAGCTCAGCCCCAGGGTGGTCACCTGACGCACCTTGACCTTGCCCTTGTGCACCCAGGGCATCTCCCGCACCGCGCCGAAGGCCAGGATCGCGGACTCACCCGGCGGCAGGATCGGCGTGCCGGTGTCCACCCCGAACACGCCGACGTTGGTGATGGTCAACGTGCCACCGGACATGTCCGCCGGCGAGGTACGGCCCGACTTGGCCGTCTGCACCAGCTCGGTCAGCGAGTCCGCCAACTCCCGTAGCGAAAGTCGACCGGCGTCCTTGACGTTCGGCACGATCAGGCCGCGCTCGGTGGCTGCCGCGATACCGAGGTTGACGTACTCCTTGACCACGATCTCGTCGCCGGCCCAGGTCGAGTTGACCATCGGGTGACGCTTCACCGCCAGCAGCACGGCCTTCGCCACCAGCAGTAGCGGCGAGACCCGTACGTCACGCCACTCCCGTCGGTTGCGCAGCCGCTCCAGAGCCTTCATCGCCCGGGTCACGTCGACGGTCAGGAACTCCGTCACGTGCGGAGCGGTGAACGCCGAGCGCGACATGTTCTCGGCGGTGAGCTTGCGTACCCCCTTGACCGGGATGCGCTGCTCGCGGTCCGCGCCGAAGCTCGCGGCGCTCGTCGCCGTCGCCGTGACCGGCTCGGCCACCACCGTGGCGCCGCTCGCCGCCCGCTGCACGTCCTCACGGGTGATCGAGCCCAGCGGACCCGAACCGGTCAGAGCGGCCAGGTCGACCCCGAGATCCTTGGCGATCTTGCGCACCGGCGGTTTGGCCAGCACTGCCCCGCCGGTCGCGCCGCCGCTCGACCCACCGCGTCGATCATGGATTTGTGGTGCCGGAATCGTGGGGGTCGCGGCTGGTTTGTCACCCACCACAACTCCATGATCGACCCCGGTAGGGGCGGCGGTCTGCGCCGGCACGCCACCCTTGCGCGGGCGGCGCTTGGCGGCGGTCGTACGCGGGCCGTAGCCGACCAGCACCGCGGTCCGCCCGCCCGGGGCCGGACCGCCGATCAGGCCGGGCTCCACCATGCCCTCGGCCGGCGCCACCTCCACCGCCGCCAGCGAAGCCGCCGACGGGGTGGGCAGGTCGCCGCTGGAGGTGGCCGTGGTCGACGGGCCTTCCAGCGGACCGGCGCCCGGGTCGGTGTCGATCGAGATGATCGGCGCACCGACCTCCACCGTGGTGCCCTCCGGGTGGAAGATCGTCTGCACCTGTCCGGCCCACTTCGCCGGAATCTCCACCGCCGCCTTGGCCGTCTCCACCTCGACGATCGGCTGGTTCAGCTCGATGGTGTCGCCGACCTTGACCAGCCAGGCCAGGATCTCGCCCTCGGTCAGCCCCTCGCCCAGGTCGGGCAGGTTGAACGTCTTGATCCGGGACATGTCGCTCACCAGCCGAAGGTGCGGTCGACGGCGTCGAGCACCCGGTCGAGGTCGGGCAGGTACTCCTCCTCCACCCGGGCGGCCGGGTAGGGGGTGTCGAAGCCGGTCACCCGCAGCACGGGCGACTCCAGGGAGTAGAAGCACTCCTCGGTGATCCGGGCGGCCAACTCGGCGCCGATGCCGATGTTGGACGGCGCCTCGTGCACCACGACCGCGCGGCCGGTGCGCTTCACCGACTCGTAGGCGGAGCTCAGGTCCAGCGGGGAGAGCGAGCGCAGGTCGATGACCTCCAGCTCCCGGCCGTCCTCGGCGGCGGCGGTCGCCGCCTCCAGGCACGTCCGCACCATCGGCCCGTAGGCCAGCAGGGTGACGTCGGTGCCGGGCCGCACGACCCGGGCCGAGTGCAGGGGGTACGCCTCGGACAGCGGCGCGCCCAGGTCGACCTGACCCTTCTCCCAGTAGCGCCGCTTGGGCTCCAGGAAGACGATCGGGTCGTCCGAGGCGACGGCCTGCTGGATCATCACGTACGCGTCCTGCGGGTTGGAGCAGGACACCACCTTCAGGCCGGCGGTGTGCGCGAAGTACGCCTCCGGTGACTCGGAGTGGTGCTCGACCGCGCCGATGCCGCCGCCGAACGGAATCCGGATCACCATGGGGATGCTGAGCTTGCCGCGCGAGCGGTAGTGCATCTTCGCCACCTGCGACACGATCTGGTCGTACGCGGGGTAGACGAAACCGTCGAACTGGATCTCGCAGACCGGCCGGTAGCCACGGATGGCCAGGCCGACCGCGGTGCCGATGATGCCGGACTCGGCCAACGGGGTGTCGATCACCCGCTGGTCGCCGAAGTCCTTCTGGAGCCCGTCGGTGATCCGGAAGACGCCGCCGAGCTTGCCGACGTCCTCACCCATGATGATGACCTTGGGGTCGGTCTCCAGGGCGCGACGCAGGCCGGTGTTGAGGGCCTTGCCGAGGGTGAGCGTCTCCGTGGCCATCAGTGTGCGCTCCCCTCGAACGACTCCATGTAGCGGCTGAACTGCGCGCGCTGCTCGTCGAGCAGCGGGGACCCGTTGGGGTAGACGTGGTCGAACATCGTCACCGGCTCCGGGTTGGGCATGGCGAGCACCCGCTCACGCAGGTGCACCGACTCGCGGCGGGCCTGCTCGTCGACCTCGGCGAAGAAGTCCGCGCCGGCGATCTTCTGCTTCTCCAGGAATGCCTTGACCCGGCTGATCGGATCCTTTGCCTGCCACGCCTCGACCTCGCTGGCGATCCGGTAGCGGGTCGGGTCGTCGGAGGTGGTGTGCGCGCCCATCCGGTAGGTGTACGCCTCGATCAGGCTCGGGCCCTGCCCGTGCCGGGCGTTGTCCAGCGCGGTGCGGGTGACCGCGTACGTGGCCAGCACGTCGTTGCCGTCCACCCGTACGCCCGGGAAACCGAAGCCGGCGGCCCGCTGGTAGAGCGGGATGCGGGTCTGCCGCTCCAGCGGCTCGGAGATGGCGTACTGGTTGTTCTGGCAGAAGAAGACCATCGGCGCGTTGAACACGCCCGCCCAGACGAATGCCTCGTTGACGTCGCCCTGGCTGGTGGCCCCGTCGCCGAAGTACGCGATCACGGCTTCGCCGTCGTCGGTGCCGGTCTTGCCGTCCATGGTGATGCCCATGGCGTAACCGGTGGCGTGCAGGGTCTGCGCCCCGATCACGATCGTGTACATGTTGAACTTGAACTCGTTGGGGTCCCAGCCGCCCTGGTCGACGCCGCGGAACAGGCCGAGCGGCATGATCGGGTCGATGCCCCGGCAGTAGAGGACGCCGTGCTCCCGGTAGGTCGGGAAGGCCATGTCCTGGGTACGCAGCGCCCGCCCGGAGCCGACCTGGGCGGCCTCCTGGCCGAGCAGACTGGCCCAGATGCCCAGCTCGCCCTGACGCTGGAGAGCGGTCGCCTCGGCGTCCAGCTTCCGGACCAGCACCAGGTCGCGGTAGAGCCCGCGATATTCCTCGTCGGTGAAGTCGACGCGGTACTCGGTGCCGTCCGGCCCGGTGACGCTGTCGATCCGTTCGCCTTCGGGGGTGAGTAGCTGCACCAGCTCAGGGTCGCCGGCCGCGCCCTTCCTGGAGCGGGATGCAGCCCGCCTGCTGCGGGTGGTGCCCCCGGGGTCGCCCTTTGCCATCGGTCTCTCCCTGTCGTGTCTGCGTCGGCACCGGGGGGTCACCCGGCCGCGCAACTCGTGCGCCTGTCCGGCTGCTGCCGGACCGGTTCCTGGCGGCCGCGCCTAGCCCCGGTGGGGGTTGCCGCGCGGCGTGAGCCGGGTTCTGGCCGAACCCGGATCGGGAGCGCCGGCGCTCAACCGCGCCTGCCGCGAGGGTGCGCGGAGGTCACGGCTGCGTTGCCGTCGTGCTCCATATTCGCAGAGCAGGTGAGCGCGCCCACAGTACGCCTGCCCCGCATCCCGACCGGCCACGCTTTGCGATCGTTTGTCGCCATCATGCCGGCCTGGGTTTACAGGGCGATCCGGCGATGATTCGTCACCGTTCGGTCAGCTCCGCGTGTCGACACGCGGTGGAGGTTGGCTTACGCAGGGTGACTAAGTAAGGCTGATTCCTGCAGGATCGCGCCTATCGGGTTATATGCCAGCTTTGGCGGGGCGTCTCTTCATCTCGTCCGACGGCTACGACAAGGGGTGTGCGGTGCACGAGCCAGGTGACGGTCCCGGCACACCGGCGCTCGGCCGGCACCGGTCCGCAGGCGGCTACCGTCGCGTGGTCGGCGTGCACCGTGCCCCCGGCGCTGGCGGCCCCACCCGGGGCTACCTGCTCACCGTCGCCCTACTGGCCGGGACCGCGTCGATGCCGATCCTGGCCGCGATCAGTGCCGGCTCGGCGACTCCGGGCAGCACCGCGCTGCCGGACAGCAGCACCCCTTTCATCCCGACCCCGTCGGTCGGGCCGGTGTTGATCCCGTTCCCGTTGACCAGCCAGCCGGGGCTCCCGCCGCCCGGCACACCCAGCGTCGTTCCGACCAGCGGCTGGCTGCCCGCCGCTCCGCGACGTTCGCCGGAGGACCCGGCCACGGCCGACCGGGGCCCCGCCCTGCGGGCGACAACCCGGCCGCTGACGCCGAAACCCACCCGGGGCACCTCTCCGGCCGCGCCCCCGCCGGTCGCGCCCCCGCCACCGACCGCTTCGCCGACCGACCCCGGCCCGACCGGTTCACCCGACCCGGACCCGACCGACCCGGAGCCCACCGGTTCGTCAGATCCGGACCCGACGGATCCGCCGGACCCGGATCCGACCGGCTCCACCGGGCCTGACCCGACCCCGACCCTGACGTCGGACCCGACGCCCACGTTCGAGCCGACCCCCACGCTGGGTCCGACCTCCACGCCGACGGACCCTTCGACCGCCACCGCCGTGCCGACCAGCACCTGGTCCGGCTCGCCCACGACGCCCGCGCCGCCGTCCACCACACCCGCGCCATCCGCGGCCCCTACCGCACCGACCAGCCGGCCCGGCCCGGCAGTGCCGTCGTCGCCGACCGCTTCCGCAACTCCCACGATCAGCCCCGTCCCGCCGGCCCGACCGACACACCCCGCGGTGCCCCCGGCGGTACGGTGACGAACAGGCGCGGCCCATCCGGTGCCGGCGGTGTTCGACGGTAGGCGCGTACCGGAGGGGGTGGCGTGGGCGGCGGTGCGGAACTCCGCCCGGTCACCACCCGACCCGGTCCGGGGCAGCGAGTCGCCCGGCTCGTCACCGAGGTGACCGCACCGGCAGTGCTCGTGTCGTTGCTCATCTTCGCGGTGAGCTGGCACAGCGCGAGCCGCCCCGGCCAGGGCCTCGTCTGGGGTCTGCTCGCCACGGTCTTCGTCACCGGCATCCCGTTCGCCTACATCGTCGGCGGGGTACGCCGTGGCCGGTTGACGGACCATCACATCGGCAGGCGGGAGCAGCGCCGGGCACCATTGCTGGTCGGCCTCGGCTCGGTCGCGGGAGGGCTCGCCCTGCTCGCCGTGCTCGACGCACCCCGCCCGGTGCTGGCGCTGGCGGTGGCCGGACTGGTCGGCCTCGTGGTCGCCGTGTCGGTCAGCCACTGGTGGAAGATGTCGATCCACTCGGCGGTGGCCGCCGGCGCACTGGTCATCCTGACGCTGACCTTCGGGACGCGCGTGGTCGCCGCCTCCCCGCTGCTGGCGCTGGTCGGTTGGTCCAGGGTGCGGTTGGGGGACCACACGGTGCCGCAGGTGCTCGCCGGCGGCGTGGTCGGCGCGCTGATCGCCGCGGCGGTCTTCGGCCCGCTGCGCTGAACGAGCCGGGCAGCCCCGGGACCGGGCCGAGGTGCTGAGGCCGGGCCGGGTCGAGGTGCGGGGGCCGGGCCGGGTCGAGGTGCGGGGGCCGGGCCGGGTCGAGGTGCGGTGCGGGGCCGGGCCGAGGCGGGCGGCATCAGGCCGCCCGCCTCGGATGTCGTCAGGCGCCGTCGTCGGCGAGGCGGTGTCGGTTCGCCTCGATCCACGCGTCCAGCGCGGCCGGGTCGTCCGGGTCCACGCCGTCGGCCATCAGTTGCGCCACGGCGGCGGTGGCGGCGCTGCGCCGCTCGCCCGTCGAGTACAGGCGCGCGAACTCCGGCACCATCTCCTCGATCGCCTCGTCGGTGCGCGTCGTCGCCGCCTCGGGCAGGCCGCGCTGGCGGGACGCGTACCGCGCCCAGGCGCGCAGCACCCGGGGCAGCATCGCCGCGTCGTCCATGTCGAGCACGGCCCGACGGTGCACCCAGTCCAGCAGGAAGAGCCCGGACACCGCCGGGCTCCAGCGCATCGGGTCGGCGTCCGGGAAGGAGGCCGAGTGGTCCAGCAGCAGGCTCAGGCAGAAGTGCAGCGAGGCCAGCTCCGGGCCGTCGACGGAGTCCAGACCGAAGCGGGTGGCCTCCGGCGCGGCGAGGAACCGCCGAACCAGGTCGGTGCGTTCGGCGGCGGAGAGCGGCTCGACCTCCGCCGGGCCGGTCGGGTCGGCCGCCGTGGGCAGCATCGCCAGCCGGGCGCCGACCAGCGCCCGGTCGGTGGCGAGGGAACCCTCCCCGGGCAACTCGCTCAGCTCGTCGGTCACCGCGAGGTGGCGGGCCACCTCACCCCGGAGCCGGGCCGGGTTCTCGGTACGGAACCAGGTCAGCTCGTCGTCCGCGCACATCTGCCGGACCTGGTCCAGGATCCGTTCCGCCGGCCCGCCCACGAAGATGTCCTTGGTGATCCCGATGTTGTGGTCCACCAGGGCCACCAGGGCGTGCTCGGAGCCCCCGGACGCGTCGTCGTACGCGAAGGTGGCGAGGTAGGAGGTCTGGTCGCCGTACACGTCTCCGTACGCCCAGGAGCCGGTGAGGTGCACCCGGCCGAGCTGACCGGTCCAGGTGGGCGCCTGGCTGCCCGGGCGGACCCGCTCGGTGCCGTCGGCGTCCGGGACGAGCGTGGCGAAGATCTGGCGGATGGTGGTCGCCGACGCGATCCGGCGGCGGGCGGTGGCGGCGAGGAACCCGGTGACGAACTCCCGTACGGCGGTGTCGCGGTCGGTCTCCGCGATCGCGTAGACACTGCCCAGCAGCGCGCTGCCGAGCATCTCGGCGTCGAGGGCGGACTCCAGCTTGGTCACGTCGCGTGCGGCGTGCAGCACCGCGTCGTAGGGGGTCTGAGGCGTGGCCATGCTTCGACCCTACGCCGCCGGGGGCGTACGCAGAGCGGTAGCGAGTCGCGTCGAACGTCAGCGGCGGCCGGCGTCCCGCAGCGCGTCGCGTGCCTGCGCGTACGAGCCGAGCACGATTCGCACAGGTGCGAGCACGTACTCCTCGCCCACCTCGGCGACCCGGACCGTCAGCCGTTGGCGAGCACGGGCCCGCGCCCTCCGGGCTGCCCAGCGCACCACCGGTCGGGTCAGCGCGGCCGTCAGCAGCCCGGCCAGCAGGCCGCCGAGCAGCAGCACGGTGGGCATCGGCACCTGCCCGACCATCGGGTTGTCCAACGCGGGCAGGCCGAGCGCCCGTAGCGCGTAGCCGAGCACCAGCCAGCCCAGGCCGACCACGGCGGCCAGGGTGACCAGCCACTGCACACCACCGACGACCCGCCACCACACCGGCTGCCGGTTCAGGCCGAGGTCGGTGCCGGCCATCGCGCGGTCCAACGCGTCCGGCAGGTCGTCGAGGCGGGACCGGGCCGCGGAGGTCACCGCCGTCGGCCAGGAGGCGGGCAGGCCGCTGGCGGCCCGGTCGGCCACCGCGCGGATCGCCAGACCCAGGGCAGAGCGCTGCGCGACCGTCGGGTCCGGCACCGAGGTCGCCGCCACCAGGCTCTCCGACGGGTCGGCGTCCGCGGCGGCCGGGCCGGGCAGGTGCAGCCGACGCAGCGGGTCGGGCCGCAACCGCCGCCAGCCCCGGACCACCGGCCAGCCGGTGGTCGCGCCGGCCCGATGCCGGTACGCCCGCTCCACCGCCTCGCTCACCGCCGGCACGCCGGCAGCACCGGCCAACGCACGGTTCAACCCGGCGACAGCCGCGTCGTCCGGCCCACCGGCGGGCCGGGCCGAGCCGACCTGTTCGTCCATCGCGACGACGACCGTGTCGACGTCACCGGCGAGCCGACGTAGCGCGGCCTGCCGCTCGGCGACGGTCCGCTCCAGCGCGTCGCGCAGCCCGACCATCCCGGCCGGGTCGATGGCGGTGGTGGACAGCAGGGGCACCCCGGTCAGCCCGTCCGTGTCGAGCAGCCGGCGTAGGTCGTCCAGGACCCGGGGCAGCTCGGCCGGGGGCAGCCGGTCGGCCTGGTTGAGCACGACGACTGTGACGTCCCGGTGCCGGTGGAACTCGCGCAGGTAGTTGTCGTGGATGACCCGGTCGGCGTACTTCTGTGGGTCGACCACCCAGACCACCTGGTCGACCAGGCCGAGAAGGCGGTCCACCTCAAGCCGGTGGGACCGTTGCACCGAGTCGAAGTCGGGCAGGTCGAGCAGGATCAGACCGTGCAGCGCGGTCTCGTCGTCCGCGTCCAGGGCGCTCTCCCGGACGAAGCGGTGTCGGGGCAGCACGCCGGTCCAGTCGAGCAGACGGTTGGCGCCCTCCAGTGGCCCCCACACGCAGGCGTGGGTGACGCCGGTGGTGGGCCGGCGGACTCCGACCGGTGAGAGCTGGAGCTGGGCCAACGCGTTGAAGAGGCTCGACTTGCCGCTGCCGGTGGCTCCGGCCAGGGCGACCACGGTGTGGTCCCGGGACAGTGCGAGGCGGGTGCCAGCCCGCTCGACCAGGGTGTGCGCGGGCACGAGTTCGGCGTCCGGCAGCAGGCCGTCCACCGCGGCCAGGAACCGGCGTACCGCGTCCAGCCGGGCGATCAGCGCGTCGGCGTCGACCCGCTGGTCACCGCGGAACGCCTCGCGTACCCGACCGGTGATGTTCGTCACCGGAAACCCTCCTCGTCGGCGACCGGCCGGGTGTCGCCACCGGCGGACAGGCCGCTGCGGTGTCGGGCCAGCTCGACCCGACCTGCGGCCCGGCGTAGACCGTCGCCGTCGTCCGCGGCGGGGCGGGCGTCCGCGGTGCGAGTCAAGAAACGGTCGGCCTCCGCGTCGAGCAGCGTCCGCACCCGGCTCAGCAGGTCGGCGCGGGCCTTGGCAGCGAGGGTACGCACCGCCTGGTCGCCGAAGATCGCCTGGAGTACGGCTTGCGCGGCGACCGTGGTGCCGGCCCCGGTGGCCACCTCCAACCCGGTGGGGATGAACGCGGTGGAGGCGAAGACGGCGATCATCACGGCCAACCCGGTGGCGTTGACCGCGTACGCGGCGGTGCGGGCCACGAACCGTTTGTCGCCGCCCTCGACCCGGACCAGCTCCAGCACCCCGCGCTGCCAGTCCCGGACCATCCGTTCGGCACGTTCCGGCAGGTCGTCGCTCGGGTGGGCGAGCGCGGGGTCGAGCAGCCCGGCACCGGCCGGGTGCGCCTTCCACCCGGTGTACGCGGATTCGGCGGCCTCCGAGGCCACCCCGCGCAGCAGTGTCACGAGCTGTGACTCGATGGCGTTGCGAAGTTCGGCGGCGGGTGCCGGCCGCCCGGTGACAGCGGCCACGACCCGGTCCCGTAGGCGGCCGATCCGTGCCTCCAGGGTGCGGAACAGCTCGCCGGTGCCGACGTACTCCTGCCAGCGGGCGAGCACCTCACCCCGGAGCAGCCGACCGTCCTGGAGCCCCTGCTCGGCGGTGCGCTCGGCACCCCGGTACGCGGCCCGGACCCGTTCGTCCAGCGCGTCGGCGGCGGCGACCTGCTCGTCGGCGGCGTCGGCCAGCTCCTCGATGGCGGGGTGCAGCGCGGCCAGCGCCCCGTCAAGCGTCTGGCGGACCACCGCAGCACGGGCGTCCGCGTCGGCGGCCAGCCGCGCGAACCAGTCGGCCAGCGCCGCGGTCACCCCCTCGGGCAGCAGCCCCTGCCCGTCGACCCAGGTCTCCGGCAGCACGAACAGCGGTGCCTGGCCGAGGCCCTGCTCGGCGAGCATCTCGGCCAGATGCGCGGCGATCTCGTCGATGGCCTCGGCGGGCACCCGGTCCAGCACCATGGCGATCACCGCACCTCGCGCCCGGGCGCTGCGCAGCAGCTCCCAGGGCACCGCGTCGGCGTACCGGGCGGCGGTGGTGACGAAGAGCCAGAGGTCGGCGGCGGCCAGCAGTTGGGTGGCGAGCGCCCGGTTGGCGTCGACCACCGAGTCGATGTCGGGCGCGTCGAGGAAGGCCAGCCCGGCGGGCAGGGCCGGCGCGGTGACCAGGTGCAGGGCGCGCGGATCTTCGCTCGGCTCGGTGGTGCGGGTCAACCCGGGCAGCAGGTCACCCTGTCGGAACCAGGCCGCATCGGACGGGTTGCAGACCAGCACCGGGGAGCGGGTGGTCGGCCGGAGCACGCCAGCGGCGCTGACCCGGGCCTTGACCAGGCTGTTGACCAGGGTCGACTTGCCCGCTCCGGTGGAGCCGCCGACCACCACGAGCAGCGGGGCGTCCAGCCGGGCGAGCCGGGGCAGGAGGTAGTCGTCGAGTTGGTCGGTGAGGGCGGTCGCGGTGTGCCGGGCAGCGCTGGCGGAGGGCAGCGCGAGAGGATAGCGGGTCGCGCCGATCGCCTCCCGGAGGCCCGACAGCGCGCCGGGGAGGCTGTCGTCCCCGGTCGTGGCGGACGGCTCCTCCGCGGTGTCCGGCGGGCCGGTGCGGGTGGCGACGGCGGGCGCGCCGGAACGGGTGGCGGGATCGCCGTGCGTCGTCACCGCTAAAGCGTGCCCGACCGATGCAAGGGAAGACAACCAGACGGTAATAACGGGTAGGTTGCGTCGGGTCGACTCAACTCAACTTGACGATTCGCTGGCGCGTGGCACTATTGAGTCAAGTTCACTCAACTTGTGGTGGGGCCCGCTCCGGGCGGTGCTCGCCAGGCAGCCGCGGGCAGTGCCCGTCACCTGCACAACCTTACGAAGCGAGGAAGCGAAGATGGCACGTGCGGTCGGTATCGACCTCGGCACGACGAACTCCTGCGTCAGCGTTCTCGAGGGCGGTGAGCCCACCGTCATCGCCAACGCTGAGGGCTCGCGGACGACCCCGTCGATCGTCGCGTTCGCCCGCAACGGCGAGGTGCTCGTCGGTGAGGTCGCCAAGCGTCAGGCGGTGACCAACCCGGACCGGACGATCCGGTCGGTCAAGCGCGAGGTCGGCACGAACTGGTCCGTCGACATCGACGGCAAGAAGTACACCCCGCAGGAGATCTCGGCCCGGACCCTGATGAAGCTCAAGCGGGACGCCGAGGCGTACCTGGGTGAGCAGATCACCGACGCGGTGATCACCGTCCCGGCCTACTTCAACGACAGCCAGCGCCAGGCCACCAAGGAGGCCGGTGAGATCGCCGGCTTCAACGTGCTGCGGATCGTCAACGAGCCGACCGCGGCCGCCCTGGCGTACGGGCTGGACAAGGGCTCCAAGGAGCAGACCGTCCTGGTCTTCGACCTCGGCGGCGGCACCTTCGACGTGTCGCTGCTCGAGCTGGCCGAGGGTGTCATCGAGGTCAAGTCGACAAGCGGTGACAACCACCTCGGTGGCGACGACTGGGACCAGCGGATCATCGACCACCTGGTCAAGACGTTCCGTGGTGAGCACGGCATCGACCTCGGTCAGGACAAGATGGCCCTCCAGCGCCTCCGCGAGGCCGCCGAGAAGGCCAAGATCGAGCTGTCCGCCGCCACCACCACCAACATCAACCTGCCGTACATCACGGCCGGCGCGGCCGGCCCGCTGCACCTCGACGTGACGCTCAGCCGCGCCGAGTTCCAGCGGATGACGCAGGACCTGCTGGACCGCTGCAAGGGCCCGTTCGAGCAGGCCGTGAAGGACGCCGGGATCAAGATCTCCGACGTCGAGCACGTCATCCTGGTCGGCGGTTCGACCCGGATGCCCGCCGTGACCGACCTGGTCAAGCAGCTCACCGGGCGCGACCCCAACAAGGGCGTCAACCCGGACGAGGTCGTCGCCGTCGGCGCCGCCCTGCAGGCCGGTGTGCTCAAGGGTGAGGTCAAGGACGTCCTGCTGCTCGACGTGACCCCGCTGAGCCTGGGCATCGAGACCAAGGGCGGCATCTTCACCAAGCTGATCGAGCGCAACACCACCATCCCGACCAAGCGCTCCGAGGTCTTCACCACGGCGGACGACAACCAGCCGTCGGTGCTGATCCAGGTCTTCCAGGGTGAGCGTGAGATCGCGGCCTACAACAAGAAGCTCGGCACCTTCGAGCTGACCGGTCTCCCGCCGGCGCCGCGCGGCGTGCCGCAGATCGAGGTCGCCTTCGACATCGACGCCAACGGCATCGTCAACGTGCACGCCAAGGACCTGGGCACCGGCAAGGAACAGAAGATGACGATCACCGGCGGCTCGTCGCTGCCGAAGGACGACATCGAGCGGATGCGTCGGGACGCCGAGGAGCACGCCGAGGAGGACAAGCGCCGCCGCGACGACGCCGAGACCCGCAACGTGGCCGAGGCGCTCCAGTGGCAGACCGAGAAGTTCCTCGCCGAGAGCGGTGACAAGCTGCCCAGCGAGAACCGGGAGCAGCTCAACGAGGCGCTCGGCGAGCTGCGCGGCGCCCTCGGCGGTCAGGACATCGAGAAGATCAAGTCCGCGCACGAGAAGCTCGCGCAGGTCTCCCAGCAGGCTGGTTCGCTGCTCTACTCGCAGCAGGCCGAGCAGGGTCAGCAGCCGGGTGGCGAGCCCGGCCCGGGTGCGACCGGCGCGACCGGCGGCACGCAGGCCGGTGCGGCCGACGACGTGGTCGACGCGGAGATCGTGGACGAGGACGGCAAGAAGTGACCGTCGGCCTCCGACACGTATCCACGGCGAAGGGGATGAGGTAGCCGCATGACGCAGAAGCCACGAGCCGCCGACCCGGGCGAGACCGGGTCGACGCCGGGTGGCTCCGCGCCCACGGAGCCGACCACCGGCGACGGGGAGCGGGTCGTCATCCGCAACAACCGCAAGCTCGTCGACACGTCGGAGCCTGAGGGCACCGCCGCCGACGCCGAGACCGGCGTACCGGCCGAGGGCCTGGTCGAGGACGCCGAGGTGGTGGTCGACGAGATCGAGGTCGAGGTCAACGCCACCGACGGTCCGGAACCATCCGGCCCGGCGGTGGTCGACGCCCCGGCGCAGCCGGTGGACGGCGGCGGCACGGGCACCTCGCTCGGCGCCGAGCTGGAGGCGCTCCGGGCCGAGCTGGACGAGCGCACCAGGGATCTGCAGCGGGTGTCGGCGGAGTACGCCAACTACCGCAAGCGGGTCGACCGGGACCGCAGCCTGGTGCAGGAGCAGGCGACCGGTTCGGTGTTGGCCGCGCTGTTGCCGATCCTGGACGACCTGGACCGCGCTCGGGAACACGGCGACCTGGTCGGGCCGTTCGGGACGGTGGCGGAACAGCTCACCACCGCGCTGGGCAAGTTCGGCCTGAACGCCTTCGGCGAGCAGGGCGACCCGTTCGACCCGACCCGGCACGAGGCGGTCGCGCACCAGACCTCGGCCGACGTCACCGAGCCGACCTGCGTGCAGGTCATGCGGCGCGGCTACCAGCTCGGTGAGCGGCTGCTGCGCCCCGCGCTGGTCGCGGTCGCGGATCCGGAATAGTGCGAGACAGTGACCGGGCCGTCCCGCCCACCACCCAACGGGGGGCGGGACGGCCGGGCCACGAGGGTCGAGAGGAGGTGGACCGGTGAGTTCCAAGGACTGGATCGAGAAGGACTTCTACGCCGTGCTCGGCGTGGACAAGGCCGCCTCCGCCGATGACATCAAGAAGGCGTACCGCAAGCTGGCCCGCGAGTCGCACCCGGACCACAACCCCGGTGACGCCAAGGCCGAGGAGCGGTTCAAGGCCGCGTCCGAGGCGTACAACGTGCTGTCCGACACGGGTCGTCGTCGTGAGTACGACGAGATGCGCTCGCTGTTCGGCTCGGGAGCCTTCCGCCGCAACGCACGGGGCGGGGGCCAGCCGGGCGGTATGCCGTTCGACGTCTCCGACATGTTCGGCGGTGCTGGCGGCGACCGTCGTTTCGGAGGCGCCGGCTTCCAGGACCTGTTCAGCTCGATCTTCACCGGTGGTCAGGGCGGTGGTCAGGCCGCACCGCGCGGTCCGGCCCGTGGCCGGGACGTGGAGACCGAGGTGGCGCTCGACTTCGGTGACGCCGTACGTGGCGTGACGCTGCCCCTGACGCTGCGCGCACCGGGAGTCTGCGAAACCTGCCACGGCAACGGGGCGAAACCGGGCACGCAGCCGCGTACCTGCCCGGTCTGCCACGGCGCCGGGGTGACCACCCGTGACCAGGGGGCGTTCAGCTTCTCCGAGCCGTGCCGCAACTGCCAGGGCGTCGGCACCGTGGTCGAGGAGAAGTGCCCGGAGTGCCACGGCAGCGGCGGGGTCACCAAGACCCGCACCATGAACGTGCGGTTCCCGGCGGGGGTGGCCGACGGTCAGCGCATCCGGTTGGCCGGGCGCGGTGAGCCGGGCGAGCGCGGCGGCCCGGCCGGCGACCTCTTCGTGCACGTCAAGGTTCGACCGGACGAGCTGTTCGGGCGTACCGGTGACGACCTGACGCTGAGCGTGCCGGTCACCTTCGCGGAGGCCGTGCTCGGCACGGACCTGCGGGTGCCCACGCTCGACGGCGCGGTGACCCTGCGGGTACCGCCGGGTACGCCGAGCGGGCGGGTGCTCCGGGCGCGGGGCAAGGGTGTGGTCCGCCGCGACGGCCAGGCCGGTGACCTGCTGGTCACGTTGGACGTGGTGGTTCCGGCTCGGCTGTCGGACGAGGCGCGCGCAGCGTTGGAGGCGTTCGCCGAGCAGAGCCCGCCAGCGGCCCGGGAACATCTCGACGCTCGGGTGCGTCGGGTCAGTTAGTCCGATGGAATGGACGCGGAGGTGAGCGGGATGTCGGGCGAGTTCCTCGGTTCGGGTGACCCTGCCTACGAGGCCAAGGTGCTGATGATCTCGGTTGCGGCTCGGATGGCGGGGATGCACCCACAAACCCTGCGCCAGTACGACCGACTCGGGCTGGTGCAGCCCGGCCGGGCCGCTGGCGGGGGTCGCCGGTACAGCGTCCGTGACGTGGTGCTGCTGCGCGAGGTGCAGCGGCTCAGCCAGGACGACGGGATCAACCTGGCCGGCGTCAAGCGCATCATCGGGCTGGAGCGACTGTTGGAGCAGGCGCAGCAGCGGGTGGCCCGACTGGAGGCGGAGCTCGACGCCGCGTACCGCCGGGTTGCCGAGCTGGAGTCGCTGGCCCGCTTCCCGGGCCGGGATCTGGTGCCCACCAACCGCACGTCCACCGCGCTGGTGGTCTGGCGACCCCGCCGCACGCCCGGTCGCTGACCCGCCGCTCACCCGGATCTGTTCCTCGGCCCGGGCCGTACCGGATTTCCCGGCGCGGTCCGGGCCGCTTCGGTTAGCCTGTCGATAAGGGTCCAATCGGATTAATCCGGACCTACCGGCATGGCGAGGGGGAGCGATGGCGGAGCCGGCGAAGAACGTGGCCCAGCAGACGGAGGACCGGTTGGAAGACCTGGCCGAGACCGTCCGCGAAAAGTTCGACAAGGTGACCAAGGGGACCTACCGGGACCGGGTCACCGGGGGCAGGTTCGCCGAACCGGGCGACCGGGGCCGACCTGAAACGGGCCAGAAGCAGGACTGACCGGTGACCACGAACGGGCCGGGACCCACGGGGGGTCCCGGCCCGTTCGCCGTGTTCGGTGCGGGCCGGGACGCGGGGATGCCGTGGCGGGGGTCCCGGCCTGTTCGCCGTGTTCGGTGCGGCCTGTTCGCCGTATTCAGTGCGGGCCGGGACGCGGCCTAACCTCAGCCGAGGCGGCGGTTTTCGCGGACCAGGCCGCCCTCGCACCAGTCCCGGTAGACGAAGAGATCCGGTCGAGCCAACAGCACCCGGCCGTTGTGCGCCCAGATCTTCATCAGCTCGTCGCCGTCCCGCTCGGCCTGTTCGACGAGCTTGCGGAAGCGGCGCTTGGGGTGGGCGCGGAAGTTCGTCCGGATGCCGTCGGCCGCGTAGATGTAGAGGCAGTGCAGCGCGAAACGCCGGGCCGGGCAGGTTGGATCCATCGCTAATTCGAAGAGCGTCAACACCAGCCGATCACCGGAGACCAGCAGGTCCCAGTCGGGTGGCATCGAGGCCAACGGCACCGAATCGGGCTTGTACGCCCAGGCTCGCAACTCCGCCGGAGTCGGATCGACGGGGTTGGCGAAGCCGTGGAACGTCGATTCCTGCACGCTCACCGGCCAACCTTCCGCTCTCGCCCGCGTCTGGCAACGCTGCCTGCGGACCCTGGCTGCTGGGGCGAAACGGTAACCCGCCGTCGGGTGCTGCGGTAGTACCCGTGGGGAGCAATTCCGCAACCGTTGGCACGGGCGGGCCTATTGCATCGACAGCGCGGCCGATGATGCTGCTATGACAATCCAGGTTCGACGGTTCCAGCGAGGCGCCGAGGCCGAGTTCGTCATGGGGCTGGAGTGGCTTTTCGCCCCTCCTGGTAGCCGTCCCGTGGATTGGGACCGCGACCGCGCCGTCGAGCGGACCGCGCAACTGCTCACCCACGAAGACGTCGCACTCTTCGAGGCGCGATCGGACGAAGGCCAGTTGGTCGGCGTGGCCAGCGTCTACGTGGACATCCTCTCGGTGCGCTTCGGCCGTCGGGCTTCGATCGAGGACCTCGCCGTGCACCCCGGTTGGCGCTCCCGGGGTGTCGGTTCCAGCCTCCTGGCGGCGGCCAGGGCGTGGGCGCACGAACGGGGTGCCAACTACGCCTTCCTGGAGTCCGGCCTCGCCCGAACCGAGGCGCATCGCTTCTACCTCCGGGAGGGTGCGACCCACGCCGCCGCGGCGTTCAGGTGGAGCTCAGTGCAGTGAGTCGACGACCGGGGTCGGCTCCCGCCGCTGGGCCGCCGCGCGGTTTCGCAGCCACCGCTTGAACCACGGGAAGTCCGGCAGCCGGGCCAGGATCGGTCCGGTCACCACGGTGATCAGGACGTACGTCGCGGCCAGCGCCGCCAACCGAGGCTCGACGCTCCCGGCGGCCACCGCCAGACCGGCGATGACGATGGAGAACTCACCTCGGGGTACGAGTGCCAGGCCGGCCCGCCATCGACCGGGTTCCGCGATACCGACCCGGCGGGCCGCGAGGTAGCCGGTGAGCGTCTTCGTCGCCATGGTGACCACGGCCAGGGCGAGCGCCGGCAGCAGCACCGGCGGGATGTCCCGGGGGTCGGTGACCAGGCCGAAGAAGACGAAGAACACAGCGGCGAACAGGTCCCGCAGCGGCGAGAGCAACTCGGTCGCGTGGTGCGCCACCGGACCGGAGAGCGCGATACCGACCAGGAACGCGCCAACCGCCGCCGACACCTGGAGCTTCGCCGCGATGCCCGCGACCAGCACCGTCAGACCGAGTACGCCGAGCAGTAGCGCCTCCGGGTCCTTCGCCGACAGCGCGGAGGAGATCAGGTGGCCGTACCGGATGGCGACCACGAGCACGATCAGCACCGTACCCACCGCGATGGTGAGCGCGATGCCACCGCCGAGCAGGCCGCTGCCTAGCAGCACGGCGGTGACCAGCGGCAGGTAGAGCGCCATCGCCAGGTCCTCGATCACCAGCACCGAGAGGATCACCGGGGTTTCCCGGTTGCCGAGCCGTCCCAGGTCGGCGAGGACCTTGGCGATCACGCCGGAGGAGGAGACCCAGGTGATGCCGCCGAGCACCAGGGCGGCGACCCAGTCCCAGCCGAGCAGCAGCGCGAAGGCCGCGCCGGGCAGCGCGTTGAACACGCCGTCGATCAGCCCTGCCGGGGCCGCCGAGCGGAGGTTGCCGACCAGTTCGTTGGCCGAATATTCCAGGCCGAGCATCACCAGCAGCAGGATGACGCCGATCTCGGCGCCGACCGCGAAGAACTCCTCACTGGCATCGAGCGGCAGTAGGCCGCCGTGCCCGAACGCGAGCCCGGCGAGCAGGTAGAGGGGGATGGGAGAGATGCCGAAACGCCGGCTGAGCCGGCCGAGGAGCCCGAGCAGCAGCAGCAGCGCGCCGACTTCGACGAGCAGCGTTTTGAAATCGTGCATCCGCCTCAGCCGTCCGGGTCACTGTCGGCGAGGATGGCGGACACGCCGTCGAGACCCCGGCGGGTCCCGACGACGACCACCACGTCGCCGGCTGCGAAGCGGAAGGAGGGGAGTGGCGAGACGATCACTTCGCCTTCGCGCAGCACCGCCACGATGGAGGCGCTGGTGCGGGTACGCGCCTTGGTGTCGCCGAGCTTGCGGTTGACGTACGGGGACCCGGCCGTGATGGCGATCTGCTCGGTGAGCAGCCCGGCCGCCTGCTCGCGGAGCCCGGAGAGCTGTCCGAGCATCAGCGACGCGCCGAGGATGTCGGCCAGAGCCTCAGCCTCGTCGTCGGTCAGCGGAATGTCCGCCTGGCAGGCATCGGGGTCGTCGCGATCGTAGAGGACGAGATCACGGCGGCCATTGCGGTGGGAGACGACGCCCAGGCGGCGTCCGGACTCCGTCACCAGATCGTGGCGTACCCCGATCCCGGGTAAGGCGGTCTGCTCGACACGTACTCGCACCCTGCAAGGCTACCGCTTCGTAAACAAAGCGCAGATCTTGGAAGGACAGCGCCCCCGGCCCTTGATCCACTCGACATTGCCGATGTGGGGGTTTCGAGTCGGTGGGACACCCCGATATCGGCGATGTCGTGTCGATCACGAACCGGCCGGCGAAGCCGAGCCGTGAGCCTGCTTCCGGAAGGTCGGGCGCCCGGGATGCGGCCGTGCCCGCCCCGAACCAGCGGGGCGGGCACCGGGGTCTCCACCGTCAGCGGAGGCTGGCGAAGAACTCGCGGATGTCGCCGACCAGGACCTCGGTGGCCTGGTGGGCGGCGTAGTGGCCGCCAACGTCGCCGCGGCCCTCGACGTCGCTCTCGTACGCCGTCCACCGGACGATGTTCGCGTGGTCCCGTTCGGCGAAGCGGCGGATGGACTGGAAGTCGCCGGGGAACATGGCCAGCGCGGTCGGCACGGTGGTCGGCTCGGCGGGCTGCTGGTCGGCGTGGGCGTCCTCCCAGTAGAACCGGATCGCCGACGCGGCCGTGCCGGTGAACCAGTAGAGCGCCACGTTGCCGAGGACGAAGTCGGCGTCCAGGCTCTCGTCGAAGAGTTGGGCGTTCCAGGCGAGCAGCCCGACCGGCGAGTCCGCCAGGCCGAACGCCAGGGTCTGCGGCTGCTGGCTGTGCACCTGGTTGAAGGAGAACTTGTTCTCGTAGAACCACTGGAGGTGCCCCAGCGCCGCCTGGTCCGCCTCGGTCAGCTCGGCGAACTCGGCCGGGTCGCCGGAGGGGAACGAGAAGAGTTGGGTGACGTGGACGCCGAGCACCCGTTCCGGATCGATCCGGCCCAGCTCCGGCGCGACCATCGAGCCGGCGTCGTTGCCGACCGCGCCGTAGCTGTCGTACCCCAGGCGGTTCATCAGCTCGGCCCAGGCGCGGGCGGTGCGGAAGCGGTTCCAGCCGGCGCTGCGGGTCGGGCCGGAGAAGCCGAAGCCGGGCAGTGACGGGACGACCACGTGGAAGGCCGGCGAGTCCGGGTCGGTCGGCTCGGCGAGCGGCGTGATCACGTCGAGGAATTCCAGCACCGAGCCGGGCCAACCGTGGGTGAGCACCAGCGCGGTGGCGTCCGGCCGGGACGACCGGACGTGCAGGAAGTGGATCTGCTCGCCGTCGATCTCGGTGACGAACTGCGGGTAGGCGTTCAGGCGGGCCTCGACCGCACGCCAGTCGAAGCCGTTGCGCCACCGGTCGGCCAGGGCGCGGACGCGGTCGTCGCTCATCCCGTAGGTGTCGCCGGCTCCGGGCAGGTCGGCGGGCCAGATCGTGCGGTCCAGGCGGGCGGCCAGATCGTCGAGTGCGGTCTGCGGGATCTCGACGCGGAACGGGCGGATCGCGGTGCCGGTCATCTTGGAACTCCTTCGGAACGGAATGTTTCGTTCTGCAATCACAGTAGCAGACCGGAACGATCCGTTCCACTGGTAGTCTGACGTCATGCCGACCTCTTCCGAAAAGACGCTGGGTGGCCGCCGCGCCCAGGCCGCCCGCAACGACGAGGTGATCCTCGAAGCCGCCCGCGCGGTCTTCCTGGACGACCCGAAGGCGCCGATCGCCGCCGTCGCCGAACGCGCGGGGGTCGGGATCAGCGCCCTCTACCGGAGGTATGCGAGCAAGGAGGACCTGCTGCGCCGGCTCTGCCACGACGGGTTGCGCCGATACATCGCCGAGGCCGAGGCGGCGCTCGCCGAGCCGGACGACTGGACGGCGTTCAGCACCTTCCTGGCCGGGGTGGTCGACGCCGACGTGCACTCGCTCACCGTCCACCTGGCCGGCACCTTCACTCCCACCGAGGAGATGGGCCGGGACGCGATGCGCGCCGGCGAGTTGGCCACCGTCCTGTTCGAACGGGCTCGCGCCAGTGGTCGGCTGCGCCCGGACGTGGTCGTACAGGATCTGGGGTTGCTGCTGGAGGCGTGCGCTGCGGTGCGCGTACCCGATTCGCGGCGGACCGGGGAACTGCGCCGCCGCCAACTCGCGGTGCTGCTGGCGGGCCTGTCGGCCGGGCCGGCCACGGACCCGCTACCCGGTCCGGCGCCCGCTGCGGGCGAGTTCGACTGGCGGTGGCGGCGTCGGGAGTGACGGGCGTCACAACGCTAAGGTTGAGCGGAATACGCTCAACTCTGGTTGTGTCCAACCCAGTGGACAACGCCGATCCGGGGGAGCCCATGAACACCGAAAGACTCACCACCAAGAGCCGCGAAACCATCACGGGCGCTGTCGCGCTGGCCAACCAGCGTGGTCACGCCACCGTGGAGCCCTGGCACCTGCTGCTGTCCCTCCTGGACACGGACGGCTCGACCGCCACCGGTCTGCTGCGCGCCGTCGGGGCCGACCCGACCGAGCTGCGCCGGGCCGCCCAGCGCGCCGTCGACGCCCTTCCGGCCGCCCGGGGCTCCAGCATCGCCGAGCCGACACTGGCCCGGGAGTTCGTCAACGCCATCGGCGCCGCCGAGCAGATCGCCCGCCCGTTGGGCGACGAGTACACGTCCACCGAGCACCTGCTCGCCGGTCTGGCCCGGGTGGGCGGCGCGGTGACCGGCGCGCTGAAGACCGCCGGTGCCACCGAGGAGGCCCTGGTCGCGGCCTTCCCGACCGTTCGCGGTGGCGACCGCCGGGTCACCACCGCAGATCCCGAGCAGACCTATCAGGCCCTGACCAAGTACGGCGTCGACCTCACCGCCAGCGCCCGGGACGGCAAGATCGACCCGGTCATCGGCCGGGACTCCGAGATCCGCCGGGTCATCCAGGTGCTCTCCCGGCGCACCAAGAACAACCCGGTGCTGATCGGCGAGCCTGGCGTGGGCAAGACCGCGATCGTCGAGGGCCTGGCCCAGCGGATCGTCACCGGTGACGTGCCCGAGTCCCTGCGCGACAAGAAGTTGATCTCGCTGGACCTTGGCGCGATGGTCGCCGGCGCGCAGTACCGGGGCCAGTTCGAAGAGCGACTGAAGTCCGTCCTGGAGGAGATCAAGAACTCCAACGGGCAGGTCATCACGTTCCTCGACGAGCTGCACACAGTCGTCGGTGCCGGCAAGGGCGAGGGCTCGATGGACGCCGGCAACATGCTCAAGCCGATGCTGGCCCGTGGTGAGCTGCGGATGGTGGGCGCCACCACGCTGGACGAGTACCGCGAGCACATCGAGAAGGACCCGGCTCTGGAGCGCCGCTTCCAGCCGGTGCTGGTCGGCGAGCCGACGATCGAGGACACCATCGGGATTCTGCGCGGGCTCAAGGAGCGCTACGAGGTGCACCACGGCGTACGGATCACCGACGCCGCGCTGGTCGCCGCCGCCACGCTCTCCGACCGCTACATCACCGACCGGTTCCTGCCGGACAAGGCGATCGACCTGGTCGACGAGTCCGCGTCCCGGCTGCGCATGGAGATCGACTCCCGACCGGTCGAGGTCGACGAGATCGAGCGCGCGGTCCGCCGGCTGGAGATCGAGGAGATGGCGCTGGCCAAGGAGCCGGACGCCGCCTCCGCCGAGCGGCTGGAACGGTTGCGTAAGGAACTGGCCGACAAGCGGGAGCAGCTCACCGTGCTCTCCGAGCGGTGGCAGACGGAGAAGAGCCACATCACCAAACTCTCCACCGCGAAGGAGGAGTTGGAGCGCCTCGGCGGCGAGGCCGAGCGGGCCGAACGCGACGGCGAGCTGGAACGCGCCGCTGAGCTGCGCTACGGCCGGATCCCCGCCCTGAAGGTCGAGCTGACCCAGGCGGAGGAGGAGCTGGCCCAGCTCCAGGCCGACGGCGCGATGCTCAAGGAGGAGGTCGGCGCGGACGACATCGCCGCGGTGGTCGCCTCCTGGACCGGCATCCCGGCCGGTCGCCTGCTCGAAGGCGAGACAGCCAAGCTGCTCCGGATGGAGGAGTCGCTGGGCGGCAGGGTGGTCGGCCAGACTGAGGCGGTCGGCGCGGTCTCCGACGCGGTACGTCGCGCCCGCGCCGGAATCGCCGACCCGGATCGCCCGACCGGCAGCTTCCTCTTCCTCGGCCCCACCGGTGTCGGCAAGACGGAACTCGCCAAGGCCCTCGCCGAGTTCCTCTTCGACGACGAGCGGGCGATGGTCCGCATCGACATGAGCGAGTACGGCGAGAAGCACTCGGTCGCCCGCCTGGTGGGTGCCCCGCCCGGTTACGTCGGCTACAACGAGGGTGGCCAGCTCACCGAGGCGGTGCGCCGTCGGCCGTACTCGGTGGTGCTGCTGGACGAGGTGGAGAAGGCCCACCCGGACGTCTTCGACGTGCTGCTCCAGGTGCTGGACGACGGTCGGCTCACCGACGGCCAGGGCCGCACGGTGGACTTCCGCAACGCGATCCTGATCCTCACGTCCAACCTCGGGTCATCGGTGATCGGTGACCTGACGCTGGCCGAGGAGCAGCGCCGGGAGGGCGTCCTGGCCGTGGTCCGGTCGCACTTCAAGCCGGAGTTCCTCAACCGGCTGGACGACATCGTGGTCTTCGCCTCGTTGCGGGGTGACGATCTGCGCTCCATCGTCGACATCCAGTTGGACCGGATGCGGCGGCGGTTGGCCGACCGCAGGCTGGGCCTGGAGATCACCGACGCCGCCCGCGACTGGCTCGCCGAGCACGGCTACGACCCCATCTACGGTGCTCGCCCGCTGCGTCGTCTGGTCCAGACCGCGATCGGAGACCAGTTGGCGAAGTCCCTCCTGGCGGGCCAGATCCGCGACGGCGACACCGTGCGGGTAGACCGTGGAACCAACCCGAACACCCTCGAGGTAAGCCCCGCCTGAACACGGTGATCAAGAGGTTTGCGTCAGGGAGTTGTCTTCTCATGACGCAAACCTCTTGATCAACAGGGTGGAGCGCGGGTGGGCGGGGAAAAGGTGGGGGCATGTTTGGTATCGGCAAGAAGTGGGAGCGGGAACTGGAGTCGGCCGTTGACGCCTTGGTCACGGCGGACACGCTCGCCTTCGGTGGGGTGGGCATCGCCGGGACGTTGTTGCCGGTGACCGAGGCGTACCACCGGGTTGCGGCCACCCTCGACGAGCACCCCGCGGAGGTACGCCGACAGCTCGACCGGGTGCTCGCCGACGGCACACCCGCCGGCCGGGCGTACGCGGCGACGCTGCTGGAGCGGATCGACCCGGCGGCGGCACGAGCGGCCTGGACGTCGCTGCGGGACGACCCGAGCGAGTTCACCACCTTCGTCGGCTGCGTGATGGACCGCGAAACCCTTGGCAACTACGCCACCCAGCGACTCGCCGCAGCGTGATCCATTCGCCGATCGGTGCTGCCCGATCGGTCCTGCCGGTCGCCGTCGCCGCGCCGTACGTTGCGAGCCATGAGCCCGCCCGCCACCGCGCCGCGTCCGCCTCGCCCGGTCATCGTGACCGTCGCCTTCTGGCTGCAACTCGCCGTGGTGCTGGCGCTGCTCGGCCTGGCCGCGCTGGCGGTGGTCGAGGCGGTGCACTTCGACGGCCAGATCGACCGCGCGGTGCGACTGGTGCCGGACGCCGACCCGGACGAGGTGGCTGGCGAGCGGCAGGGCAACGTCGCGATGACGCTGATCCTCGGCGTACCGGCGGTGTTGCTCGCGGTCTGGCTGGCGGTCACCGCCGTCCCGGTCCGGCGGGGCGCCAACGTCGCGCGGATCCTGGTCTTCGTCGCCAGCGGCGCGCAGCTGGTGGTCTGCTTCGCGCAGTGCTGCTCCGCAGGGTTCCTCGTGCCCCTGCTGACCACGCCGGAGTTCGGGGCGGAACCGCCACCGGAGTGGGAGGAGTGGGAGACCTCGCCGTTCTTCGACACGCTCTACGCCGGCACCGATCCCTGGGACGACCTGTTCTTTCCTGCGGCGGGGCTGGGCGTGCTCACCGTTCTGACACTGTCCGGGGCCGTGGTCCTGCTGCTGGCGCTGCCGCCGGCGCACCGTTGGTTCGTGCCCGGTGCCGCGAAGGAGACGCCGCCCGGCCCGGCCTGGTTGATGCCCGGTCCCAGCTACGCCACGACCGGCTACGGGTATCCGCCAGTTCCGCTCGTACCGGGCTTCCTGCCGCCGGGCCAGCCGCTCCCACCCGGCTACCTGATCTGCCCCGACCCGGCCGCGCACCTGACACCGGGCGCGCCCGGCACGATGCCAGGGCCGACCGGACCGTCGCCGATGCCACCGGAGGACGAACCCGACGGTCCCCGTTAGCGAGGTGGCGGCGTCCCTGGCCGGCCTGCCGCAGGCTCAGACGACGGCCGCCCGCCAACGCCGCCCGGACTCCGCTTCGGCTCGCCCGAAGACTTTGGCACGCCTCGGCTGAGCTGTCGGCCACAGCACGGGCCTTCCGGGTGCCGAAGGTTGTTACCGTCTGCGCCGACGTACCTGGGGAGGTGGTCGGGTGGACGCGGTGACGACGTACCTGGTGGCGGCAGTTGCCGTACTCGCGGTGGTCGCGATCCTCGTGCGGGCCCGCCGGCGGGCGACGAGCCGGACCGACGGCCGGTCGGTAGCGCCGCCGCCCGCCGGCCCGCTCCGCCTGGCGCTGCACGACCGCGTCCGCATCCGCGACCGGGAGTACGCGGTGAGCGGCACCATCCGCCTCGTCGAGGGGGACTGGAGTTGGGTGCAGCACCTGCTCGACGACGACTCCGGCACCCGCCACCGGCTGTCCGTGGAGGACGGGCCTGAGGTGGAGTTGGTGCTCTGGACGGCTGAGCCGGGCGCGACAGTCACCCCGGGCGCCCCGACCATCGAACTCGGCCGGCGGCGCTACACCTGGACCGAGACCGGGCAGGCGCGCTACACCGCCATCGGGGAGACCGGGCTGCCGTCGGCCGGAACGATGCGCTACCACGACTACCAGTCGGGTGGTGCCGCGCGACTCTCCTTCGAGGCGTACGGCGAGGAGGGTTGGCGGGTGGCCCGCGGCGACCTGCTCGACCCCGCCGATCTGGTAATTCACACCGGCGGCGACACCCAAGCGAATTAAATGGTGGGCGGACTGGGCGGAGGTTCGATCATCGTGCAATTGCAATTGCAATTGCTGCGCCGCAGCCGAGTCGACCATTCGAAACTGAGCCGACCCGGCCGCAGTGCAGCTAATTAAAAATTAAGCCAACAGCCCAATGAGGGTGTGCGGCAGGCTGGTGGCGCCGAAGAAATTGGAAACGCACCCGAAGTTGCTGAGCGTTCCGTTGTTCGTGAGGCGCACGCCTTCGGCGATGCAGGCGGCGAGATTGGGGTAGACGCCCCACGCCGGCCAGCCCATAGCCTGGAAATCCCCTGCGACGCTGGACACGGGAGCTGGTGAAACGGTCGGGGCAGCCTGCGCCGGTGCGGCCAAGGCGAGCGAGCCGACAGCGAGCGCGCCGGACAAAGCCGCAGCGCGAACAAACTTTTGCATCCTTGCTCCTTCTGAGCGTCTGACATTCCCTGTCTTAGACAGGTCGGCTGCCCAAGACAGCTTGCAAACCCCCCGCGGGCCCACGAAGCCACGTCGACAACCAATTGCTGGGCGTCAACGCCCGTCTATGGGACCATGCTCTGGCTTGGCTGGCAACCCCGATCACCGTGTCCGCTCACGTTTTTGCAGTTCAAAGGCGTATCAAATATTTGCGAACTGTCCTTTGGCGCAGGCAACCGTCGAAGTTGACTGGCCTTTCGCCCGAAGGTCCCCCGTTGGCGGCGACGAAAACCCCTCACGAGCGGACGCGCCAGGCGACGGTGCGACGCTCTGCCCACAGTGGCCCCGCGCTGCGGATTGCACCCGCATCCCGGCCTGGCTCTCTGTCCCTGAACTGTCGCTCGTAGGGCGGTGTCGATACGGTGTCATCCTGATCACATAAGGAGAGCCATGGCCAATCCTCTCAGCAAGCCGACTCCGGTGCGCCCAGGCGTCGTGACGATCTCGACGTATCTGGTGCTGCTGTTCGCGTTCACTCAACTGCTCAGCCTGATCATGGTCATCAGCGTGAGTGGCAGCATCCGGCAGGGCTTCCAGGATGCGTACGAGGGCACGGAAGATGTCGAAACCATTGGAACGGTCGCCGTCGCCTTCGCGGTTGCCTCCGTCGCAGTGCTCCTGGTGCTCGCGCTCGTTCTGGTTGTGCTGGCGATGTTCAACAACCGTGGACGCAACGGAACCCGGATCACCACTTGGGTGGTTGGCGGCATCCTGGTCTGTTGTGTCGGTGGCTCGGCCATCAGTGGTGCGGCCGGAGCTTCCCCGGGTGCTTCGGGCGGCGGCGCCAACGCGCCGAGCGGCGAAGAGATTCAACGCAGCATGTCCGACGCCCTGCCCTCCTGGTATGGCCCGGCCAACACCGCGGTGAATATTGTGGGACTCCTGGCACTGCTCGCGGCGTTGATCCTGCTCGCGTTGCCGAAGTCGAACGAGTTCTTCCGCAAGCCCACCGCAGCCTGGGAGCCGCCCACCCCGGGCGCCAGCTACCCGGGGCAGCCGCAGGCCTCGGGGCAGCCCGGTTACCCGCAGTCGACGGGTGAGCCCGGCTACCCGTCGAGCGGCGAGCCGAGCTACCCGCCGCCGGCCACCAACCGGCCGGACGACACGCCGCCTGCGGACCGTCCCGGGTCGACTCCGCCGTCGACGAGTTGACCGAGGGATAAGCACGACGCCGACGATCCCTCCGAGTAGGTTGCAACCCGACACCTACCGGAGGGATTCGTCGTGTCGTACCCGGAATCGGCACCGGCCCGCCGGCCCGCCGTCGTCCTGACTGCCTCGGGCGCGCTGCTGGTGATGGCGGTCGCCGCGCTCGCGTACGCCGTGGTCGACCTGGTGGTGCTGGGCGGAACGGTCGACGCGTTCCGCTCTGCGGCCCGGGACACCTCGGCCAGTCCGGAGCAGATCGCCGACGTGGTGACCCTGCTCCGGGCGTCCGTCGTGCTGTCGGCGGTGGTGGCCGCGCTCTCCGCCCCGGTGCTCGCCGGCCTGGCCCTCGGGCTGTTGGCGGGTCGCAACGGCGCGCGGGTGGCCACCTGGGTGGTCGGCGGGCTCGGCCTTCTCGCGGGCTGTTGCAGCGTGGCGGTGCTGATCGGTGAACGAGCCGCGCCTCTGCAACTGGGCTCCGGTGAGCAGGCTGTCGCCGAGTTGCTGGGGCTGATCGGCGACGCGTACCCGTCGTGGTGGATCCCGTTGAACGCCGGGCTTTCCGTCGCGCAGGGGCTCGGTTACCTTGTAGTAGCTACGCTGCTGGCCCTGCCGGCGGCCAACGCCTGGTTCGGTCGCCCCAGCTCGACCGCGCCGACCATGCCGTCCGCACCACCCGCGTTCACGCCCGCCCCGCACCAGTCCCCGTCGGCGCCACCCGCGCCCCCGTACCCGCCCAGGTGAGGAACCCGCCGTGCCGCTCGATCCCACGACTGCCGAGCGCCGGGCTCTGATCACCGGGGCCACTGCGGGCATCGGCGCGGCGTTCACCCGGAGGCTCGCTGCCGACGGCTGGCATCTGGTCCTGGTCGCGCGTGACGCGGCCCGGCTGACCGAGTTGGCCGACGAGCTGGGCTCGACCCACGGTCGTGTCGTGGAGACGATCCCGGCGGATCTGTCCACCGACGACGGCTGCGCCGTGGTGGAGCGGCGGATAGCCGAGGGTAGCCCGGTGCACCTTCTCGTCAACAACGCCGGCATCAGCCTGAACAAGCCGTTCCTGCGCTCCACGGCGGAGGACGAGGCCCGCCTGTTGCGGCTCAACGTGCACGCGGTCATGCGGTTGACGCTGGCGGCGCTGCGGCCGATGACCGAACGGCGGGATGGGGCAGTGATAAATGTCTCTTCGGTCGCCGGGTTCGGCGCGGCGATGCCCGGCTCGACATACTCGGCCAGCAAGGCGTGGGTCACCAACTTCAGCGAGTCGGTAGGCCTTTCGGCACGACCATTCGGTGTCCGGGTGATGGCTCTCTGCCCCGGCTACACCCGCACGGAATTCCACCAACGGGCCGGCATCAACATGTCCAAGACGCCGGAATGGCTGTGGCTGCGGGCCGAGGATGTGGTCGACGAAGCCCTGCGTGACCTGCGCAAAGGCAAGATGGTCAGCGTCCCGGCGTGGAAGTACAAGATGGTCGTCGCCGGCATGCGGCATGCGCCGCGCAGGTTGCTCCATGCTGTCGCGAAGGACACTCGCGGTCGCATCGGTCGCGACGAGCGCTGACCCTCGACAGGCCCACCACACCCCATCGGTGGCCGAGTCGCCGTTGGCGCGCCGCTGTCAGCCCAGTAGCTGAGCGTAGTCGAACATCGCCAACCATCGGTCCCCCACCGGGTTGGTCAGGGTGGACCCCACACACGGCGTTCAGACTTGAGCAGTAACCTCTATCGCCATGGGGGACCACGACGACCTGCGTAAATTCATTACCGACCTGGCTGTGGTCCACGGACGGGTCGTGCTCTCCTCGGGGCGTGAGGCAGACTGGTACGTGGATCTGCGGCGCGTCACGCTCCATCACCGGGCCGCTCCTCTGGTCGGTCGGGTGTTGCTGGACCTCACCGCCGACTGGGAGTACGACGCCGTCGGCGGCCTCACTCTGGGCGCGGATCCTGTCGCGCTCTCGATGCTGCACGCCGCAGCTCCGACCGGTCGGGCCCTGGACGCCTTTGTGGTGCGCAAGGCGGGCAAGGCACACGGTCTACAGCGGCGGATCGAAGGACCGGAGGTGGCCGGCCGCCGGGTGTTGGCGGTGGAGGATACGTCCACGACGGGGGGAAGTGTGTTGACCGCTGTCGAGGCACTTCGCGAGGCCGGGGCGGAAGTCGTGGGCGTGGCGGTTATTGTTGATCGAGGCGCCGGCGACGCGGTGCGAGCCGCCGGATTGCCGTACCGGGCGGCCTATACGTTGGCTGACCTCGGCCTTGTGGCGTAAAAGTTTGCCGATTCGGATCTGCTGATATGCAGGCGGATCGATGCTGCTGGTGGAAGGATGGAATACGTGGGAACTGCGTTGGCCGAAATGACTATGCCTCAGATCTCGCCGCTTAACGGCGAGCCGATCGAACGTGCCGATGCCGAGCGTCTCGCCGGGGTCCTCAAGGCCCTTGCCGATCCTGCTCGGTTGCGGCTGCTCAGCCTGATCCAGTCGGCCCCCGAGGGCGAGGCGTGCGTCTGTGACCTGACCGCGCCGCTCGGCCTCTCTCAGCCGACGGTCAGTCATCACCTGCGTATCCTCACCGAGGCCGGTTTGCTGCAGCGGGAGAAGCGCGGTGTCTGGGCGTACTACAGCCTGGTCCCGAGTGCGATCGCGACGATCGCCGACCTGCTGACCCCGCCGCGTAAGCGAGCCACCAAGAAGGCCCGCTGACGTAGGCGCAACACGCCGTCCTGCGTCGGGGCGGCATCCGGTGATGAGCCAGGGGTGGCGTCACCGGTGGGTGATACCTGCTCGTCCCCGGTCGCACCACCGGAGGCCGGGTACGACATGCCGACGGCCGACCCCCTCGCCAGGGGGCCGGCCGTCGTCGTACGCCGGGTCAGCGATCCTGACCGTGCTCCGGGCGCGGGCGGTCGTGCTGGTGGCGTCCGTCGTGGTCGAAGGCCTCACGGGCCGCCTCCACCGCGCCGGCGGCGCTGGCCGCCGCGACCACCGCGACCGCCTCGCCGCGCTTACGAGCCCGCCGGTCGCGAAGGAACTCGAAGAAGATCGGCAGCACCGAGATCACGATGATCAGGGCCACCACCGGCAGGATGTAGTGGTCGATCTTGTCGCCGATGGCCTGGTAGATCTGCTCCGCCAGCAGGTAGCCGATCAGCAGGATGCCGTCCACCCAGAGAATCGCGCCGACGATGTTCCAGAGCAGGAACTTCCGGGCCGGCATGCCGAGCGCGCCCGCGACCGGGTTGAGGAACGTCCGGACGATCGGGATGAAGCGCGCCAGCACCACGGCCTTCGCCGGGCCGAACTTCTGGAAGTAGTACTCGGCCTTCTCCACGTACTCCTTCTTGAAGAGCCGGGAGTTCGGCCGCTCGAACATCGGCCGGCCATACCGGGCACCGAGCCAGTGCCCCAGCTGGGCGCCGACGATCGCGCAGATGGGCCCGCCGATCAGCAGGCCGGCCAGGGAGAGGCGGGTGCCGTCGCCGAAGATCGCGTCCGCCACCGGCGACGAGGCCACTCCGGCGAGGAACAGCAGCGAGTCGCCAGGGAAGAAGAAGCCCACCAGCAGGCCGGTCTCGGCGAAGAGGATCACCCACACGCCGATCAGCCCGAAGGTCTGCAGGAGTTCCTTGGGATCGAGCGGGTTCAGAGCGACGCTCTCCCCGAGAGCGCGGATGTTCTCAGCTGTGTCCACGGCCACAAAGGGTACCGAAGCCCAGGTCTCGTGCCGCGCCGGACCGGCTCCTCACCACCCACCCGCGTAGTGGGGCCCAACGACGGTGCCCCGCCGACCGGCAAGGTCGGCGGGGCACCGGTGGTGCGGGGTGGATCAGGCGACGAAGCGGGTCCGGCGGCGAACCGAAAGGTTGATCAACGGCACTGCAACGTTCGGTCGGTGCGCTCCCGTCATCTGAGGCAGGAGCCCCGGGAGGTGCAGTGACGTACGAGGAGTTCGCGGACACGCGGCTGGCCCCGCTACTGCGGTACGCGGTGATGCTCAGCGGCGATCCGCACCAGGCTCAGGACCTGGTCCAGGAGACCATGGTCCGGGTCCAGCTCAACTGGCGACGGGTTTCCCGGGCGGACTCGCCCGAGCGTTACGTACGCCGGATGCTCACCAACCAGTACGTCGACTGGCGGCGTGGCTCCTGGGTCCGCCGGGTGCTGTTGCGCGGGGAGTCCGACGCGTCGGTGCCGGCGCTCACCGATCACACCCAGTCCGCCGTCGACCGCGACCAGATCTGGTCCTGGTTGTCCCGGCTGCCGCGTCGCCAACGCGCCGCCCTGGTGCTGCGCTACTACGAAGACCTGCCCGACGCCGAGATCGCCGACATCCTCGGCTGCGCCGTCGGGACCGTCCGTTCGTCCATCTCCCGGGCCCTGGCCACGCTCCGGGCCGAGTACGTGGAGGCGTGAACATGATTGAGGACGACCTGCGTGCCGCCTTCGCCCGGCACGAGCCGTTGACCCCGTCGACCGGCCCACTGCGGGCCGCGATCGACCGGCTCGCCGCCACCCGCCGTCGCCGTCGGCAGCGGTTCCAGGCCGCCGGCGTCACGCTCGCCCTGCTCGCCGCGCTCGGAGTCGGGGTGCCGCAACTACGCCCCGATCGGCCGGTGGAGGGCTCGTTGTTGCCGGGTCGACCGGCTGACGTTCCGACCGAGGCGCTGAATGTCCTGCTGCTCGGCGTGGACGGCTTCGGCGAGGAACCGTCGTACCGGTTGGCGGACTCCATCCTGCTGGTACACATCCCTGCCGACCGGAGCCGGCCGTACCTCATCTCGTTGCCCCGCGACCTGGAGGTGTCGATCCCCGGCCGGGGGATCGACAAGCTCAACAGCGCGTTCTTCAGCGGTGCCGACGAGACCCGGCCCGACCTGGACGCCGGCTACGACCTGACCCGCCGGGTGGTCACCGACCTGACCGGGGTACGCGTCGACGCCGGCGCGGTGCTGACCTTCGCGGGGCTACGGCGGATCACCGACGCCGTCGACGGGGTGGAGGTCTGCCTGCCGAACGAGGTCCGGTCCTGGCACACCCGTCGGATCTTTCCGGCCGGGTGTCAGCAGCTCGACGGAGCAGCCTCCGTGGATCTGCTGCGGCAACGGCGGTACCTGCCCGACGGCACGTTCGACCGGGACCGAAACGCCCAGCGCTACGTCGCCGGTCTGATCCGGCGAGCGGCCGCGCAGGACGTGCTGAGCAACCCGGTCCGACTCGCCGCGCTGCTGTCGGCCGCCGGCAAGGGTCTGACGGTCGACGACGACGGCCTGCCGCTGACCAGCCTGGTGGCGGTGCTGCCCAAGCTGAAGAGCGTCGACCCGGTGGGGCTCAGCCTCCCGGTCGGCCCACCGGCGGGCAACGCTTCGCGGCTGCAGTTGGACCCGAAGCAGGGCCCGGCGTTCCTCGCCGCGCTGGGCGAGGATCGGTTGGCGCGGTGGGTGGAGCAGCACCCGGAGCAGGTCAACCGCACCCGCTGACGGACGAGGAGTTCGCGGAAACCGACCGGCTCGGGTCAGGCGCTCTGTCGCAACGGGCAGTCGGCCCTGCGACGGGGTCAGCGGTAGTCGTCCTCGTCGCCGGTGACCACCCGGGCCTGCTCCATCGCGTCCCAGTCGTCGACCTCCAGGCCACGGTGCGGTTCGCCGTCGACGTCCTGCGGGCCGACCGCGGTGGCCTGCTCGACCGCGTCGGCCGGATCGGCCTCCGGGTCACGCTCGTCCGGGGCGAGGTTGTCGCCGGGCGTGAAGTCCTCGTCGGGCTGACCCATCGTCCCTCCCGGGGGTCTCGGGGCACGGTTCCCACCCACCGTACGGGCTGAGACGGCGCCGTGCCCGGAAGCGAGTAGGCGGAATCAGCCCTCGACGACGCGACCCGGTGCCAGGATGGTGCCGTGGGCTTCCTCATCCGACTGGCGATCACTGCGGTCGCGCTGTGGATAACCACTCTGATCGTGCCCGGAGTGGACGTGCATGGTCGCTCGGGCGGCAACACCGTCCTCACCCTGATCGTGGTGGCGCTGATCTTCGGCGTCATCAACGCGGTGCTCAAACCGGTGATCAAGGTCGTCGGCTGCGTGTTCTACCTGCTGACCCTGGGTCTGTTCGCGCTGGTGGTCAACGCCCTGCTGTTCCTGCTCACCGACCGGATCGCCCGCGGCCTCGACCTGCCGTTCCAGGTGGACGGTTTCTGGGCGGCGTTCTGGGGAGCCATCGTGATGACAGTGGTCACCTGGTTGATCAGCGTCATCGTGCCGGACAACCTGGACCGCCGGTGAACGGCTGACACCCGGGTCGGTTGTTCCGGCGCACGCCACCTACGGGATACTGCCGGGCGGAGGACAGCGCGGTCCGGCGCACAGATGAACAACAGCGGCCAGCACGGCCGAGAGTGGTAAGTAAGGAGCGCATCACATGCCCATCGCTTCCCCCGAGGCCTACGCGGAGATGCTGGACCGCGCCAAGGCTGGCCGGTACGCGTACCCCGCGATCAACGTGACCTCCTCCCAGACGCTGAACGCGGCGCTCAAGGGCTTCGCCGACGCGGAGAGCGACGGCATCATCCAGGTCTCCACCGGTGGTGCCGAATACCTCTCCGGCCCGTCGATCAAGGACATGGTCACCGGCGCGGTGGCGTTCGCCGCGTACGCGCACGAGGTGGCCAAGAAGTACTCGGTCAACATCGCGCTGCACACCGACCACTGCCCGAAGGACAAGCTCGACAAGTTCGTGCGTCCGCTGATGGGCATCTCGCAGGAGCGGGTGAAGCGCGGCGAGGAGCCGCTGTACCAGTCGCACATGTGGGACGGCTCGGCCGTACCGGTCGCGGAGAACCTCCAGATCGCCGCCCAGCTCCTCGACGAGGCCGCCAAGGCCAAGATCGTCCTTGAGATCGAGGTCGGCGTCGTCGGTGGCGAGGAGGACGGCGTCGAGAACGCCATCAACGACAAGCTCTACACCACCACCGAGGACGGCCTGGCCATGGTCGAGGCGCTCGGCCTCGGCGAGAAGGGCCGTTACATGGCGGCCCTGACCTTCGGCAACGTGCACGGCGTCTACAAGCCGGGCAACGTGAAGCTCCGCCCCGAGATCCTCAACCAGATCCAGGAGGCGGTCGGCGCGAAGTACGGCAAGGACAAGCCGCTCAGCCTGGTCTTCCACGGCGGCTCGGGCTCCCTGCTGAGCGAGATCCGCGAGGCGCTGGACTACGGCGTGGTGAAGATGAACATCGACACCGACACCCAGTACGCCTTCACCCGGCCCGTCGCGGACCACATGCTCCGCAACTACGACGGCGTGCTGAAGATCGACGGCGAGGTCGGCAACAAGAAGCAGTACGACCCGCGCGCCTGGGGCAAGGCCGCCGAGGCTGGCCTGGCTGCCCGGGTCGTCGAGGCGTGCGAGCACCTGCGCTCGACCGGCACCACGATGACCAAGTAACGACGTACCACCGGCGGCCGGCTCCCCTCGTGGGGGCCGGCCGTTGTCGTCAGGCGGTCAACAAACGGACGGCTTCGTGGACGTCGTCGGTGAGGTGGATCGACGCCGACAGGTCGCCGAACGGGGACGCGGCCAGCAGCGGACGCAGCAACGACTCCACCGGCAACTCAGCGGTCCAGTAGGTGCGGTCCAGGAAGATGTACGCGCCGCTGGCACCGTCGGTGCCGTAGTAGGTCTTGGTGGCCGCCTGGAACACCTCCTGCACCGTTCCCGCCCGCCCGGGAGCGAAGACGATGCCTCCCCGGGCGAGTCGCAGGATGGTGTCCTCCCGGATCGCGTTCGAGAAGTACTTGGCGATCCGCCCGGCGAACAGGTTCGCCGGTTCGTGCCCGTACAGCCAGGTCGGGATGGCCAGCCCACCCGCTCGCGCCCAGCCCAGGTCGTCACCCCGCTGCCGGGGTACGCCCGCGTACCGCTGCCGGACCGTCAGCGCGGTCGCCGTGTAGCGGTGGTGGTCGGTGAAGTCGGGCGCGGTGGCCAACAGGTCGATCGCCGCCGTCACGTCGGTCGCCGGCCGGTCGGCCAGGTACGCGCCGAGGTTCGCCGCCTCCATCACACCGGGACCGCCGCCGGTCACCACCAGGCGGTCGGCCCGTGCCAGCTCCCAACCCAGCACCGCCGCCATCCGGTACGCGGGACTGCCGCGCCGTACCGCGTGGCCACCCATGATGCCCACCACCGACTGGGGACCATGTCCGGCCAGCCACGCTCGGGTCGCGTCGGCCAGCGCGTTGTCCACACCGTGATCGTGCAGCCGCTGACCCAGCGCCTCCCTGACGTCCGGCAGCGCGCCGCCGTGCGCTCGGTAGTGGTCGTACACCCGGGTGTCGTACATCCCGGCGAACCCGCCCTCGGCGAACCCGGCGGCCAGGTCCTCCGGGGTGTAGAGGTGCGTCGGCTGGGTCGGGTACGGCAACCCCGAGAACGGCGGAACCACGTTCGCGCCGCGCCGGACCAGGTCGGCGCCGACGTCCCGGGACGCGAAGCGGCAGCCCACGAAGAGGGTGCCGGCGACGTCGATCCCGGTCAGGTCGGGCACCGGCGCGAGGTCGAGCCGCAGGCCCTGCACGGTCAACCCGGTCAGTCGGCCGGTGGCCAGCTGCCGGTGCAACTCGTCCGGGGTCTGGATCTCGCCCGCGTGCAGGTGCGGCTCGATGACGTCGGTGGGAGGTGGGGTCGGCACCGAGCCATCCTGCCCCTTTGCCGGGGCCGGCCAAACCTCGGGCCCGGACGAAACGACAGGAGCCCGGTGACCGTGGCCACCGGGCTCCTGCGTTACCGGTTCCTGGGGAGGCTCCGGACCATTAGTTGTAGTGGAAAACACCTGGCGGCGGCATAGGCCGCAGGCGTGACCAACTCCTCAGCCGTTCAGCGGAACGTGTCGGCCGACCCGCTCGCGTGTCGGCCTGTCCAGCGGGTTGAATGGGGCGATGCAGAACCTTTTGCCAGAGCCACCGGCTACCCGCCTGCCCGCGAACGACGAGGCCGACGCCGCCCTGGCCGCCGCCGACGAGGCCGGCACCGACGAGGCGTTCGCCAGCGTGGCGGCCGGCTTCCCGACCTTCAGCGCGGCCTGGGCGGAGCTCGCGGCGCGGGCGTTCGCGCAGGATCAGGTGGTCACGGCGTACGCCTACGCGCGCACCGGCTACCACCGGGGCCTCGACCAGCTGCGTCGCAGTGGTTGGAAGGGGCACGGCCCGGTGCCGTGGTCGCACGAGCCCAACCGGGGCTTCCTCCGCTGCCTCTACGTGCTGTCCCGGGCCGCGGACGAGATCGGCGAGGCCGACGAGGCGGCCCGCTGCGCCCAGTTCCTGCGCGACTGCGACCCGGAAGCAGCGGACGCGCTGGCGAGCAACTGACCCACTCCGACGGCCGGCCCGACACCCGGGCCGGTCGTCGTCCGGGCCCGCCGCAGGCCGGCCAGGGGCTGTGACGCCGGGCCCTACAGCCCTTCGGCAACCGCCGCGGCGATCTTCAGCCAGGCGTCCCGGGTGGCGGAGGAGAGCCCGCCGTAACGGATCGGCTCGCCCGTGTCGATGAGGCGTTCGTAGGGGGCCAGCAGCACCGCCCGGGTACGGGCCGCGAAGTGCTCCTGGATGGCTGGTAGGTCGATCTCCTTGCGGGACGGCGGCATGGACACCACCGTCACGGCCTGGCGGACCAGTCGTTGCCGGCCGCTCTGCTCCAGGTGGTCGAGCATCCGGGCGGCGGTCTCCGCCGAGTCGTTACGGGCCGACATGGTGACCACCAACTGGTCGGTGGCGTCCATCGAGGCCTGCCAGTTCTGTGCCCGGACGTTGTTCCCGGTGTCCACGAAGATCAACTTGTAGAACCGGCTGACCACCTCGCGGATCTCGGCGAACGCGGCAGCGGTCAACATCTCGCCACCCGTGGCCGACTCGTCCGAGGCCAGGACGTCGAACATCCCCTCGCCCTGCGAGCGCACGTACTGCGACAGGTCGCCGACCCGCCCGTGCGCGCCCTGGAACTGCCCGAGGTCACGCAGCATGTCCCGGACCGTGCGGGAGTGGAAGTCCTGCTGGGCGCGCATCCCCAGGGTGCCCTGGGTCTCGTTGTTGTCCCAGGCCAGCACGTAACCGCCGCGCTTCTGGCCGAACGTCATCGCAAGCAGCAGGATGGCCACCGTCTTGCCGGCACCGCCCTTCGGATTGACCACGGTCACCTGCCGCAGCCCGCCGAAGTTGCGGCGCACCATCTCGATGTCCCGCTTGAGCTCCTGCTCGTGCCGGCCCGGGGAGAGCCGGAGCAGCCCCATCTTGTTGACCACCGCGCGTACACCCATGGTCGCGACCGGGTCGGCGGGCCGCACCTGCCGGCGTCGGCTGAAGTCCTCGGCGGTCGGCACCGGCGTGGACTCCGGAGTCCAGCTCGCGTCCGGGTAACCGGTGGCGTCCGGGTATCCGGTGGCCGGCACCCGGGTCACCCCCTCGGCCTCCTGGTAGGGCTGACCAGGCGGGACACCGGGCGTGCCCTGCTGCCACGGCGGCGGGTACCAACCAGGGGAGGGTGGGTACGGCCCGGGCGGCGCGGCCGGCTGAGGAGCCTGCTGCGGCGGGTTGCCGAACTGCGTCAGGTCGGGCGGGGGCGGGATCGACGCCGGGCTGACCTGACCAGGGATCGCCGGGCCGACCGACGGTCCGGCCGGACCGGGGCCGGCCTGCGCGACGCCGGAGTGTGGCCCCGGCGGAGCGGGGATCGGGGGCGTCGCCGCGGCCTCGTCGTGGGCCGGTGCCCCCGCTGGGCGTTGCGGCGGGTACGCCCACGGCGACTCGTTGGCCGGCCGTGCCGCCGCACCGGCGGACGCGTCGTCCCCGTTGCCGTCAGCCGAGGGCGTCGGCGCGGAGTCTGCCGGCGCGGGATCTACAGCGCTGCCGCGGCCGGTGGGCGTGGCAGCCCCCGTAGGGCGGTCGGTGGGCGTGCCAGCCGCGGTGGGGCGGTCCAGGGTGAAGGGCAGGTCCAGGTCGACGCCGCCCGGGGTGCTCGGCGGGGCGGGGACGGCGGCCGTGCCGCGATCACCGGTCGGCACCTGCGCCACTCCGGCCGCGGTGCCCGTCGACTCGGGTCGGCTGTCCGGCGCGAAGGCCGTGGTCGGTGTCGCCGTGCCCGCGGCAACCCCGTTGCCGCCCGGGACGACGTTGTTCGCGGGAGGGTCGCCCGCCTGCGGCGTGCCGGTCGCGGGCGGACCGGGTGGCGTCGACGCGGCGGTCGGATCGGCCGGTGGCGGCCAACTCGGCTGCGCTGGCGCCCATGCAGACCCGGCGCCGGACGCGCCGCTGGCCCCCCAGGCCCCGGGCGGTGGGACGGCGCCGCTGAGCGACGGGTAGTCGGACGGGGACGGGGGTGGCAGCGGCGCTGCCCCGGGCTGGCCGGGGACCGGAGGCCGGCTGATCGGCGGCGCGGCCACCGGCGGTGTCACCGGCCCGGACGCGACCGGCGGCGGCGCGCTGCGCTGCTCGGCGACCGCCGCCCACGGCGGTACGACCTTCCCCGCGCCCTGGTCGGTCGGATCCGGTGGCCAGAGTGGTTCGATGTCCCGCTCCGGCGCCGGCTGCTGGCCGTGCACCTGTGCCCGGTCGGCGTTCTCGTCCATTACGGCCCTCCCCAGTCCTCCTGCGAGGATAGGCGCAACCACCCACGGAGGGCGGTCGGCGCAGCCGAGGTCGGCCGCTCCACACGGCCGAGGTCAGCTCGACCAGACTGCCCAGGCGCCCGGCTCGACCCACCAGGAACGCTTCCGGGTCAGCTCGCCCTCGACACCATCGTCGAGGTACGGCACCTTCCCCTCCCGTGGCAGCACCGAAACCGCCCGGCCGCGGGCCCGCCGGACTTCGAGGCGTACCCGCTTGCGGCCCAACGCCGAGCGGACGACCACCGGCACGGCGACCGCGACCTCGATCTGGCCGTCGGCCGGGTCCGGCGCGGTCAGCAGCGTCACGTCGTCGAGCGTCGCGTACCCGCCGGCGTTGCCGACCGCACACGCCAGCAGCGGTTCGTCACCGTCGGTGAGGATGGTGTCGTCCACCTCCACCCGGGCGCGCCACTGCAACGGCCGGCCGGCGTCGTCGGCTGCGCCGAGCAGCGCGCCGTCCAGCGTCACCGAACCAGCGTCGTTGCGCAGCAGATCCAGTCGGCGCGGCGTGCCGTCCAACACCGCGGCGGCCACCGCCGCCGGGTCACGGGGCAGCCCGAGCTGCGCGGCCAGGTCCCGCTGGGTGCCACCACGGGCCGGATCGAGCGGGAGTACGGCCACCGGGGGCAGGTCGGGCAGGGTCCGGTCGCCGGGCAGATCCGCCGGACGCCGGCTCGGCGCTGGGGCGTACCGCCGCACCAGCCGGCGCAGCACGGCCCGCAGCTGCCCGTCGCTGGCCGTCGCGACGACCAGTCGGGTCTTGCCGTCCGGATCCGGCCAGGTCAGCCCGTCGGGGCGGGCCGGACCGTCGAGCCGGGCCAACACCGCGTCGATCTCCGCATCGGAACGGGCGGTGACCATCTCCACCCGGGCACCCCGCGTGTTCAGCGCATCGGCGCAGGCCAGCACCGGCACCCGTGGGCGCTCGGTGGTGCAGCGCTCGGTGTCACCGTCGACCTGGTCGGTGTCGACCTGGTCGGTGTCGACCTGGCTGGTCGGGCTGGTGTCGGTCTGGCTGGTCGGGGCGGTGTCGGTCTCGGCCGCACCGCCGCAGCAGGCCCCTCCGCTGCCACAGCCCCCGGGAGCATCCCGCTCCGAACCGAGGGTGAGCAGCACCACGTCGTACACGGAAGGAGCCTCCTGCCTCTCGACGTGACCCCTGCCGGCCGCGCCGTTACTACTTGTTAACCTGACACCCCGGGCTCGCCAACCGGTCGCCACCTGGCACCCGAGCCTTCTGGAGGCGGAAAAGATGCCAGCGATCGTGCTCCTCGGCGCCCAGTGGGGCGACGAGGGCAAGGGCAAGGTTACCGACCTGCTGGGTGAGCGGGTCGACTACGTCGTGCGCTACTCCGGCGGCAACAACGCCGGGCACACGGTGATCACCCCGGACGGCCAGAAGTACGCACTGCACCTGATGCCCTCCGGAGCGCTCTCACCGAACGCGATGATCGTCATCGGCAACGGTGTGGTGGTCGATCCGAAGGTGCTGCTCGCCGAGATCGACGGCCTGGCCGAACGCGGCGTCGACGTGTCGCGGCTCCGGATCTCCGGCGACGCGCACCTGATCATGCCGCACCACCGGGCGTTGGACCGGGTGATCGAGCGCTACCTCGGCTCGTCCCGGATCGGCACCACCGGTCGGGGCATCGGCCCCGCGTACGGTGACAAGGTCGCCCGGATCGGGATCCGACTGCAGGACCTGCTCGACCCGGGCATCCTGCGCAAGAAGCTGGAACTCGCCCTGCGCGAGAAGAACCAGATCCTGTTCAAGGTCTACAACCGCAAGGCGATCGACCTTGAGGCGACCGTCGAGGAGTACCTGGAGTACGCGGAGCGGCTCAAGCCGTACATCGCGGAGACCCGGGCGATGCTCTGGAACGCCCTGGACCAGGGTGAGACGGTGCTGCTGGAGGGCGCACAGGCCACCATGCTCGACATGGACCACGGCACGTACCCCTTCGTGACCTCGTCCAACCCGACCGCCGGTGGTGCCTGCGTGGGCGCCGGCATCCCGCCGACCGCGATCAGCAAGGTGATCGCGGTGAGCAAGGCGTACACGACCCGGGTCGGTGCGGGGCCGTTCCCGACCGAGCTGTTCGACGCCAACGGTGACCACCTGCGCAAGATCGGTGCCGAGTACGGCACGACCACCGGACGGGAACGCCGGTGCGGGTGGTTCGACGCGGTCGTCGCCCGGTACGCCTGCCGCCTCAACGGCGTCACCGACCTGGTCATCACCAAGCTGGACGTGCTCACCGGCATGCCCAAGGTGCCGATCTGCGTCGGCTATGAGATCAACGGCGTGCGGGTCGACGACATGCCGATGAGCCAGACGGACTTCCACCACGCCAAGCCGGTCTACGAGGAACTCGACGGCTGGTGGGAGGACATCACCAAGGCCCGCAGCGCCGAGGACCTGCCGGAGAACGCCCGCCGCTACATCGCGCGGATCGAAGAACTCTGCAACACCAAGGTGAGCGTCGTAGGCGTAGGCCCCGGCCGAGACGAAAACGTCATCCTGAACCCCCTCCTCCCCTAACCTCTCCGGCCCCTGTGGTTGATCACCCTCCGCCTCGGTGATCATGGGGTTGACGGGGTATTCGATCTACAATGGTCCCGTTAACTCCATGATCACCGAGGCGCGGGCACACTGCTGTCCACAGGGTTATCCACAGGTCTGGTGGTTGGCTGGTGGAGCGGTCAGCGTGGGCTTGTGGATCGTGCAGAGATTGTTCGCTCGATTGCTGCCGGGCAGGATGACCTGATCACCCGAGCGCAGGCGCTGAACGCCGGCTTCAGCCGGCACGACATCGACCATCTGGTGGCCGTAGGCCGTTGGCGACCACTCGCGCGAGCGGTCTATCTGACTCGCTGCCGGCACGGTGAATCACCTGCTCGTCGGTGTCGCGTTCGTGCCGCCGTGCTCTCGCTGGGCCCGGATGCTCATGCAGTGTTCGGCACCGCAGCTGAGTTGTACGGCATCGCCGGACTGCCGCGTCGGGACGAGATTCATGTGGCGCTGCCGGGCAGGGCAGCAAAGCTGGCGCGGCTTTCGGATCCCGCGATCGTGCTGCACCAGCTCGAACACCCTCCGGGCACGGTGGTCCGGGTGAACGGGATCGCGGCTACCGAGCCACGGCTTACCGTTTCCGAGATCATCCTGCGGGAGCGCCGGTACGCGGCGGTCTCGGTGCTCGACTCCGCCCTCAGCCGGGGGCTACTCACGCCCGAATGTCTGGCAACCATTCCGGCGCTGATTCGAGGTCGGCGCGGTGCGGTCGCCGCACGCGGCTACCTCGCCGAGGCGGATGGCCGGGCGCAGTCGCCACTGGAGACCCGCTCGCGGCTGCGATGCGTTGACGGGGGAGTTCCGCCAGATGCGCTACAGCTGGAAGTGCGTGACGACGACGGATATCTGCTCGGCATCGGCGACCTGGGTTGGCGTGGCGCAAGGGTGATCGCGGAGGCGGACGGCCGAGATGCGCACAGCACCCCAGAGGCTGCCTACGCCGACCGTCGTCGGCAGAACCGCCTGGTCAACGCCGGCTGGGCCATCCTCCGTTTCACCTGGCAGGACACCCTTCAGCCCGACTACATCCCCCACACGGTCCGTGAGGCGATCGCAGCCCTTCACCCCCGTCGATCATGAGGTTGACGGGCTAGTGGATCAATACTTAGGCCGTCAACCTCATGATCAACGGGAGGGCACGGAAGGGGGCAGTAGGATGCCGGGCGTGCGGGTTCTTTTGGTGGGTGGTGGCGGGCGGGAGCATGCGCTTGCGCTCGGGCTGGTGGCGGATTCGGGTGTCTCTGCGCTGATTGCCGCGCCGGGCAATCCGGGGATCGCTTCGCTTGCTGAGCTGCGGACGGTGACTCCGACAGATCCGGCGGCGGTGGCGGCGTTGGCCGTGGAGACCGCAGCTGACCTGGTGGTGATCGGGCCGGAGGCGCCGCTGGTCGCCGGGGTGGCCGACGCGGTCCGTGCCAAGGGCATCGCTGTGTTCGGTCCGTCCGGCGCGGCCGCCCAGCTTGAGGGCTCGAAGGCGTTCGCCAAGGACGTGATGACCGCCGCCGGTGTGCCGACCGCCCGGGCGTACGTCTGCACGGACGACGAGAGCACCGCTCGGGCGTTGGACGAGTTCGGTGCCCCGTACGTGGTGAAGGACGACGGGCTCGCCGCCGGCAAGGGCGTGGTGGTGACCGACGACCGGTCGGCCGCGCTGGCGCACGCCCGCGAGTGTGGACGGGTCGTGGTCGAGGAGTTCCTCGACGGCCCGGAGGTCAGCCTCTTCGTGGTCACCGACGGTGAGGCGGCGTTGCCGCTGCTGCCGGCCCAGGACTTCAAGCGCCTCGGCGACGGCGACACCGGGCCGAACACCGGTGGCATGGGGGCGTACGCGCCGTTGGCCTGGGCCCCGTCGGGCCTGGTCGACGATGTCATGCGCGACGTGGTCCACCCGACGCTGGCGGAGATGCGCCGCCGGGGCACCCCGTTCGCCGGCCTGCTCTATGTCGGGCTCGCGATCACCACGGCCGGTCCTCGGGTGATCGAGTTCAACGCGCGCTTCGGCGACCCGGAGACCCAGGTGGTGCTCGCGCTGCTGGAGACCCCGCTGGGCGGGCTGCTGCACGCGGCTGCCACCGGCACGCTGGCCGAGCACCCGCCGCTGCGGTGGCGCGACGGCAGCGGGGTCACCGTGGTGCTCGCCTCCGAGGGTTACCCAGCCGCGCCGCGTACCGGCGATGTCATCACCGGCGCGGACCGGCCGGGCATCATCCACGCCGGCACCGCCCGCCGGGCCGGCGACGGCGCGTTGCTCTCCGCCGGCGGTCGGGTCCTCTGCGGTACGGCCGTCGGCGCCGACCTGGCCGGGGCGCGGGACGCCGCGTACGCGCTGGTGGACGGGGTGGAGTTGGCTGGCTCGCAGCACCGCACCGACATCGCCGCCGCCGCGATCGAGGGTCGGATCACCGTCCCCGGCGGGGCACCTCAGGCGTAGTAGCGGCGTAGTTCGCGGGCGAGCACCTTGCCGGTGGCGTTGCGGGGCAGGTATTTGACGTAGATCACGTCCCGGGGCACCGAGAAGCGTGCCAGGTAGTGCCGGACGTACTCGCGTACCGCCTCGGGGTCGAGCGTTTCGCCGGGGTGTAGGGCGAGGAACGCGGCCAGGCGCTGGCCGTACTCCGGGTCGGGCACTCCGATCACGGCCACTTCGCGGACCTGGGGCAGTTGGGCGAGCAGGTCCTCCACCTCGGAGGGGAAGACGTTCTCCCCACCGGAGACGATCATGTCGTCGGCCCGACCGTCGACGAAGAGCAGGCCGTCCGCGTTGAGCCGGCCGAGGTCGCCGGTGTCGAGCAGGCCGTCGTGGGTTTCCCGGCTGGTACCGGAGGTGTAGCCCTCGAAGAGCATCTCGTTGCCGACGAAGATCCGCCCGACCCGTCCGTGCGGCACCGGCTGGCCGTCGTCGTCGAGCATCTCCAGCCGGGTGCCGTGCGGTGGCCGACCGGCTGTGGTGGGTGCCTGGCGCAGGTCCTGCGGGCCGGCGATGGACGCCCAGGAGACCTCGGTGGAGCCGTAGAGGTTGTACAGGACGTCGCCGTAGGCGTCCATGAACTTCGGTGCGAGGCCGCCGGGCAGGGCCGAACCGCTGACCGCGACGACCTTGAGCGGGGGACGCGGGTCCGGCGGGGGCACCTCCATCAGCCGCTGCACCATCACGGGTACGGCGAACAGCGCGTCGCACCGGTGCGCCGTCAGGGCGGCGAGCGTGGCGGCGGGATCGAAGCGTCGGTGCAGCACGATGGTGGCCCGCAGTGCCAGGCACACCTGGAGGGCGGCGAATCCCCAGGTGTGGAAGATCGGCGCGGCGATCATCACCCGGTCCCGGGCGTGCAGGGGAATGCGGTCGATGATGGACACCAGCGGGCCGAAGCCGCTCGGTGTGGGCCGGCGGGCGCCCTTGGGCGTACCGGTGGTGCCGGAGGTGAGCACGATGATCCGGCCGTCGCGCTCCGGCGGGTGCAGGTCACCCGGCAGCGCTCCGGCGACCAGGTCCTCGCGGGCGCGTTCGTCGAGCCGGGGCAGTTCGGCGGGGAGACCGAGGACCCGCTCGGCGAACTCGTCGTCGTGCACCAACAGGCGCAACCGCTGTTCCTCGGCGACGGTGCCCAGTTGGGCCGCGGAGAGCCCGGTGTTGACCAGCACCGCGTCGACACCGAGCAGGGTGGCGGCGACGATCGTCTCGATCAGACCGTGGTGGTTGCGGCAGAGCACGCCGATCCGGTCACCCGTCTGCACGCCGAGCCCGGCCCGCATCGACCGGGCCATCCGTTCCGCCCGGTCGAGCAGGTCGTGGTAGGTCAGTTCGACGCCGTCCTCGTCGATGACCGCAGTTCGGCCGGGGTCCCGGGCAGCCGCCTGACGCAACTCGCCCGCCAGGCTCCATCCCCACGTACGCAGGGCGTTGAGCTGGGAGGCGACCCGGATCGGGCTGCCGGGGGTCAGCAGTCCGCGACGGGTCAGCGTGGCGACGACGAACGGCAGGTCCATGCCGCAGACCTCCTAGGGGTGGTGCGCGGACGGGCAGCGGCCTGCCCGTCCATCAGGGCTTCTTTCCTTGATCATGCACTGGGCGCGGCTGAAGGCCCAGTTGGCGTCGGCGCGGGGTGACGAAGACGGCACGGATCGTGGAATCCGGGCCGCCGCCGGCCTGACCCGTGGAAAGGGGCCGGGCCGGCGGCGCTCAGCGGATCTGCATCCCGGAGATCGCCCGGGAGATGACCAGTCGTTGGATCTCGGAGGTGCCCTCGAAGATGGTGTAGATCTTGGCGTCCCGGTACCAGCGTTCGACCGGGTGGTCGCGCAGGAAACCGGCGCCGCCGAGCAGCTGCACCGCCTTCTCGGTGACCGACACCGCCACCTCGCCGGCCTTGAGCTTGGACATCGAACCCTCGCCCGCGGTGAACGGCCGGTTGTTGCGGCCCATCCACGAGGCCCGCCAGACCAGCAGCCGCGCCGCGTCGATCTCCATCCGCATGTCGGCCAGCGCGAACGCGACCGCCTGGTTCTCGATGATCGGGCGTCCGAACTGGACCCGGTCCTTCGCGTAGTCCAGGGAGTATTCGTAGGCGGCCCGGGCCACGCCGAGCGCCTGCGCGCCGACTGTCGGTCGGGACAGTTCGAAGGTGCGCATGGCGGCCTGTCCGGTGGCCCGTTGCCCGGAGCGGGCGCGGGCCAACCGCTCGTCAAGGGCGTCCTTGCCGCCGAGCAGGCAGCGGCCGGGCACGCGTACCCCGTCGAGGAAGACGTCGGCGGTGTGGGACGCGCGGAGGCCGAGTTTGCGCAGCTTGCGGGTGGCGGCCAGGCCGGGGGTGCCGGGCGGTACGACGAACGCCGCCTGGCCCCGGGAGCCGAGCGTGGGGTCGACCGAGGCGGTGACCACGTGCACGCCGGCGATTCCGCCGTTGGTGGCGTACGCCTTCTGGCCGGTCAGCACCCACTCGTCGGTGGCCTCGTCGTAGACGGCGCGGGTGCGCATCGCGCCGACGTCGGAGCCGGCCTCCGGCTCGCTGGTGCAGAACGCGGCGACGGCCGGCGAGTCGGCGTCGCCGAAGCACTGCGGCACCCACTCGACCATCTGGTCCGGGGTGCCGGCGCCGTAGATGGCGGCGACGGCGAGCGAGGTGCCGAAGATGGAGAGGCCGATGCCGGCATCACCCCAGAAGAGCTCCTCGCTGGCGATCGGCAGGGAGAGCCCGGTCGGGTCGGCCCAGCAGGTGGCGAGGAACTCGAAGCCGTAGAGGCCGACCTTGGCGGCTTCCTGGATCACCGGCCACGGGGTGTCCTCGCGCTCGTCCCACTCGGCGGCGGCCGGGCGCACGACCTCGGCGGCAAAGCCGTGCACCCAGTCGCGTAGATCCCGCTGTTCCTCGTTCAGGTCGAGCGAGAACTCAGCCATGTCAGGCCTTGGGGATGTCGAACAGGTTGGCGATGTTGGCGGCGAGGCCGAGGTCGCCCTTCGCCTTCAGCTTGCCGGTCATGAACATCATCACCGGGTTGGCGCCACCGGAGACGATCTTCAGGAACTCGACCGGGCCCATGGTCAGGCTCAGCTTCGGGTCATGCTGCGGGGTCTCGTTCACGACGCACGTGCCGTCGGCGATGACCACCTCGTAGGTGTCGCTGCCGCCGTCGGGGCGGCCGGTGATGACCCAGTGGATGACCGCGTTGGTCGAGCCGGCCCGGTCCGCGCGGAACAGCGACGGCATCCGGCCGAACACCTCGCCCAGGACCTTGTCGCGCAGGTCACCGGACATCATCTGGGCGATCTTGTCATCCGGGGTGGACTTGACCAGCTGGGCGAACTCCTTGGGGCCGACGTTGGCGAAGGTGGCCGGGTCGAAGTCAGTCATCAGGTGCGCCTTCCGGAAGAATTGGCTACTGGCGCGTAACCCTACGCACGAGTAGGTATGCTCGCAAGGTGTCCACCCCTCCCGCCTTCAAGCGCCTGCCACGCGCCGTGCGCGAGCAACAGATGCTCGACGCGGCCGTGAAGGTCTTCTCCCGGCGCGGCTTCCACGCCGCCAGCATGGACGAGATCGCGGAGGACGCCGGCATCTCCAAGCCCATGGTGTACGCGTACCTCGGCACCAAGGAGGAGCTCTTCGTCGCCTGCCTGCACCGGGAGGGCACCCGGATGATGCAGGCTATCGCCGGGGCCGCAGCCCCCGACCTGCCCGCCGACGAGCGACTCTGGCGGGGGCTGAGGGCCTTCTTCGGCTTCGTCGGCGCACACCGGGACGGCTGGGCGGTGCTCTACCGGCAGGCCCGGGGCGAGCAGCCGTTCGCCGGTGAGTTGGCCACCATGCGCGCCCGGCTGGTCGAGGTGGTCGCCGGGATGCTCGACCACGCGCTCCGCGCCGAGGGCCGGGAGATCGCGCCCACCGACCTGGAGGTCGTCGCGTACGCCCTGGTCGGCGCGACGGAGTCACTGGCCGACTGGCTCGCGGACCACCCGGAGGCCGACCCGGAGAAGACGGCCACCCGGATGATGAACGTGGCGTGGCTCGGTGCCGCCCAGCTCCTGCACGGCGTCACCTGGTGTCCGCCGGCCGACTGACATCACCCCACAGGCGTCCGGTCCACCGGATCAGCCGTCGCCGTCGGCTGGGCTGACCGACGGCGGTTGCCGAGCCAGCGGGCCACCTCGACGACCACCGTCACCGTCAGGGCGAGGCCCAGACCGAGCAGGAGACCACGCAGGGGATCCTGCTCGAACGCCAGCCCGCCGACGTAGCCGACCAGCGCCGAGTAGAGCCCCCACGAGCCGGCGGCGAGCGCGTCGAAGGCCAGGAACCGCCGCCGGGGAAAATGCACCGCGCCCATGGTGAGGGTGACCGCAGTCCGGCCGCCCGGCACGTAGCGGGCCACAGTCAGGATCAGGCCACCGCGCGTCGCGATCCCTCGACGGGCCCAGTCGATGGCCCTGCGGCGCCGGCCGTCGGGCGGCAGCCGGTCGAGCAGTCGCGCTCCACCGCCCCGACCGATGGCGTACGAGATGTGATCGCCGACGAGTGCCCCGGCGGCGGCCACCAGGATGACCGCGGGCAGGTACGGCGCTCCCGAGGCGGCGAACACCCCGGCAGTGATCACTGCCGTCTCGCTCGGCACCACCGGAAAGAAGCCGTCGAGCACCGCGATGGCGAAGATCGCCAGGTACACCCAGGGCGAGGACATCGTGTCGTGCAGCAGGTCCAGCAGATCCATGGTCCCGATGCTGGTGCGCCCGGCGGCTTCCGCCATCGGCCAGTGGTCAGGTGGGCGGCACTACTTAGGTAGTGACCGGCCCGGACGACGGATAGGGGTCTTCCCCCACCACACCCCGGTCTGAGGGCGCGGGGCGACCGGGTTCGTCCGTGGAGCCCTACGCTCGCGGTGTGGTCTCCAGCAGCACCGCTCCTCGGCGGGTCGTCCAGCGCTACGGGCTGCTGCTGCTCGCCGTCGCGGTCGCCGCCGCCGTCTGGGCCAGCGCGACCGGTGACATCGGTGTCCGCTCGCCGCTGCCCGGGGCGGCCGTGCTGTTGCTCGCGGTGTTCTCGGGTTGGGCCGCCAGCACGATCCGGACCCGCCGCTGGCCCCTGTTCCTGGCTGCGGCGTTCGGCTGGCTGGTGCTCGCCGCCGCGGCGGCCGGGGTGATCGCCTCCTATCAGGCGGGTCTGCGGCTGCGCGGTCGGTGGCTCGCCACCTATCTCGCCGGTGCCGCCGCGGTGCTCGCCGGTGGGGTCCTGGTCGGGCTGCAGGTGGGCGGCGTACGCCGGATGACCACCGCCAGCACCGGCAACGTGCTGCTGCTCGCGGCCTGTCTGGTCGGACTCCCGTTGGTCTTCGGCCTCTGGGTGCGGGCGCGCCGGGACACCCTCGCCGCTCTGCGGGACCGGGCCGAACGGTTGGAACGCGAGCAGGAGGCCCGCGCCGACCGGGTCCGCGCCGAGGAGCGGACCAGGATCGCCCGGGAGATGCACGACGTGGTGGCGCACCGGGTCTCGTTGATGGTGGTGCACGCCGGTGCCCTGGAGGTGACCGCCGCGGACCCGGCAACCGTCGAGGCCGCCGCGCTGATCCGGACGACCGGCCGGCAGGCGCTCACCGACCTGCGTGAGGTGCTGGGTGTGCTGCGACAGGCCGAGGCGGCCGTGGTGCCGGAGCGAGGGCTCGACGCGCTCGACGAGCTGATCGGGGAGTCCCGTACCGCCGGTCTGCGGGTGTCCCGGCAGGACGAGGGTGTGCCGACCGCGCTGCCGACGACGCTGGGTCGCACCGCGTACCGGGTGGTCCGCGAGGCGTTGACAAACGTGCGCAAGCACGCGGCCGACGCCGAGACGGTCGTTGGTCTGCGCTACCTCCCCGACGGGCTGGAGGTGGTGGTGCGCAACGGTCCGTCGGTGGGCGGGCCGGAGCTGCCCGGTGCCGGGCAGGGGTTGCTCGGGCTGCGCGAGCGGGTGGAGCTGCTCGGCGGGCGGCTGGAGGCGACGCCCCTGGACGGCGGTTTCCTGGTCCGGGCACTGATCCCGCTGGCGGGCGTGGCGTGATCCGGGTGCTGGTGGTCGACGACGAGCAGCTCGTCCGTGCCGGGCTGCGGCTGATCCTGGAGGCGGCCGAGGACATCACAGTGGTCGGCGAGGCGGCGGACGGAGTCGACGCGCTGGAGCAGACCCACCGGTTACGCCCCGACGTGGTGCTGCTCGACGTGCGGATGCCGGGCGTCGACGGGCTGACCGTCGCGCCGGAGTTGGTCGCCGCCGGCCCGAAGGTGATCATGCTGACCACCTTCGACCTCGACGAGTACGTGCACCGGGCGCTGCGGGCCGGGGCGGTTGGCTTCCTGCTCAAGGACACCCCGCCCCGCGAGTTGGCCGCCGCCGTTCGGACGGTGGCGGCCGGGCACGCGATGCTCGCCCCGGCGGTGACCCGGCGGCTGATCAGCTCGTTCGCCGATCGTGGCCCCGCCCGACGGGACGCGGCTCGCCAGCGGCTCGTACCGCTCACCGCACGGGAGTTGGACATCGTGCGGGAGGTGGCGCGCGGGCACGGCAACGCGGAGATCGCCCGGCGGCTGACGATGAGCGAGGCCACCGTGAAGGCACATGTCAGCCGGGCGCTGGCGAAACTGCACGCGGGCAACCGGGTGCAACTGGCGATCCTGGTGCACGACGCCGACCTGCTGTGACGGGTGCGGCCGTCAGCGGCGGGAGGCGGCGTGTCGGTGGGCCCGGCGGCGCACCCAGCGGATCCCCTCCAGGCCGAAGGTGACGACCAGCGAGACCCCCACACCGACCAGAACGCCCTTTACGGGATCACGCTCGAAGGCCAGCCCGCCGAAGTAGCCGAGCAGCCCGCAGTACAGCGCCCAGGTGACCGCCGCGATGCTGTCGTACAGCAGAAATGACCGGCGGGGATAGCGCACCGCGCCCATGGTGAGGGTGACCGCGGTCCGGCCGCCCGGCACGTACCGGCTGGTCGTCAGGATGATGCCACCGCGCCGGTCCACGGCCCGGCGGGCCCATTCGGAGCCGGCCCGCCGCCGGCTGCCGTTGGGCAGACGGGCCAGTCGGTGTGCGCCGCCGCCCCGGCCGATGGCGTAGGAGATGTGGTCGCCGACCAGCGCGCCGATCGCGGCGCTGACGATCACCAGGGTCAGGCTGGGGTGACCGGCGCTGGCGGACAGCACCCCTGCGGTGATCACCGCCGCCTCGCCCGGCACCGCCGGGAAGAACGCGTCGATCGCGGTGAGCCCGAAGATCACCAGGTACACCCACGGCGATGTGACCGTCCCACGGAGGAGGTCGAGCAGGGCGTCCATGCCCCCATGCTCGCGGGGGACGAGCCGCCCGGTGGCCGAGTCGCCGGATCACCCGCCTTCGGCACCGGGGTCAGGCCGAGCGGGCCACGGCCGGTGCGCAGAGCAGAGCGCCGTGCGGGGTCTTGTCGTCGGCGGTGGGACCGTGCGAGGTCAGCACCACGGGCGTGCCCAGCTCCGCGCCGACCGCCTCCGCCCAGTCCGTCGGCGGGTCGTCGTAGAGCGGGCGGGAGCGCAGCAGACGGGCGGTGAGCGCGGCCTGTCTGTCCAGGTCACCGGGTGGGCCGGGGGTGAGGTGGTCGGTGGTGTCGTAGCGGCGGCAGATCCGCAGGTCGGGGCCGGCCAGGTCGAGGTGGGTCAACGCCAGGCCGTCGACCCCGCCGGCCGCGGTGAGGGCGTACCGGTGGGCGACCGCGTCGAAGTGGCCGAACCGGAACCGGCCCTGCCACGGGTTCGTCGGGTTGTGCGGATCGGCCAGTGGCAGGCTCGGGTCCTCGGTGACCAGCGGGCCGGCCCCGTGCCGGGTGGTCACCACCCGGAGCACGCCGATCCGGGTCGCGCCGCCGGGCAGACCCGCCTCGGCGAGCAGGCTGTCGGCGTTGGCGAACGTCGTGGTGCTCCACGTGGTGTACGGGTGGAAGCCGTGCCACTCGTCGAGCAGTACGCCCTGCGCGCCCTCGAAGACGCAGGTCCCGGAGCGCAGCGCCCCGGCGAGCCAGCTCCGGTCGACGATCGCGACCCGCCCGGCGAACCCGGTGTACGCGGGCAGGCAGTCCGCGACCGGCGGCGCGTCCAGCGGGCCGAGCTCGGCGGTCAACCGGTCCCGTAGGACGGTCAGCCGGTGGCGCAGCAGCGCTGGGCTGCGGCAGTCGGCGACCCGGGGCGCGTCGTCCGGGTGGGCGAGACCGTACGCGACGGCCTCGCCCACCCCGAGCCCGCAGGAGCCGTGCCGGTCGGCTCCCCGGGCGATCTCCCGGACCCGGTTGGCGGCCCGGTGGTACGGGGTGGCGAGCAGCGCCTCCCCGTCGACGGTCAGTCGGTCGAGCGCGTCGGTCACCCCCACCGTGGCGAGATGGTCGGCCTCGGCGGCCAGGGCCAGCGGGTCCACCACCACGTGCCGCGACAGGTGCGTACCGACACCGGGGTGGAACGTGCCGGCGCCGAACTGCGCGAACGTGTGGTGCCGCCCGTCGCGCAGCACGACGTTGTGTGCCGCCTGCGCGCCCCCGTTGAAGCGGACCACCGTGTGCACGGGACGGGTGGCGCAGAGCCAGTCCACCACCGTGCCCTTGCCGGCGTCGCCGTAGCCCAGGTCGACCACCGCCACGTGGTTCACAGCCGGGTCACCCCGCCAGCGGTGTCGCGGAACGTCGGGAGCGTCGACACCTCGGCCCGCCGCCCCTGGCCGAGGCGGGCCAGTGCCTTCGACACGGTGCCGGTGGCGTTGGAGCCGCTACGGTCCAGGTCCCGCAGGCCCTCGTCCAGGTCGATGGCCTGCTCACCGAGGCCGATGGTGAGTGCGATGGTCTCGCACACCGCGTCCAGGTCGTCGAGCACGACGGCGTTCTGCCCGAGCAGGTCCCGCCAGAAGTCGAGCACCGTGGCGTTGCCGGCGTAGTGGCTGCCGGCGGGGAGCAGGTAGTAGGTGTCCCAGCGGCGGGTCACCTCGTCCACGATCTGCCGCAGCGGCACGTCCTCGGCCAGGTCGTCGCCGATCAGCCGGGCCACCTCCCGGGCCTTCACCTGCTGGTACGCCAGCTCGTCGCCGATGATGAACAGGTAACCGCGCCGGCCGCGCTTGTCCCAGCTGTCGGTGCTGGTGTGCCGGGCCATGAAGTACATGGCCAGCTCGTACGACTCGGACATCTGCCCGCCGCCACCGCCCTCGAGGACGATCCGGCCGAGGTCGTCGTCCATCCGGTTGTCCGACTCGAACTGGCCGACCTGCAACGGCACCCCGTCGCAGGTGGCGTCGCCGATCGCGCCGAACATGATCTGCGGATCGCTGGCGTAGCCCTGCCGTTGCAGCAGTCCGAGCAGTTGCGGCAGCTTGGTCTGCAGGACGCGCGGCACCGTACGCATCGAGCCGGTCACGTCGAAGAGCACCGCGACGGGCGTCGACCGGGGGTGCTCGTCGGAGTCGCGGCTCTCGCGGGTCGCGTCGCGGGGGTCGAGCGCGGGGTGCACGGTGCGCGCCCCGCTGTCGCTGTAGGAGAAGGCGCTCTTGCCGGTGGACCGGCGGTAGCGGTCGGCGGCGTCGTACACGTCGGTGGACCAGATTCCACTGCCCATGACAGCTCCTTAGGGAGTGAGGGTGAAGGGTCGGAAGGTGCGGGGTCCGTAGAGCCGGTCCAGCACCTGGTCGAGTTCGCGCAACAGGCGCCAGGCGTCGTCGGGCCGCTTGGCCAGGGACCGTTGTCGGCAGCCCTGCGCGAAGGCGTGCAGCTCGCGGGGTGCGCGTGGCCCCATCAGCCAGCTCATACAGTGGCTGGCCATCGCGATGTCGGTGCCCGGCCCGCAGGGCTGCTTTCGGAGGACCTCCTCCGGGTCCCAGCCGTGGCTGGGCACGATCGCCGGGATGGTGCCTCCGACGGGAGCGGAGAAGCACCAGTCGACGAGCACCACGCCGTGGGCGTCCGGTTCGATCAGCACGTGTCGCGGCAGGACCGCGCCGTGCACCACGCCGGCCCGGTGGGCCAGGCCGAGCACCACCAGCAGCCGCCGCCACATCCAGGCCACGTCCCGGGCGTCCAACCCGTCCGGGTACCCGCGCCGCACCTCGTCGAGGTTGTGCAGCCCCGACGCGGTGGCGAGCACGTTGATCCGACGTTCCGCGCCGGTCGCGGTGTCGCGGTGCCGGAACTCGTCGACGAGCCGGGGCACGTACGGCAGGTAGCGTGGGTCGCCGCGCTCGGCGATGGTGCGCAGGGCGTGTGCCTCGCGGGCCATCAGGTCGTTGTCGGTGGGCTGCCGGGGGAGCTTGAGCAGCCGATCGTCACCGACGTCGTAGAGGTCGGCCAGGTCACCCGAGTAGGCCAGCTCGCCGAGTCGGTGGTCGCCGAGGACGGTGACCTGCCGGGCCCGCCAGCGGGTGGTGACGTGGATGAACGCCTCGGTGGCTTCGGCGCGTACCCCCGGGTCGGCCGGCAGGCGGTCGGGGTGCAGGGCCGCGACCAGCTCGCGGTAACGCCGGGCTGGTTGGTCCGCGCCGAACAGGTCGGCGTCGGTGCGGGCCGCCGCGACCAGGCCGATGGCCTCCGCCGTCCTCATCGCACCGTCTCCTCGCGGGCCGGGCGCAGCAGCGCCGGGTGCAGCAGGCGGGCGTCGCCGGCCCGGTAGAGCCGGGCGCGGGGGCCGCCCCGGCTGCCACCGCGCTCGGTGCTGGCGCCGGTGCTCTCCACGAAGCCCGGCACGGAGAGCACCTTGCGGTGGAAGTTGCCGGCGTGCAGCGGGTGACCCCAGACCGTCTCGTAGACGGCGCGCAGCTCGCTGATGGTGAACTCGGCGGGGAGGAAGCGCGTGGCGAGCGGGGTGTACTCCAGCTTGGACCGGGCCCGTTCCAGCGCGTCGTCGATGATCCGGCCGTGGTCGAAGGCGAGCTGCCTGCTGCTCAGCGCGGTCACCGGCAGCCAGATCGCCTCGTCGGCGTCGGTGCCGGCGGCCGGGTCCGGCAGGTCGGGGGCGAACGCGAGGTGGGCGATCGAGACGACGCGCATCCGCGGGTCGCGGTCGGGAGCGCCGTAACTGCCCAACTGCTCCAGGTGTACGCGGCGCAGCCCTTCGCCGCCGAGCCCGGTCTCCTCGGCCAGCTCGCGTCGGGCGCCGGCGGTCAGGTCCTCGTCGGGGTGGACGAAGCCGCCGGGCAGCGCCCAGTGCCCCTCGAAGGGTGCCTGACCGCGCCGGATCAGCAGCAGGTGCAGCGCGTCGTCGCGGATGGTCAGCGCGACCACGTCGACGGTCACCGCGACCGCGGGATAGGCCCGGGGGTCGTACGCGTCCAGGAAATCCTGCTCGTCCACGGCGTCTCTCTCACTGTGAGAACATCTCTATGTGAGAACAACTTAGCGCACGAGCGCGCCCCTGCCAAGCCCGAACTGCTCGGCGGGGGCGAGTCAGCGCACGAGACCTGCCAGGTGCGGTCGGCCGCGCGAGTCGTGCAGGGCGAACCCGCCGTCCGGCAGCAGCGCGAAGTTCACCGTGCTGGGAAGCGGCACCGGCAGCTTGAAGGCGACCTCGACGGCGTAGGAGTCCGGCAGGCGGTTCTCCACTGCAGCCAGGCAGCGCGCCTTGCTCCACATGCCGTGCGCGATCGGCCGCGGGAAGCCGAACAGCCGCGCACCGAGCCGGGAGGTGTGGATCGGGTTGTGGTCCCCGGACACCCGCGCGTACTCCGTGCCGACGCGAGGGTCCACCCGCCAGCGGGCCGTGCCGGTCGGCGCGTCGGGGCGCCCACTCCGGTCGCCTCCGCCAGGCTTGCGTTCCCGACCCAGGTACGTCGAGACACCCTCCCAGACCTTCTCGCCGTCGACCGATCCGACCAGCACCACGTCCACCTGTCGCCCCCGGTCGTGCGGACGCAGGTTCTCGGCGTACGCCGTGAAGTCGAGGGTCTCGTCGGCGGTGATCGGGCGGTGCACGATGATCCGGTTGCCGACGTGCACCAAGCCGGTGAGGGGGATCGGGAACGCCGGCAGGGTCATCAGCCGCAGGGCCAGCGGGAAGCCCATGACGTGCGGGAAGGTCCCCGGCAGTCGATCGCTGAGCCGGAACCCGCAGACCCGGTCGTAGTCGGCCAGGCGGGCCCGGTCGACGGTCACCCCGCTGACGGCCAGCTCGACCGTCGGCAGGCCCGGCCCGCGCCGCCCGCGACCGAGGCCCGGTAACGCGCCGAGCAACGCCCGCCGGTTCAGCGCCGCGACCGCTGGCATTCGAGGCAGGTCGATCCGGGTGCGGCTGCCCGGCACCGGTTCGAGAGCCGCGGCCAGGGTCTCCGCCGTCAGCGCCTCGGTTGGCCCGTCGATCAGCTCGTGCAGGGAAAGGTCGTCGTCCGGCTCCCGCTGTCCTCGCATCACGCCCCCAGCAGGCTCTGGCCGCAGACCCGGACCACGTTTCCGCTGACCGCGCCGCTGGCCGGCCAGGCCAACCAGCCGATCGTCTCGGCCACGTCCACCGGCAGCCCGCCCTGGGCCAGGCTGTTCATCCGTCGGCCCGCCTCACGGACCACCAGCGGGATGCGCGCGGTCAGCCGGGTCTCGATGAAGCCGGGGGCCACCGCGTTGACGCTGATGCCCCGCTCCCGCAGCGTCGGGGCGAGCGCGTCGACCAGCCCGATCACTCCGGCCTTGCTGGTGGCGTAGTTGGTCTGGCCCCGGTTGCCGGCGATCCCGGCGATCGAGGAGACCGACACGATCCGCCCGCCGGTCGGGATCAGCCCCCGATCCAGCAGCACGTCGTTGATCCGTTCCTGGCTGGACAGGTTGACGTCGAGCACCTGGTCCCACCGGTCGGCGTCCATCCGGCCGAGCGTCTTGTCCCGGGTGATGCCGGCGTTGTGCACCACCACGTCGACCCGGCCGTGCCGGCTGGCCAGGTGGTCGGCGAGCCGGGTCGGCGCGTCCGGCGCGGTCAGGTCGAGCTGGACGGCGGTGCCGCCGATGTCGTTCGCCACCGCCGCGAGCGCGTCCCCGGCGGCGGGGATGTCCAGGGCGACCACCCGTGCGCCGTCGCGGGCGAGCACCTTCGTCAGCGCCGCGCCGATTCCCCGAGCGGCGCCGGTGACAAGCACCACCTGCCCGTCCAGTGGGCGCTCCCAGTCGGCCGGGACGCTCGCCTCGCCGGCGCCGACCCGGATCACCTGACCCGAGACGTACGCGGACCGCCCGGAGAGAAGGAAGCGGAGGGTCGACTCAAGGCTGGTGCGGACGCCGTCCTCGGCCCGGGTCACGTAGACGAGCTGGGCGGTGGTGCCCCGACCGAACTCCTTGCCGATGCTGCGGACCAGCCCTTCCAGGGCGCGCTGGGCGGTCGCCTCGCGGGGCGTCGGGCACTCCTGCGGCGGGGTGCCCAGCACGATCACCCGGCCACTGGGGAGCACGGCCCGGGCGTGCGGGTGGAAGAAGTCGTAGAGCTGGCGGAGCTGGGTGGAGTCGGTGATGCCGCTGGCGTCGTACACCAGGGCTCCGAAGCGGTCCTCGGGCCCGGCGCTGGCGGCATCGCGCAGTTCGACCCCGGCGGCGGTCAGGATCGTGCCGACCGGCTCGGCGAGCCGGCCGCCGGTGGCCGCGCCGAGCAGGGCCGGCCCGGGCAGCAGCGGGTCGCCGAGGTGATGCCGGCGCAGTCGAGGCGGGTCGGGGAGCCCGAGGCGCTTGACCAGCGCGCGGCCGGCGGCCGATTGGACGAAGCTCGCGTACCTGTCGGTCATGGGCGTAGCCTACTGGCGAGTAGGGTTCGAGCAACACTTTGCGAGGAGGCGGATCGTGCAGAGCATCCGGAGGGTCGCGGTCATCGGGGGCAACCGCATCCCCTTCGCCCGGTCCAACTCCCGCTACGCGGACGCGTCCAACGCCGACCTGCTCGGCGCCGCGCTGGACGGCCTGATCGCCCGGTACGGGCTGGCCGGGCAGCGGGTCGGCGAGGTCGTGACCGGGGCGGTGCTCAAGCACTCCCGCGACTTCAACCTCACCCGCGAGGTCGTCCTCGGCTCCCAACTCGACCCGCACACCCCCGCGTACGACATCCAGCAGGCCTGCGGCACCGGCCTGGAAGCGGCGATCCTCGTCGCCAACAAGATCGCCCTTGGTCAACTCGACGTGGGCATCGCCGGGGGCGTCGACACCACCTCCGACGCGCCGCTCGCGGTCAACGAGGAGATGCGACGCACACTGCTCAAGCTCAACTCCGCCCGCACCCTCGGCGAGCGGTTGAAGATCGCCGCCCGGCTGCGCCCGCTCCAGCCGTTCAAGCCCGACATCCCGCGCAACGCCGAACCACGCACCGGCCTGTCGATGGGTGACCACGCCGCCCGCACCGCGCTGCGCTGGCAGGTCGACAGGCGATCCCAGGACGAGCTGGCGCTGCGCTCGCACCAACGGCTCGCCGCCGCCTACGACCGCGGCTTCTTCGACGACCTCATGACGCCCTACCTGGGGTTGACCCGCGATGCGAACCTGCGCCCGGACACCAGCCTGGAGAAGCTCGGCTCGCTCAGGCCGGTCTTCGGCACCCGTGGCCCGGACGCCGAGCAGGCCACCATGACCGCCGGCAACTCGTCACCGCTCACCGACGGGGCATCCACCGTGCTGCTGGCCAGCGAGGAGTGGGCGGCCGCGCACAACCTGCCGGTGCTGGCCTGGTTCAGCTGGTCGGAGACGGCGGCGGTGGACTTCGTGCACGGCGACGAGGGGCTGCTGATGGCCCCCGCGTACGCGGTGCCCCGGATGCTGGCCCGGGCCGGGCTCACCTTGCAGGATTTCGACTACTACGAGATCCACGAGGCGTTCGCCTCGCAGGTGCTGGCCACCCTCGCCGCCTGGGAGTCGCCGGAGTTCTGCACGGACCGGCTCGGCCTGGACGCACCACTCGGCACGATCGACCCCGACCGGCTCAACGTGAACGGCTCGTCGCTGGCCGCCGGGCACCCGTTCGCCGCCACCGGCGGGCGGATCGTGGCGACCCTGGCCAAGCTGCTGGCCGAGAAGGGCAGCGGACGCGGGTTGATCTCCATCTGCGCGGCTGGCGGTCAGGGCGTGACCGCGATCCTGGAGCGCTGAGCCCTCCGGCGCTCACGGCGTCTCTGTCTTGGGCACGGAGCTGCGGTAGCTGCCGCGACCTCCTTCGCGGGCCGCGCGTCCGGTAGGAGAGAATGAGGTACGTGACGACGATCCCCAACGTGCTGGCCAACCGGTACGCCTCGCCCGAACTGGTCGCCCTCTGGTCCCCGGAGGAGAAGGTCCGGATGGAGCGGCGGCTCTGGCTCGCCGTGCTCCGCGCTCAGCGCGACCTGGGCGTCGCGGTGCCGGACGGCGTGGTCGAGGCGTACGAGCGGGTGCTCGACCAGGTCGACCTCGCCTCGATCGCGGAGCGGGAGCGGGTCACCCGGCACGACGTGAAGGCCCGGATCGAGGAGTTCAGCGCGCTCGCCGGGCACGAGCACGTGCACAAGGGCATGACCTCGCGGGATCTCACCGAGAACGTCGAGCAGCTCCAGGTGCGGGCCTCGCTGGAGCTGATCCGGGACCGCGTGGTCGCCACCCTGGCCCGCCTCGCCTTCCTGGCGTACGAGCACTCCGAGCTGGTCATGACCGGCCGCTCGCACAACGTTGCGGCGCAGGCCACCACGCTGGGCAAGCGCTTCGCGTCGGCGGCCGAGGAGTTGCTGATCGCGTACGAGCGGCTGGAGGAGCTGATCGCCCGGTACCCGTTGCGGGGGATCAAGGGCCCGGTCGGCACGGCAGCCGACCAGCTCGACCTCTTCGACGGGGACGCCGACAAGGTGGCCGAGTTGGAGCGGCGGGTCGCCGAGCACCTGGGCTTCTCCCGGGTGCTGGACAGTGTCGGGCAGGTCTACCCGCGCTCGCTCGACTTCGACGTGCTGGCGGCGCTGGCCCAGACCGCCGCGGCACCGTCGTCGTTGGCCACCACGATCCGACTGATGGTCGGCCAGGAGTTGGCGACCGAGGGCTTCAAGCCGGGTCAGGTCGGTTCCAGCGCGATGCCGCACAAGATGAACACGCGCTCGTCGGAGCGGGTGAACGGCTTCGCGGTGATCATCCGGGGTTACCTGTCGATGGTCGGCGAGTTGGCCGGCGACCAGTGGAACGAGGGGGACGTGTCCTGCTCGGTGGTCCGCCGGGTCGCCCTGCCGGACGCGTTCTTCGCCGCCGACGGGTTGTTCCAGACGTTCCTCACCGTGCTCGACGAGTTCGGCGCGTACCCGGCGGTGATCAACCGGGAGTTGGAGCGGTTCCTGCCGTTCCTGGCCACCACCAAGATCCTGGTGGCGGCGGTACGGCGTGGCGTCGGCCGGGAGGTCGCCCACGAGGTGATCAAGGAGCACGCGGTCGCGGTGGCCCTGGCGATGCGCGAGAAGGGCTCCCCGGAGAACGACCTGTTCGACCGGTTGGCGGCGGACGGTCGGCTCGGCCTGTCCCGCGCCGACATCGACACCCTGGTCGCCGACCGCAGCGCCTTCGTCGGCGCCGCCCAGGCCCAGGTGGCGGCGGTGACGAAGCGGATCACCGCAGTGGCAACGGCCCACCCCGAGGCCGCCACCTACAGCCCACCCCCCATCCTCTAACGCACCCCACCCCACCCCACCCCGCCCCTTCGCGGTGATCAAGAGGTTTGCGTCATCTTCGATCTCCCTGGTGACCGAAACCTCTTGATCAACAGGGGGATCGCGGGGGTTACTCGCCGGTGGGGGTTTCGGCGGCGGTTCTGAGGTTGGGCGCGCTGGCTGGTTCGGCGATGCCGCCGAGGGACTCGGCGAAGGCCGGGTCGGTGGCGGTCTCCGCGGCGATCGCCGGCTGGTCGGCCGGCATGACCTCGGGCATGACGGGTACGGCGACCACGGCCGTTCCGTACGCGCAGATCTCCATCCACATCTCACCGCAGTCCCGGCTGTCGAACCGCATGCCGATCACGGCGTTCGCGCCGAGGCGCAGGGCCTCCTCGCCGAGCCGGGACACCGAGTCGGTGCGCCACCGGGTCAGGTTGTCCGGTGCCATCGGGTCGTACGCGCCACCGCGCAGGTTCTTGACCCCCTCGCGGTACGGGTTGCGCGTCCTGGCCATCGATGACACCACCTCACCGAGAATCTGGCGGATCTCGTAGCCGGGCAGTTGCTCCGTCGTCACGACCAGCACGTTTCCGATGCTGTCAGGAGCGGCCCGACCCGATCGGGCGCATTGTTCACCTGATCGGATGCTGCAAAACAGCGCGGCGCGGACGGCCGGCACGGGGCCGACCATCCGCGACGCTCCGGGTGGTAACCGTCAGACACCGGCCACCGAGGTGATCCAGGCCCGGTTGTACGCAACACTGCCGTAGTTCTGGATGCTCTGCCCGTCGGCCGTGGAGGCGACGCCGACCTGCTGGCCGTTGTAGAACTGGGGGCCGCCCGAGTCGCCCCGCCAGGCGTTGCCGCTGATCTCGGTGCTGCGGATCGCCTGCCCGCCGTACGCGTCGGTGACGCTGTTACTGGTCACCCGGACGGTGGCGGTCTTCAGCTGGGTCGACGCCGAGCAGCCGCTGTAGCAGGTCATGCCCCACCCGTAGATCGAGTTCGTCGAGTTGATCGGCGGGTTGCTGCTGGCCAGCGTCACCGTCGAGGTGCTGACGGCGCTGGAGAGCCGCATGAGGGCCAGGTCGCTGCGGGTGTAGGTGGCGCTGACCGTGCGGGTGACTCCGCCGGAGGTGCGATTCACGCTGCCGATCCGAACGGACATGGTGCCGTTGATGCAGTGCCGGGCGGTGAGCACCCACTGTGAGGCGATGACGCTGCCGGAACAGGTGAACGAGCCGTTGCTGAGCACCGCGGCGGCCCAGGGCGCCGACGAGACGGTGGTGCCACCGATGATGGGTTGCGGGCCGGGCGGGGCGGCGGACGCGCCGGACGCGGCGCCGAGGGCGCCGACCAACGCGATGCTGACGACGGCGAGCAGGGGGCGGATGCGCATCGGGTGGACTCCTTGGGCGGGGCGGACCCGGGGTCGCCGGGTGCGGATGGGCGGCGGCGGGAGGTCCCCGCCAGCGCCTCAATCGACTTACGTCGATGTACAGTAGGGCCCGAGCCGATCATTATCAAGGATTTGATCGAGCTTACTCAATGTAACGATTCGGCCTCCCGCTGCGCCGTATATGCCCTGCTGAAGCCACCTGCCCCGCCTGTCGGGCCGCCCTGAGCGTCGGCAATGTCGATCACTGCTTGAACTGCACCCGGCCGGTGCGTCCGCGGCCGTATCTGCCAGGTACGCTGGCTGCGCTCGCCCCATGTGGGTCGGCACCCAACTGCGTACACAGTCAGGAGTGCCCAGTGCCTCGCGTCGTCGTCGACGTCATGCTCAAGCCCGAGATCCTCGATCCGCAGGGCCAGGCCGTCGCAAACGCGCTGCCCCGGCTCGGCGTCGGTGACGTCGCCTCGGTCCGGATCGGCAGGCGGATCGAGATCGAGTTCACCGGTGAACCGGACCTGGACCGCGCTCGGGAGATTGCCGACAAATTGCTCGCCAACCCGGTCATCGAGGACTTCACCGTCCGCCTGGTCGAGGCCGACGAGACCGCGGACGCCCGCTCGTGACCGCCCGGGTCGGTGTGGTCACCTTCCCTGGCTCGCTCGACGACGGGGACGCGGCCCGGGCCGTCCGGATCGCCGGCGCCGAGCCGGTCCGGCTCTGGCACGGCGACGCGGACCTGCACGGGGTGGACGCTGTCGTGCTGCCCGGTGGCTTCTCCTACGGTGACTACCTGCGGTGCGGTGCCATCGCCCGGTTCGCACCGGTGATGGAGACGATCGTGGACGCCGCCCAGGGTGGTCTGCCCGTGCTCGGCATCTGCAACGGCTTCCAGATCCTGTGCGAGGCGCACCTGCTCCCCGGCGCGCTCACCCGCAACCAGCACCTGCACTTCCGCAACCGGGACCAGGTCCTGCGCATCGAGTCGGCCGGCACCGCGTGGACCAACGCGTTCCAGCCCGGCCAGGAGGTGCTCATCCCGGTCAAGAACGGCGAGGGCTGCTACGTCGCGGACACCGCGACCCTGGACCAGCTCGAAGCCGAGGGCCGGGTGGTCGCCCGCTACGTCGGCGGCAACCCGAACGGGTCGATGCGGGACATCGCCGCGATCACCAACGCCGCCGGCAACGTGGTCGGCATCATGCCGCACCCCGAGCACGCGGTGGAGGCGCTGACCGGCCCTTCGCTGGACGGCCTCGGCTTCTTCACGTCAGTCCTCAAGCACCTGGTCGGGGCGCCCGCGTGAGTGCGAGGAGCGCCGCGGTGACCGGCGTCACGATCATCGGTCTGCTCAACCGCCGGTCTGGCGGGCACGAGCGCAGCGAGGAGAGGTCATGACCACCCATCCGGACCCGGTACGGGACACCCCGGAGGCGTACTCCGCCCCGGCGCAGCCGACCGAGCCGAGCGCGGCGCAGCCCGTCGCTCCGGCGGCCGCTCCCGCCCAGCCGGCCGCCGCCGTCTGGGCCGAGGGCGTGGACACCGTGCCGCGTGCCGGTGGCACCCCGGGCGAACTCCAGCCGTTCACCGAGCTGGGTCTGCGTGACGACGAGTACGACCGGATCCGGCAGATCCTCGGCCGCCGGCCCACGCAGTCCGAGCTGGCGATGTATTCGATCATGTGGAGCGAGCACTGCTCCTACAAGTCGAGCAAGGTGCACCTGCGTCAGTTCGGTGAGAAGGCCCCGCACAGCGACCGGATGCTCGCCGGCATCGGCGAGAACGCCGGCGTCGTGCAGATCTCCGACGAGTTGGCGGTGACCTTCAAGGTCGAGTCGCACAACCACCCGAGCTTCGTCGAGCCGTACCAGGGCGCGGCGACCGGCGTCGGCGGCATCGTCCGGGACATCCTCGCCATGGGCGCCCGCCCGGTCGCGGTGATGGACCCGCTGCGCTTCGGTGCCGCGGACCACCCGGACACCGCCCGGGTGCTCACCGGCGTGGTCGCCGGCGTCGGCGGCTACGGCAACTGCCTGGGCCTGCCCAACATCGGTGGCGAGCTGGTCTTCGACCCCTCCTACCAGGGCAACCCGCTGCTCAACGCGCTCTGCCTGGGCGTGCTCCCGGTCAGCCGGCTGCAGAACAAGGCCGCCGCCGGGCCGGGCAACGTTGTCGTGCTGATGGGCGCCAAGACCGGCCGGGACGGCATCGGCGGCGTCTCGGTGCTCGCCAGCGCCACCTTCGACGAGGGCAGCGAGGCGCGCCGCCCCGCCGTGCAGGTGGGTGACCCGTTCACCGAGAAGCTGCTGATCGAGGCGTGCCTCGAGCTGTACGACGGCCAGCTGGTGGTCGGCATCCAGGACCTCGGCGGCGCCGGTCTGACCTGCGCGCTCACCGAGACCGCCGCCGCGGCCGGCACCGGTATGCGGGTCTGGCTGGAGCGGGTGCCACTGCGCGAGCCTTCGATGGACCCGCACGAGATCCTGGCCAGTGAGTCGCAGGAGCGGATGCTGCTGGTCGTCGCGCCGGACAAGCTCGACGCGGTGCTCAAGACCTGCGAGAAGTGGGGCGTCCTCGCCACCGCGATCGGTGAGGTCACCGCACCGGAGCCGGACGGCAGCCCGGGTCGACTGCTGATCACCTGGCAGGACCACCTGGTCGTCGACGTGCCGCCGGGTTCGCTTGTCGACGACGGTCCGGTCTACGCCCGGCCGATGCGTGAGCCGGCCGACCTGATCCTGCTCCAGGCCGACCGGGCCGAGACGCTGCCCCGCCCGGCCGACCCGGAGGCGCTGCGGGAGACCGTGCTGCGCATGATCGCGTCGCCGAACCTGGCCGACAAGTCCTGGGTCACCGAGCAGTACGACCGCTACGTGCTGGGCAACACCGTGCTCGCCCAGCCGGAGGACGGCGGCGTGATCCGGATCGACGAGCGGACCGGTCTCGGCGTGGCGCTGTCGGTGGACGGCAACGGCCGGTACACCAGGCTCGACCCGTACAACGGCGCCAAGCTGGCCCTGGCCGAGGCGTACCGGAACGTGGCGGTGACCGGCGCGAAGCCGATCGCCGTCACCGACTGCCTCAACTTCGGCTCCCCGGAGGACCCGGGCGTCATGTGGCAGTTCGCCGAGGCCGTCCGTGGCCTGGCGGACGGCTGCCTGGAGCTGGGCATCCCGGTGACCGGCGGCAACGTCAGCTTCTACAACCAGACCGGCGCGGCAGCCATCCACCCGACCCCGGTGGTCGGTGTGCTGGGTGTGCTGGACAACGTCGCCGACCGGGTGCCGATGGGCTTCGTGCCGCGCGCCGGTGGCGACCACGACCAGCTCTACCTGCTCGGCGAGACGAACGTGGAGCTGTCCGGCTCGGAGTGGGCCTGGGTGACGCACGAGCACCTCGGTGGTATTCCGCCGCAGGTCGACCTCGCCCGGGAGAAGGCGCTCGCCGAGCTGCTGGCCGAGGCGGCCCGCGTCGGTCACCTGGCCTCCGCGCACGACCTCTCCGACGGTGGCCTCGCCCAGAGCCTGGTGGAGTCCTGCCTGCGGCGCGGCGTCGGTGCGCGGGTCGCGGTGCCGGAGCAGTTCACCGAGGGCTCGATGCCGTTCGTGTACCTGTTCAGCGAGTCCGCCACCCGGGCGCTGGTCTCGGTGCCGCGCGGCCACGACAAGGCCTTCGCGGCGCTCTGCGCCGAGCGGGGTGTGCCGTTCGAGCTGATCGGTGTCACCGACCCGTCCGGCGGTGCGCTGGAGGTGCACGGTCAGTTCCGGATCGGCCTGGACGAGCTGCGCGCCGCGCACACCGAGACGTTGCCGCGCCTCTTCGGCGGCTCGGCCGCCGTCGAGGTGCCCGCGCCGGCCGCCGGTGTGGCAGGTGCGGTCGAGGCCGTACCGCTGCCGGTCGCCTCGGACGCGGTGGCCGCACCGGTGGACCCTGCCGTGGTGGTCTCCGAGCCCATCGCTTCTTCAGGCCCCTCCCCGGAGACCGGCGCTGTCGAACCGATCGGGTCGGAGTCGCCCGATGGGCCCATCGAGTCGGAGACCGGTGCCACCGAGTCGTCGCCTGACGAGCGCTGAGGCGTTGACGGCCGCCGTCTACGGCCAACCCGGTTCGGGGGCCCGGTTCGACTGGGGCCTGACCGGCGCGGCCGAGCTCGGTCGGGTCTGCGCGGCGCTGGTGGTGGTGGACGTCCTCTCGTTCACCACCTCCGTGGAGGTGGCGGTCGCCCGGGGCATGCGGGTGCACCCGTTCCCCTGGGGTGAGCAGGCCGCCGAGTACGCGCTACGCGTCGGCGCGGTCGCCGCAGTGGGTCGGCGGCAGGTGACCGCGGAACATCCGTGGTCGCTCTCGCCGGCCGCGCTGGGCACCGCGCCGGTGGTGGCGGACCTGGTCCTGCCCTCGCCGAACGGCTCCGCCATCAGCGCTGCCGCCAGCGCCACCGGCCTACCGGTGGTCGCGGCGTGCCTGCGCAACGCAGGCGCCGTCGGGCGTTGGCTGCGCCGCCAGGGGTACGGCACGGTGGACGCCCCGATCGGCGTGGTCGCTTCCGGGGAGCGGTGGCCGGACGGGTCGCTGCGCCCGTCGGTGGAGGACCAACTCGGTGCCGCCTCGGTGCTGGATGCCCTCTCCGGAGTGCCGGGCGGGCTGTCCGTGGAGGCGGCCATGGCGCTCGCCGCGCTGGCGAGCACTCCGGACGTGCCCGCCGCCGTGCGGGGCAGTGTCTCCGGGCGCGAGCTGGCCGAGGGGGGCTTCGCCGACGACGTGGACGTCGCCGTCCGGATCGGCGTGTCGGACGTCGTGCCGGTGCTCCGCCAGGGCGTCTTCTCCGCCGCCTGACCGACGGCCACCCGCGTCATGCGGGCCTGGCTCGGCCGCGCCCATGCCCTCCGTCGTACAGGCCCGCGCGGGTGACCAACCCGGGTTTCCTGACGTCGGGTGTCGAGGTCTGCGGGATGCCTCGACATGGCCAGTAAGTCCCCTGCCATGACGAAAACGGCCACCCGGACATCCGGGTGGCCGTTCGCGTGCTGTGGTCGGTCAGTCGTCCAGCCAGTCGAGGCGTCGACCGCCCCGCTCGGTCGGCGGCGGGGTGTCCGGCCGGGACCGGCCGGCCGGTTGGCCGTAGCCGCCCTGGTCGTAGCCTCGGTCGTCGTAGCCGCCGCGCTGCTGCGGGGGCTCCTGGCCGTAGCCGCCGCCCTGCGGCGAGGGCTCCTGGCCGTAGCCGCCGCCCTGCGGCGAGGGCTCCTGGCCGTAGCCGCCGCCCTGCTCGTAGCCGCCGGCCGGTTGGCCGTAGCCGCCCTGGTCGTAGCCTCGGTCGTCGTAGCCGCCGCGCTGCGGCGAGGGCTCCTGGCCGTAGCCGCCGCCCTGCTCGTAGCCGCCGGCCGGTTGGCCGTAGCCGCCCTGGTCGTAGCCACCGGCTGCCGGTCCGCCATACCCTGCGGTCGGCTCGGCGGCCCGTCCGCCGTACGGGGCCGCGTCCGGCTGGCCGTACCCCTGTCCCTGCTCGGGCTGGTAGACACCCGTCGCGTACGGGTCGGCCGGCGCCGGGTACTGGGTGCTGTCGCCGGTGTAACGGCCGGTCGGCTCGTCGTACCGCTCTCCGTAGGCCCCTGCGCCAGCGGGCGCTGGCGGGTAGCCGGCCGCCCCGGCCTGGGCGGTGTAGTCACGGCTGCCGTAGCCGCCACCGGAGGCGGGGTCGTTGCCGTAGCTCCCACCGGAGGTCGGCGCACCGCCGTAGCCGGCCCCGGAACCGGGCGCAACACCGTAGCCGTCGCCGGCCGCGCCCGCGCCGTAGCCGCCACCGGAGGCCGGGTCGTTGCCGTAGCCGCCGGCGCCGTAGCCGCCGGGCGCTGGCTCGTCGCCGTAACCGGTGCCGCCCCAGCCCTGCTGGCCCGCGCCGCCGTACGCCTGCGCCGGCGCACCGTACGGGTCCGGTGGGACGTCGTCGACGACCGGGCGGTGCATCATCGTCGGCGCCTCGCTCAGCGCCGCACCGCCGACCATGGTCGGGTCCGCGCCGCCGCCGGGTCGGCCACCGACCACCCGGGTCTGGTCGTCGGGGCCGCGGAAGCCGCCCCGCGCGGGCGGGACCGGACCGCCGCTGCCAGCCGGCACCGCGTCGTCGTCGTCACCGCCGTTCTCCTTGCGCTTCATCCAGAGCAGCACGATGGTGCCGACGCCAGCGGCCACCAGGAGACCGCCGAGCAGGATGATCAGGTACGAGCCCGCGCCGCCGCCGCTGTCCTCGTTGTTCGCGGCGTTCGCCGGGGCGCCGGGGCTGGCTTCCTCGCTGGCCTCGTCCTCGGTGCCCTCCTCGGTCGCTTCCTCGGTGGGAGTCGCCTCGGTGCTGGCCGACGGGGTGGGGCTGGGCGTCACCTCGGTCTTGATCGCGAGGCTGATCCGTTGCCCGGTGAGGGCCTGCCCGGCGGCGGCGGTGATGGTCTTGCGGGCCACCACGTTGTCGAAGCTGGCACCGAGGTCGAGTCGACCTGGTGTGATCGGGTTGCTCGTGGTGCCGGTGAAGCGGAAGTTGCCGCTGCCGTCGCTGGTGGTGTCGAAGCGCTTGCCGGTGCTGTCCAGCAGCATGACCACCGCGTTGGGCACGGCCTTGCTGTCGGCCTGGACGACGACCTTGCCGGAGACCGACTGCACGGTCTGTTTCTGCGGCGGAGCGGCCTTGCCCTTGACGGTCAGCGCCAGGGAAGCGGTGCTCGGGCCGGAGTCGGCTTCGACGGCCACGGTGACAGTGGCGTTCGCGTCGCCGGCGTTGTCGTTGGCCGCGATCCTGACCAGCACCGACTTTGCCGGGTTGCCCAGGCCGCTGGGGAAGTCGAAATCGCCGCAACCGCCAGCGCAGGTGACACCGGACGGCAGGCCAGAGAGACTGATCTTTCCTTTTGTGTCCCTGTCCTCGTTGCCGCCCGTGACGCGCACGGTGACTGTGGCGTCGCTGCCGGCGTTCACGGTGATCGAGTTCGGGGATACCTCGACGCTTGCGGCGAGGGCTGGTGTGGCGGGGACGGCGAGCAGAGCGCCGGCAACCAGCGCTACGACCACACCGGCCCGCTGCTTCCAGGCACGTCGGTGTGTTGACACGTCCACCGCCTTCCGGGCTGACTTCCCTCCGACCGGCGGGGCGCCGGGCCGGGGATCATCACGGTTCGAATACGCCGTCGGCAACTATGCCTTGTCCGACTGCATCGGCGCGACCCAGGGCCAGCGTCGGGTAGTTGGCCTGCGGGTCGTATCGTCCCGTCGTGTCCTCTCCGCACAGTAAGTCCGCTGCCGTAACGGCCGCATTGTCGGCGCTCGACGAGGGGTGTACGCCCGAACGGACAGTGTTCCGAGAGGCGGTCCGGTCGTTGTTGGCCGTCCTCGCGGAGCGCGCCCCCGGCCGATCGGTGGAGGTGCGCGTCCCACCATACGGGGCGATCCAGTGCGTACCCGGACCTCGACACACCAGGGGAAACCCGCCGAACGTGGTCGAGATGGCTCCCGACACCTGGCTGAGGTTGGCGACCGGGAGGATCGGTTGGGCGGAGGCGGTCGCGGAGGGTCGCGTCCAGATGAGCGGTGTTCGAGCGGACCTCTCGACGTATCTGCCCCTCGAATTGTCATGACGTCCCACTCAGGGTGACGCTCAGCGCGGAATTCGTGACGTTCTGTGTTGACGGCGATTCGCGTACACTGTCAGGCGACGACAGTGGTCCCGGCAGAGGAGTGAGGATCCGCCCGTGATCCCGCCCGGCCGGTCCAGACCAGCATGAGGGAGCGGTAGGTGCCCCGAGGCGACGGCCGGCTGAGCCACGACCTTGACCCCCAACGACCTGGCCCCCAGGATGCCTGTGGCGTCTTCGGCGTCTGGGCCCCCGGCGAAGAGGTTGCCAATCTGACCTACTTCGGCCTCTACGCCCTGCAGCACCGCGGCCAGGAGGCGGCGGGCATCGCGGTGAGCGATGGCTCCGGCGTGGTGGTCTACAAGGACCTCGGCCTGGTGGCCCAGGTCTTCGACGAGCCCACCCTGGCGAGCCTGCGCGGCCACCTGGCGATCGGGCACGCCCGCTACTCCACCACCGGCGCGTCGAACTGGGAGAACGCCCAGCCGACGATCCGTTCCACCACGGCGGGCACGACCATCGCGTTGGCCCACAACGGCAACCTGGTCAACACGGCCGAGCTGGAGAAGGAGGTCGCCGAGCGCGGCCTCGTCGCGGACGGCTCGACCAACGACACCTCCCTGGTGACGATGCTGCTGGCCGGTCGACCGGACCTGTCGGTCGAGGCGGCGGCACTTGAGGTGTTGCCACAGCTGCGCGGCGCGTTCAGCTTCGTCTTCATGGACGAGTCGACCCTCTACGCGGCCCGCGATCCGCACGGTGTCCGTCCGCTCGTGCTCGGCCGCCTGGAGCGTGGCTGGGTGGTGGCCAGCGAGACCGCAGCACTGGACATCGTCGGTGCCAGCGTCGTGCGCGAGGTCGAGCCGGGTGAGCTGATCGCGATCGACGAGAGCGGCCTGCGCTCCACCCGGTTCGCCGCGCCGGAGCCGAAGGGCTGCCTCTTCGAGTACGTCTACATCGCCCGCCCGGACGCCACGATCGCCGGGCGCAACGTCCACGCGGCACGGGTGCAGATCGGTCGGCAGTTGGCCAAGGAGCACCCGGTCGAGGCCGACCTGGTGATCCCGGTGCCCGAGTCGGGCACTCCGGCCGCGATCGGGTACGCGGAGGCGTCGGGCATCACCTACGGCGCCGGCCTGATGAAGAACCCGTACGTGGGTCGCACCTTCATCCAGCCGTCGCAGACCCTGCGGCAGTTGGGCATCCGGCTCAAGCTCAACCCACTGCGGGAGAACGTCCGGGGCAAGCGCCTGGTGGTCGTGGACGACTCGATCGTTCGCGGCAACACCCAACGCGCCATCGTGCGGATGCTGCGTGAGGCGGGGGCGCTGGAGGTGCACGTCCGGATCTCCTCTCCGCCGGTCAGCTGGCCGTGCTTCTACGGCATCGACTTCGCCACCCGGGCGGAACTGCTGGCCAACGGGTTGGACAACGACGGCATCCGGCGCTCCATCGGCGCCGACACGCTGGGTTACGTTTCGCTTCCCGGCCTGATCGCCGCGACCGAGCAGCCGAAGACCCGGTTGTGTCGGGCGTGTTTCGATGGGGAGTACCCGATCGAGCTGCCGGCCGGCAACCTGATCGGCAAGCACGTGCTCGAAGGTGTGGGCCGACGCGTCGCCAACTCGGCGCTGGAAGGCTCGCACGCCAACGGCTCGTCCGTCGCCACTCCGGGTGGCGTTACCGCAAACCGCCCGTAGCACCAACCGGCGCGGCCCGGCTACCGCCGGCGGCACCGAGAACCAAAGGGGAGAACCGTGACGCACGTGTCCGAGCGCAGCGGCGCAGGAAGCAGCCCGACCGGCGCCGGCGGCGACCGCCAGCCGTGGACGGGCGGTGCTGGCCGCCAGGCGCGCAAACGCTCGGTCTCGTACGCCGATGCCGGGGTCTCCATCGACGCGGGTGACCGCGCGGTGGAGTTGCTCAAGTCGAAGGTGCGCCAGACCCGCCGTCCTGAGGTGATGGGTGACCTCGGTGGCTTCGCCGGTCTGTTCCGGCTGGACACGAAGAAGTACAAGAGCCCGATCCTGGCGTCCTCCACCGACGGGGTGGGCACCAAGCTGGTGATCGCTCAGCAGATGGACATCCACGACACGGTCGGCATCGACCTGGTGGCGATGGTCGTGGACGACCTGGTGGCCTGCGGTGCCGAGCCGCTGTTCCTGCTCGACTACATCGCCACCGGCGAGGTCGTGCCGGACAAGGTCGCCGAGATCGGGGCGGGCATCGCCGACGGCTGCCGCTACGCGGGGTGCGCGTTGCTGGGCGGGGAGACCGCCGAGCACCCGGGCGTGCTCCGTCCGGACGAGTACGACATCTCCGCGACCGGTGTCGGCGTGGTCGAGGAAGCCGACATCCTCAGCCCGGAGCGGGTCGAGGTGGGCGACGTCGTGATCGCCATGCGTTCGTCCGGCCTGCACTCCAACGGTTACTCGCTGGTCCGGCACGTGCTCCTCGGCGCGGCTCGGATGCGTCTGGACATCGTGATCGACGACTTCGGTCGGCAGCGGACCCTGGGCGAGGAACTCCTCACCCCCACCAAGATCTACGCCAAGGACTGCCTCAAGCTGATCGCCGAGGCCGAGGTGCGGGCGCTGTCCCACATCACCGGTGGCGGCATCCCCGGCAACCTGGTCCGGGTGCTGCCCGAGCACGTCGACGCGGTGGTCAACCGGTCCACCTGGAAGCCGCAGCCGATCTTCGACCTGATCCAGACCAAGGGTCGGATCGACGACCAGGACATGGAGTCGACCTTCAACATGGGCGTCGGCATGTTCGCGATCGTGTCGGCCGAGGATGCCGACCGGGCGCTGGCCACGCTGACCGGCCGTGGGGTCGAGGCGTGGCAGGCCGGTGAGATCATCGAGGGCACCGGCAACGTGCAGATGGTCGGTCAGCACACCCGGGGATGATCACCCTCTGGTGATCGTACGGGCACCTGATCAGGGCTTCACCCGAGTGGCCAATGCCGCCTAGCCTGAAGGGCACCCTTCAGAGTCGGCGGAGGAGGGCGATGGCTGCTCGGGGACAGTCGTTCAACGGGATGCGCGGTCTTGCCGCCGTCCCGTCGTACGTCGTCATGCAGCCCACGACCCTCTGCAACCTCGACTGCGCGTACTGCTATCTGCCATTTCGGGCCACCGACCAGCGCATGCCGGTGGAGGTGGCCGAGGCGGTGGCAGCGGCGGTCAACCCCTGGGCGGCGGCCGGTCGGTTCTCCGTGGTGTGGCACGGCGGCGAACCGTTGGCCGCCGGCCCGGAGCACCTGGCCAACCTGATCGCGCCGTTCGGGCCCGAGGTCGAGCACCACGTGCAGACCAACGCCACCCTGATCGACGACGAGTGGTGCGACTTCTTCGCCCGGCACGAGATGCGGGTGAGTGTGAGCGTCGACGGGCCCCGGGCGCGCAACGGTGACCGGGTCAACCGGGGAGGCCAGCCGGCGTACGACCGGATCGTGCGTGGCATCGCGGTGCTGCGTCGGCGCGAACTGCCGTTCTCCGCCCTGGCCGTGGTGTCCCGGCCGGAGCGGGGGCTGGCCACCGAGTTGTACGACTACTTCCTCGACCTGGGTTGCGACGTGTTGGGCATCAACATCGAGGAGACCGAGGGAGTCAACACCCGGGACAACCGCCACGACTCGCGGGCGGTGACCGCGTTCTGGGCGGAGTTGGTCGCGGCCTGGCGCCGTGCGCCCCGGATCCACCTTCGCGAGGTCGAGTGGTCGTTGCGCTACGCCGCGGCGGTGCTCGACGGCTCGGCTGACGGTGTGCTGCCACGCCAGCTGGACCCGATCCCGACGATCGGTCACGACGGCTCGGTGACCGTGCTGTCCCCGGAGTTGGCTGGCTTCACCGACCCCCGCTACGGCGACTTCAGCAGCGGCAACGTCTTGAGTACCCCGCTGGCGGAGATCCTCGGCGTCGCATCGGCGACGCCGTGGGTCGGGGAGTTCCTGACCGGCGTGGAGGCGTGTCGAGTGTCCTGCCCCTACTTCGGCTTCTGCGGCGGTGGCCATGCCGCCAACCGTTACTTCGAGCTGGGGCGTTTTGACGGTACGGAGACCGAGCACTGCCGCAACAGCAAGATCCGCCTATTGGAGGGAGTGTTGGAGCATGCCCGAGAGCACCAGTGACCGGCGGCCCGAGCGCGCAGCGGATGACGGAGTCAACGAGCGCGTGCGGGAGGCTGCTCCTGCCCTCGTCGCGCTGTTGCGGGAGGCCGAGACCGCGCGACGCCTGCGTTCGGAGGTGTCGGGCGGGGACGGCGCCAGCGCGGTCTGCGCCTGGAACCACTTCGAGAACATCCCGACGTTCTACAACTGGAACAATCGCCCGCGCTGAGGGGGCCGTGAACAGGGGCCTGTCGAGCGGCCGGAGTGGTTCCGGTCGGGCCAGGCCCCTGTTCGTCGGCGACTGCACCTGCACGGGACGTGCGTGAGCACGCGGGGATCACCGCGTGCTCAGCTGCGTCGAGAGGTCAGCGGGTCGGACGGACCCAGGGATCCGGATCGTCGTCCGCGTGATCCTCATCATCGTCGTCGACGAACTCTTTAGAGTCGTCGTCGAAGTGGTGCTCAGACTTACCAGCACCCGCCAGTTCGCGCTGCAAGGCGGTGAGGTCGGTGTTCGGGGAGTGGTACTTCAACTCCCGCGCCACCTTAGTCTGCTTGGCCTTAGCACGGCCGCGCCCCATGGCTCGACCCCCTCGCACAGAATGCGGGGCAGCCCGAAGGCGGGCCCCGATGACGTCAGGCATCTCTCGTGGCTCTTACGGTACATGGGGATGCCACCGTTCGGCACCTCGGGTTACCGTCAGCCGGCTCTGCGCGTCGCGTCGATCCGGCCGTCACCCAGTGTACCGGGTAAGGAGCGGAACGGTTAGCGCCCGTGACACCGGACAAACCGCACCAAAATTCGATCCGGCCTCAGCTTACCCAGCCGTGTCGGTACGGGAGGCCCGGAGGCGGATCCCGTCGACCCGCCTCCGGAACGCTCAGCGCAGGTGGATCCCGCGCAGTCGGCCGATCTCCGCCATCCGACGCTCGGCCAGCCGGTCCGCGGCCACCGCGGGCGGCACGCCCTCGGCGTCCGCCAGGCGGAGGATCTCGCGGGTGGTGTCGTAGATCCGGGTCGCCCGGAGCTTCGCCCGGTCGAAGTTGAAGCCCTCGATCTCGTCGGCGACCTGGATCACGCCACCGGCGTTGACCACGTAGTCCGGCGTGTAGAGGATGCCCCGGTCGGCCAGCAGCTTCTCGATGCCCGGGTGGGCGAGCTGGTTGTTCGCCGCGCCGGCCACCACCTTGGCACGCAGCGCCGGCACGGTGTCGTCGTTCAGGGCGCCGCCCAGCGCGCACGGCGCGTACACGTCGATGTCCGCGGCGACCAGGGCGCTGGCGTCGTCCACCAGGGTGACCTGCGGGTGGTTGCTGCGCACCCACTCCAGCGCCTTCGGGTTGACGTCGGTGGCGACCACCTCGGCGCCGTCCTCCAGCAGATGCCCGGTCAGGTACTTGCCGACCTTGCCCAGGCCGGCCACGCCGACCCGGCGGCCCCGCAGGCTCGGGGTGCCCCAGACGTGCTCGGCGGCGGCCCGCATGCCCTGGAAGACACCCCAGGCGGTGAGGATCGACGAATCGCCGGCGCCGCCGTGCTCGACGCTACGACCGGTCACGTACCGGGTCTCCCGAGCCACGACGTCCATGTCCGCCACGTACGTGCCGACGTCGCAGGCGGTGTAGTAGCGGCCGCCCAGGGACTCCACGAAGCGCCCGTACGCGCGCAGCAGTGCCTCGCTCTTGATCTGCTCCGGGTCGCCCCAGATGACGGCCTTGCCGCCGCCCAGGTCCAAGCCGGCGAGCGCGTTCTTGTACGCCATCCCACGGGACAGATCCAGCACGTCGGCGAGGGCGTCCTCCTCGCTGGCGTACGGGTAGAAGCGGGTGCCGCCGAGCGCCGGCCCCAGCGCGGTGGAGTAGATCCCGATGATCGCCTTCAGGCCGCTCTGCTTGTCCTGGCAGAACACGACCTGTTCGTGACCGGTCGATACCGGGTCGTCGGTGCTCGCGAATACGCCCATGGTTGGCTCCTGGAGTGGTGTGCGCCCTTGTGGGACGCGGACCTGGTGGACCCCGGCGGGGATGCTGCCGGTGTGATCGAGCCTAGTATCGGCCGCCGTGAGGGTGCTCGACGCGCCGCCGCCGTCCCACGTTGCGGCGCGCGTGGTCCGGCCGCTGACCGCGTACGGCTGCGGTTCGTGGGAGGATCGCGCCGTGCCGTCGCTCTTCGCTTCTTACCTGCGCGTGTACGAACCGTTGGCCGCCTTCGACCGGGACCGGCAGAGCTACTGGCGCCGTTACGTCTCGGAGGGGCGGGCGATCGCCCCCGTCGAGGGGCCCGGCCGGCAGCGGACGGCGGTGATCGAGGCGCTGGGCGCTGGCTGGACCCGGCTGCCCGACCTGCCGGAGGAGGCGTACGTCCTGGAGACGGACGACAGCCTGCTGGTCTGCCCGTGGAACCTGCGGATCCGGGTCGCTGAGGCGGCGCTCAGCGCTCGGGACGGCGTGCCCTCGGTGCTCGCCGACGCCTTCGTGCCGCCGGTGCTCGCCGGGCAGGCCAGGGCGGTCGTCGACGACTGGCGCAGCGGCGCGCGGGTGTTGGAGCACGGCGTGCCCCGGGTGCACGAGCAGATCGCCACCTGGGGGGTGCCACTGCGGTGGTTCGTGCTCTTCGAGCCGGCCGAGCGGGACCTGGTCACCCAGCCGGGGCGACGGGCGTTGCGCTACCGCACCGAGATCTCCAAGGCCCGCCGCCGGTCATCGCGGGCGCTGTCGGTGTTGCGCAAGTCGGTGGGCGACGCGCCGATCACCGAGGCGGTGGAGGAGGCGGCCCGCTGGTTGGAGGAGTTCCATCCCCGGTCGGTGGTCGAGTTGGACTACGGCGGTCTGGTGGACCTGCTGTCCGACGAGACTCTCGAGGCCGACGACTCTCCGGAACTTGTCGCGGGCGGCCTCGCGGGGCTGTCGCGGGGTGAGGCCGACGAGGCGTCGGCCGCGTACGACAAGTTGGTGGCCCGATGGCGCGCGGTGCAGTTGCTCGAGCGGTGCAACTAGGGGCAAATCGGCCTAGAAGCGCTCCCAAGGTGAGGTGTGCTCGTAGTTGACGCATCACGAACCGTGATCATGAGTCCGAATAAGGTACTTTCTGCCGTGTAAAAGTCGTAAAAATCGGGCATGGTTCATCCGTCCGTCTAGGGACCTTCATCCGTTCGGCCCATGTCGGACATCGGGGACTAGCCGGACCATGGGAGACGCGTCGGCCGGCGGGACCCCGGCCGATGTCTATACATGTGGAGGAGTGACCGATGGCATCGCGAACGCACGAACCAGAGCCGCTACTTACACCGGCCGAGGTGGCGTCGATGTTCCGTGTCGACCCGAAGACGGTGACCCGGTGGGCCAAGGCTGGCAAGCTCAGTGCCATCCGCACCCTGGGTGGCCACCGTCGCTACCGCGAGTCGGAGGTCAGGGCGCTGTTGCAGGGTCAGATCCCGCAGCAGCGGCAGGGCGACTGAGCCGGCACCAGCTTTTCTTTTCGGTCAGGGGCGGTGGATCTCGATCCTCCGCCCCTTTCCACGCCCCGCGACGTCTCCGCACCGACTCAGCGCCGCGCCTCGGCCAGAGTCACCCGGATGCCGACCGTGCCGCCCTCGCCCCGGCGAAGCCGGCTGCCCAGCAGGCTGAGTCGACCGATCAGGCGGTACTTGTGCTTGAGCAGGTCACGGACCCGACCGGTGTCACCACTTCCGTAGATCGTCGCGTGGGCCGACACCTCCGCCCCGTGTGGCCGGCCGCGCACGTCGCACGGGGCCACGGTCACGTCGCCGTTGCGCCGGATCCGCTTGACCTTGCCCGAGTCGGCCCGGGTCCAGACCGCCAACGCCTCGCCGTCGCGTACCGCCCAGACCGGGGTCGGCACCGCCCGACCGTCCTTGCGGAAGGTCGTGAGCAGGATGTACTTCTCGGCCGACAGCCGGTCCAACGTGGTCACGCCGCCAGGATACGGCCGCTACGGGGCACTGAGTGGCCGGATAGCGTGAACGTCGTGACGGGGGAACCTCTAATCGGTGACGTGGTCGGCGAACTGCTGCGGGACACGCTCGCGGTGGCCAGCGGGGTCGGACCCCGACCACTGGTGGGTGGGCGACTGCCCCGGCCGGTCATCGAGATCATCGAACGGGACGACGGGCTGATCAACGGCGCGCCGGCCGCGCACTACCTCGACGGGCCGCAGGACTGGCAGCCGTACGACCACCGCGCGGTGGACCGGGTCCGCGGCGAGACGCTGGACGTCGGCACCGGCGCCGGCCGGATCGCCCTGCTGCTCCAGGAGCGCGGCGTACCGGTCACCGGCCTGGACACCTCCGCCGGCGCGCTCGCGGTGAGCCGACGTCGCGGTGTCCGGCGGCTGGTACACGGCACCGTCGACACGCACGTGGCCGATGGTCAGCGGTACGACACGTTCCTGCTGCTCGGCAACAACCTCGGGCTGTTCGAGGGCCGGAAGCGTGCCCCCGAGTTCCTGACCGCGCTCGCCGCGCTGGCCCGACCGGGGGCGCAGATCATCGCGCACGGCACCGACCCGTACGGCACACGCGACCCGGTGCACACCGGTTACCACGAACGCAACCGTCGCCGGGGTCGGCTCGGCGGTCAGCTCCGGCTCCGGCTGCGTTACCGGGAACTGGGCACCGAGTGGTTCGACTACCTGGTCTGTTCGGCGGACGAGTTCGCCTCGCTGGTGCACGGCACCGCCTGGCGGCTCACCGATGTGGACGATCGCGACGCGCCCTACTACCTCGCGACCCTGCGCCTGGCCGACTGAGCGACGGCCCCCGCGCTTCACCAGCGCAGAGGCCGTCGTACAGCTCAGACCTGGACGGTCGGGGGAAGCTGCTCGGGCGGCAGACCGCCGTCGCCGTCGACCACCTCGTCCGGGGTGCCGTCCTCGTCGATGTCGACCATGGTGATGTCCACCTTGCCGTCACCGTCGGTGTCGAACTGGAACAGGTCGGCCTTGCCGTCGCCGTCGGTGTCCACCACCCACACGTCGGTCTTGCCGTCGTTGTTCGTGTCGGCGCGCAGCAGCTCGACCCGCTCTTCGCCCCGAGTCTCCACGATCTCCCCGTCAGTGACGCTCTCCGGTGCCTGGCTCATGTCGATGCGGTCCTTCCCTCGGTTGACGGGCCGTCATTACCCGATCTCACGCTCCCCCACGCATGGGCCGGGTCGACGTGCTGAATAGGGTCGCACCATGAGCGAGCGGAACGGGCGGGACACCCGGGTCGGCGTGGCGGAGACCCCGCGCGCCGGCGGGGCGGACAGGGAGGCGTGATGAGCGATCGTTTCGTGGTCGTCGGTGCCGGCACGATGGGCCTCGGCATCGCGTACGTGGCGGCCGGGGCCGGGCACACCGTGGAGTTGGTCGAGGTGGACCCTGAGCGGGGAGCCTCCGCGTTGAACCGGCTCGCCGACCTGTGGGAGCGCGCGGTGCAGCGCGGGAAGCTGAGCGCCGACGAGGCCGCCGCGAACCGGCAACGGGTCACGCTGCGCCCGACGCTCGCCGAGGTCGCTCCCGCCCCCGAGGTGATCGTGGAGGCGGTGCCGGAGCGGCTCGACCTGAAGCGGGCGGTGCTGCGGGACGCCGCCGCGCTGCACCCGGCTCTGCTGGGCAGCAACACCTCCAGCATCGCAATCGGCGAACTGGCCGCCGGACTGGACGCGCCCGAGCGCTTCCTCGGTCTGCACTTCTTCAACCCGGTCTGGGCGATGGCGCTGCTGGAGATCGTGGTCGGCCCGGCCACCGCCGAGGAGACCACCACGGCGGCCGTCGCGCTCGCCGGCCGGTTGGGCAAGGACCCCGTCGTCGTACGCGACATGCCCGGCTTCGCCACGTCGCGACTCGGGGTCACCCTCGGGCTGGAGGCGATCCGGATGGTGGCCGACGGGGTGGCCAGCCCAGCCGACATCGACAAGGCCATGGTGTTGGGCTACCGGCACCCGATCGGCCCGCTGGAACTCACCGACCTGGTCGGTCTGGACGTGCGGCTGGACATCGCCCGCACCCTCCAGGCCGCGTACGGGGACCGTTTCGCACCGCCGCCCCTGCTCGTGGAGATGGTGGCCGAGGGGCGGCTGGGGAAGAAGTCGGGGCAGGGTTTCTACCGGTGGAACGCCGGGGTGAAACAGTGAGCGCGAGGAGTGAGCTTGCGAGCCCCGCAGTCGTGAACGGAGGGCGGGCACAGTGAGCGGCCTGCGGATCGAGGAGCGGCCGGACCGGCTGGTGGTCACTCTGGACCGGCCGGAGAAGCGCAACGCCATCGACGCCGACCTGATTGCCGAGTTGCACCAGGTCTGCGCCGAGTTGGAGGCGCATCCCCGGCTCCTGCTGTTGACCGGCGGCGCCGCGGGCATCTTCGCCGGAGGCGCCGACATCGGCCAACTCCGCGAGCGGGACCGCACGGATGCTCTCGCCGCGATCAATTCCGCCGCGTTCGCCCGGATCCGGGCGCTACCGATGCCGACCGTGGCCGCCGTCGACGGCCCGGCGCTGGGCGGTGGCGCGGAGCTGGCGTACGCCTGCGATCTGCGGGTGTGCACGGCTCGGGCGGTCTTCGGCCAGCCGGAGGTGCGGTTGGGCATCCTGGCCGGCGCTGGCGCGACCCACCGGCTGCCCGCGCTGGTCGGTGAGGGCCGGGCCAAGGAACTGCTCTTCACCGGACGGCGGGTGGACGCCGCCGAGGCGCTGCGGATCGGTCTGGTGAACCGGGTGGTGGACGAGCCGGGTGAGCTGTTGACGGTGGCGCACGCCCTGTTGGACGAGATCGCCCTGGGCTCGCCGCTGGCACTGCGGCTGACCAAGCTGGCGGTGGACGCGCCCGCCGCCGCGCACCCGCATCTTGACCTGGTCAGCCAGGCGGTGCTCTTCGAGGACGAGGAGAAGCACCGGCGGATGACCGAGTTCCTGGAGCGCCGCCGGCCGCGATGATTCCCCGACACGAAACGGCCGCACCGGCGAGAACGCCCGGTGCGGCCGTTTCGTCGGCCCGTGGTCGTCGTGCTACTGCCGGATCTGCACCCCGGCGTCGGCCAGGCCGCGGATCACCTGGGCGGACTCACCGAAACCGATGATCAGTACGGCGTCCGCGCCGAAGGCCTTGATCTCCTTCGCGCCGCCGCTGAAGTCGACCGGCGGCGCCTTCGCGTCGGCCGGCGGTTCGTACGTCAGCAGCTTGAGCCGATCGTTCGCGATGCCGGCCTTCTCCAGTTCGTCGCGGACGGTGGCCTGGAGGCCCTCACCGTAGGAGTCCTTGCGGGCAACGATGACGATCTTCTGCGACCCGTCGCGGAGGATCACGTCGGCCAGCGCCCGGCCCTGGAGGCTGTCCGGAGGGGCGGTGCGGAAGTAGAGGCCCTTGTCCTCCACGTCGGTCAGCCCGCTGTCGGTGTTGGAGGGGGAGAAGAGGATCTTCCCGGCCTGCACCACGTCCGGCAGCACCTCCCGGGAGATGCCCGAACCACCCGCGCCGATGATCACGCTGACGCCGTCCGTCACGTGCTTGGCCACCGTCGCCTTGGCCACCGTCGGGCTGGTGCCGTCGTCGCCGTCCATCCACGTCACCGGCTTGCCCAGCGCGCCACCAGCGGCGTTGATCTCCTTGATCGCCAGCGCGGCGCCGGCGGCCATCGGCGGGTAGGCGATCGCGAGGTCACCGGTCTTCGGCAGCAGACCGCCCAGGATCAGCGGTTCCTGGTCGGGGTCGCCGCCCGGGCGCTGCTTCTTCGGCTTCGGCGGCGTCTTGGTGCTCGCCGCCGACTCGGTGCCGGCCCCGACGAACTCGGTCTTGCCGTCGTTGATCTGCTGCCCGTCGAAGGTCAGCGTGGCGTAGCTCGCGGTGGCCGGCTCACCCTTGTCGGTGAAGCCTGCCCGGGTCAGCGACACGCTGCGGTACTCGATGTCCTGCCCGTTGCGGGCCAGGGCGAGGCAGCTGGTGGGGTCCTCGCAGCGCTGCCCGTCGTTGGTCACGCCGACGATCTGCTTCGCGATGTCGGCGGGGTTGGTGCTGCCGGCCAACTGGGCGGCGAGCACGGCGATCACCACCGCGTCGTACGTCTCGGCGGCGTACAGGTAGTCCGTCAGCGCCGGATTGACGGCCCGTAGCCGGCTCTTGAAGTCCTCGGGCAACGGGGTGAGCGGCGTGGTCCCCTTCATCCCGTCGACGAGACTCGCGCGTTCCTTCAACTCCGCAGGATAGGAGTTGAGCATGTTGCCGTCCGTGCCGTAGAGGCGCACCTGTTGGGCGCTGGCCTCCTCGGGCTTGTCATCCCCGCAGGCGCTTGTGGCGAGCAGGATCGTCGCGCAGGCAGCCAGTGTGGCCACCCGCGATCGGCGTGATACGAGCATGGTCGTCCTTCCTCCGGCGAAGGTCCGCTGCGCACATTAGCGTGCCGAGGCCGGCGGTGGGACCGTGGAGGTGGCGTAAAGCGCAGGTAGCTCGCGTTGAACACGGACAGTGACGATCGGTGGGGTGCTTGACCGCCCGTCCTACTGTGCGCTGGGTGACGGACCTACCACAGCAGACGTTCGACGACGCAGCCGCCGTGCTCCGCTCGGCGCTGACCGGGGATGGAGACGCGGTGGTGGGAGCGTTCGACGCGGTCGTCGACCGGGCTGGCCTGAGTGGCGCGTACGGGGTCGCCTGGTGTCTCGCCGCGACGATGCTCGGTGACACCCCGGCGGCCAGCGGGGCGGCGCTGGACTTCCCGGGAATCGACCAGGCGGAGTACGACACCCGCTGGGTGGCGCGCTTCGTCAGCGCGTACGCCAATCGGGACGACTCGACCGGAGAGGCGCTGTTCGGGGCTGCGGCAGCCGATGGTCTGCTGCCCGACTGCCTGCTCACCCTCGCCGGCTCGACGATCGCCACCCTGCGCAGCCGCGCCGGGTGACAACCGGGTCGCGGCGTCCGTCGGGGGGCGGACGCCGCGACCGGGCGCATCGGTCAGAACGCGTGGTACGCGATGAGCGGCTCGTACTCGTACCGCAGGTTTTGATACATATCGATTGATGCTGTCGTGGCCCGTTGATGTCCGCCCCGTGTGGTAGCTCTGTAGGCATGTCGGAGGCCATGCTCAGCAAGGTGCGCAAGCTGCTGGCCCAGGCCGAGGATCCGGCCTGCACGCCCGCCGAAGCCGCCGCGTTCACCGCCAAGGCGACCGAGCTGATCGCCCGCTACGGCGTGGACCGGGCGCTGCTGGCCGTCCATGACCCGACCACCGATCCCGTCGGCGACCGGGTGCTGGACATCGTCGCCCCGTACGCCCGCGACAAGGTAGGTCTGCTCGCCGCCGTCGCCGAGCCGTTGCGCTGCCGCTGCGTGCGCCGTCGGCAGGGCAACGGCTTCGCGCTGCACCTCTTCGGCTTCGCCAGTGACCTGGAGCGGGTCGACCTGCTCTTCACCTCACTGCTCGTGCAGGCGGCGCACGGCCTGGCCGCCACCCCGGTGCCGGAGGACGACCATCCCGCCGCCTTTCGCCGCTCCTGGCTGGCCGGTTTCGCGGAGGTGATCGGGGGCCGTCTCTGGGCGGCGGAGACGGCGGCGGCCAGCGAGTCGGGCACACCGTCGGTGGCGCTGGTGCTGGCCGATCGGTCCGACCGGGTGCAACGACGGCTCAGCGAGGAATACCCACGGCTGCGCACCGCCCCGCCGCGCCGACTGGGCGGCACCGGGTTCGGCTCGGGCGCGGAGGCTGGACAACGAGCGAACCTGGGTGGCCGGGACCTCGCCGGCCAATCCGCTGTTGATCGGCGGCTCGGCCGGTGAGCCGGTCAGGCGGAGGTGCCGGGGTGGCGCGACACCGTGTCGACGTAGCGGGTGAGCAGCTCGTGCCAGCCGGCGGTGAGTGCCTTGCGGTATCCCTCGGCCGCCTCGCCGTGCCGGTCGAAGTGCCGGTGCTCCAGCTCGACCCGGGTGCGCTCCGGCCCTTCCGGTAGGAACAGCACCTCGACCTCACTGGCCCGGGCCGGATCCGGCACCGGCGCCCGGTCCGGGCCGATCTGCCAGACGAAGACCAGCCGCCGCGGCGGATCCCAGGTGAGCACCCGCCCCCAGTCGGCGCGAAAGCCGTACGGGCCGATCTCGTAGAGCATGCCGCCGGCCCGGGGCTCCATGCCCAGCTCGTCGAGTGCGTCCGGGCCGGACCAGGTGTATTCGACGACCCACCAGTCAGTCAGCTTGGCGGTGAAGACCGCGAACGCGTGCTCGGCCGAGCCCGGGACGAGGAGACTGCACCGCAGGGAGAACCGGTCGGCGTCCTGCCGGATGTCGGCCGGATCAGTCATTTCCTGTCCCATAGGCCCGGACCATACCGGCTGATGCCCGGGTGTGCAGCTTCACGCGGTGCCCGGTTCCAGACAGAGGGTCGCCGGGCCGTCACGCACGGGATGCCCGACCGGAAACCGGGTAACCCCGCGAACGACCGGAACTCTGTGCAGGCGGGGCGGGAGATCATGAGCGAGAACGCGCAGCAACGAGGGCCGGACCGGAACGTCGACAGCGCAGAACCGGACGTCCTGCTCGACATTCCGAAGGTGTCCGTCGACTCGATCCGGCTGGCGGTCGACGGCCTGGACGCCGACCTGTCGCTGCGGGCCCGGGTGGCCAACCTGCTACAGGTCGACGCCGGCGTACGGGTGCACCTGAGCGGCGTGGAGCTGGACATCAACGGGGTGCACGCCGAGGCGCAGCTACGGGTCCGGTTGGAGCAGTTGACCGGGATCCTGGGGCGGGCGCTCGACACCCTCGACGCCAACCCGCAGATCATCGAAGCGCTCGCCCGGACGGCCACCGCCGTCGACGACGTGAACCGCAGCGCGCAGCAGTTGGTCGCCGGGGCGGCGGAGGTCCGGGCGTCGGCGCGGCGCTCCGGCGGCGTACTCGACGAACTGGGTCAGCAGGTGGGCGCGGTCGGTGCGGTCGCCGACCGTGACCGACCCGGTCCTGCCCGGCCGGGTCCGGGTCGGCCTGGACCAGGTCCGGTCAGCTCGGAGCCGAGGGCCGGGGGCCCGGGGCCCCGAGCTGGCGGTCCTGGCCCAGTCGACCAGTCACGACCGGAGGGTCAGCATCCGGAGGCTCGTGAGCCGGCGGGTCAGCATCCGGCGGGCCCGAGGCCCGGAGCCCGTGAGTCGGCGGGCCGGGGACCGGAAGGGGCGGCTGGACGATCTGGTGACCGGCCCGATCAGGCGGCTGCGCCCGGCCCGTCCGGAGACGGTGACGGCGGTCTGTCGGCCGCGGCGCAGGCTGCCGCCCAGAACGCGGCCCAGCTCGCCGAGCAGGCGGGGGAGACGCTGCGACAGGCCGGACGCAGCGTGTGGGAGGCGATCCAGGGCAGCGTGGTGCAGCACCGCCCGCAGGGTCGCCGCGACCACTGACGCCGAGCCACCGCACCATGATCGACTCGGTTTCCTTGATACCGCGGTGTCGCGAGCGCTGGGACACCCCGACATCAGGAAAGGCGAGTTGATCACGCCGTTCGGTGGTGCTGCTGGTCGGCGGGAGGCCAGGTCAGAAGTCTGCGCCGCGCCAGCGGGATCCCAACACCGCTGCCTCGATGCGGAGCAGCAGGCCCGCGATCACCAGCAGAGCGCCGGACACGAGGAACTCGCCGCTGGAATTGACGCCGCTCAGGCCCATGACGAAGAGGGCGCCGCCGACAACGGCGCCGAGTGTTCCGATGGTCTCCACGATCCCGCCAGGCCTTCTGTCCACAGGCGGGAGCGTAGGTGCGGACGATGAACGCGGGGCGACCGGAAGTGGTCGACCCGGGGTGCCAGCGAAAGCACCGGAAACAGCAAGATCCCCACCTGCGAATCCGCTGGTGGGGACCTCTGTAGCCCGGCGAAAGGCTATGTGGCCAGGGGCGGGGTCGAACCGCCGACCTTCCGATTTTCAGTCGGACGCTCGTACCAACTGAGCTACCTGGCCGTGTCGCTCGGCTCATGCTACCCGGCTACCGGACGAACCGGTGGCAGGGTGACCTGCTCCGATACGCAGAACGCCGCGCGAGGCGCGGCGTCAGCGCTGCGGTCCTGACGGGACTTGAACCCGCGACCTCCGCCTTGACAGGGCGGCGAGCACTCCAACTGCTCCACAGGACCTAGCTTGTGTTGCTCCGGCTTGCGCCGGTCGTGCCCCCAACGGGATTCGAACCCGTGCTACCGCCTTGAAAGGGCGGCGTCCTGGGCCGCTAGACGATGAGGGCGGCCCCGCCATCATTGCACACTCGCAACTTCAAGCGGACTTGCTCCCATCCGGCCCCGCCGGAGGCTCCGAAAGCATACGTGATGCCTGGTCGGTCGACAAAATCGGTATCGGCAAGGGCTGGAAATGGGGGATAACCGCAGGTCAAGCGCGGTCTAGCGGAGTTTGGCGATGCCGAAGCGCTTCTTCAGGTCGGCGATCAGGTGAGGGCAGGCGGCGAGCGTCGCGGCCCGGTTGCCACCCCCGTCGTGCAGCAGCACGATGGCACCGGGGCGGGCGGCGGCGTGGATCCGTTTGCCGATCGTGGCGGCGGTCGGCTTGTCCCAGTCCTGCGGGTCGACCGACCAGTGCAGTGGGCGCATACCGAGCCCCTTCGCGACGTCCAGCACCTCCGACGTCCACCGGCCGCCCGGTTGCCGATAGAACGGCACCTTCGCGCCGGGAGCCGCCGTCTGGATGGCCTTGTTGGTGCGGGCCAGGTCGGCCTGGATCTCGTCGACGGGCCGCCGGGCCAGGTCGAGGTCGTGTCGCCAGCTGTGGTTGCAGAGCTGGTGCCCCTCGCGGACGATCCGCCGGACCAGCTCCGGGTGGCGCTGCACCTCACGGCCGACGACGCAGAAGGTGGCGGTCACCTTGGCGGCCCGCAGTTGGTCGAGCACCTTGGGTGTCCAGGCCGGGCTGGGCCCGTCGTCGAAGGTGAGGACCACCGGGCGTTCGCCGGTGTTGCGGCGCAGGCCGGCCGGGAGCTTCGCCGGCAACGGACGCAGCGGAGGCTTGGGCGGCTTGGTGAGCGCCGGGTGTGGCGAAGGGGTCGGCGAGGCGGTCGACTCCGTCGGGTGCGGGGCGCCGACGGGCGCGATGGTGCGTTCCGGCCGCGCACAGCCGGACAGGACCAGCACCACGGCGAGGACGGACGCCAGGAAGGCGCGCGCTTGCATCTGCTGGCTCCCGGAGGGGTCGGGGTAGGCGGACCCGCCCGACGGTAGTTCACCCGGTCAGCGGGCGACAGTGCGATCAGTCACGCGTCGACTGGTCCAGGGAGTCACGGACCGCGGCGGCCAGCGAGACCGCCTCGGCCAGGTCCACCGGCCGGACCACCCCGGCGGGCAACGCGTCTGCTCGCCAGCCAGGGCCGGCCGCGAGCGCCAGCAACGGGCGGCGGGGCGCGGCGAGCAACGCGCTGAGCTGGGCCGGGTCGGCGGTGACCCGGGTGTGCGACCAGAGCACCACGGCAGCCGGTCCGGTCCGGTTGACCGCCTCGACCAGGGCGGCCACCGGCACCCGGGCACCGAGCATCCGGTAGCTGACCCCGGCCTCCGCGAGAGCCGCGGCCAACGCCTCCAGTGGCAGGGTGTGCTGCTCCTCGTCGGCGCAGGAGAGCAGGATGCGAGCCGGCCCGGTGGGCACCCTGGCCCGACTGGCCGCCGCGAGCGCCTCCGAGACGCAGCGGGACACCAGGTGTTCCACCTCGATCAGGCCGGCGGTGGCGGCGTGGCGTTCGCCGATGCCGGCGAGCACCGGACGCAGCAGACCCTCCCAGGTGGCGACGACCCCGCTGGTGGCCAGGGCGTGCGCAATCGTCTCGCTGATCGCCGCCGCGTCCAGGCGCATTGCGGCTCGGGCCAACCCACGGGCTGCCGGCCCGGCCCGGCCCACCGGGATGCTTCCACCGCCGTCGCGACCGGGCGGGTGGATGCGGCTGGGGGCGACCGTGCCGTTGGGTGACGAGTCCGGTGCCTGGCGGGCCCAGCGGGCCGCCTCGGCAGGGCTCACCCCCTCGGCGGTGAGGCGGCGCATGATTTCGAGACGGGCCAGATCGGCCGGCGTGTAGCGGCGGTGGTGACCCGGGACGTGTTCACTGGGTCCGAGCCCGTAGCGCTGGTGCCAGGTGCGAAGGGTCGTCACCGCGACCCCCAGCCGGCGTGCAACCGCACCCGCGCTCAGCGCCTCATCGACCACCCGACCGCTCCGCCGTGTCGTCCGCCGGTCCGGGCGGGATCACGGCCGGACCGGATGTGCCGGACGTGGACCCCGAGGGGCGCAGCAGCCGGTTCACCACCCCGCCCAGCCAGGGCGCGTACGACCGGGGGTCGCGGTCCAGCTCGGCCTCCAGCGCGGTCGGGTCGGCCCACCGCAGCTCGGTCACCTCGCCCGGGTCCGGCAGCAGCGGAGCAGAGGGCAGGAAGTCACCCCGCAGCACGTGGTCGTACTCGAATTCGACCCGACCGGTCGCCGGATCCTCGGCGTAGTAGACGTAGACGCCGACCTCGGTCAGCTCGACCGGGCCCGCGCCCAGCTCCTCGCGTAGCCGCCGGTTGGCGGCCTCGGCGAGCGACTCTCCAGGCCGGGGGTGACCGCAGCAGGAGTTGGCCCAGCGCAGTGGGAACCGGGTCTTGACGGCGGCTCGGCGCTGGAGCAGCACCTGGCCGTCCGGGTCCACCAACAGCACCGAGAAGGCCCGGTGGAGTTGCCCTGGCGGCTGGTGCGCGGCGGCGACGGTCGTCTCGCCGTTGGCCTTGCCGGTCTCGTCGACCAGCTCGACAAGGTGCCCCTCGCGACTGCTCATCGGCCTTCCCCGGTGATCCGGCCGGCGGCGAGCTTGCCGGAGATGAGCACCATCGGTACGCCGACCCCGGGCTGTGTCCCGGAGCCGACGAAGACCACGTTCGACAGCTTGCGGTGCAGGTTCGACGGGCGGAACGGGCCGGTCTGGAAGAGGGTGTGGGCGGCGGCGAACGGCGTGCCGGCGGCCATCCCCTGCTCCTCCCACTCGGCCGGGGTGATCGCCCGCAGCACCTCGACGCCGGCGCCGAAGCCGACGTAGCCACGCTCCTCCAGGGTGCCGATCAATTGGTCGCTGTAGCGTCGGGTCAGGTCACCGCGCCACTCGAACGGAGCCCGGTGCAGGTTGGGCACGGGGGCGAGCACGTAGTAGGTGTGCCGGTCCGCAGGGGCCACCGACGGGTCGGTCCGGCTCGGGTTGGTCACCAGTAGCGACGGATCGGTCATCAGCTCACCCCGCCGGATGACCTCATCGAAGGTGCCCTTCCACGCGCGTCCGAAGTGGATGTTGTGATGCGCGATCTTGTCATATGCCTGTCGGGAACCGACGTGCAGAACGACGCAGGACGGCGAGTAGGTGAGCCGTCGTGCCGGAGCGGCCGGGAGCAGGTCCCGATACGCGACCGGCAGGTCGGGGTTGAGCACCACCACGTCCGCCCGGACCAGTTCGCCGTCGGCGGTGAGCACACCGGTGGCCCGGCCGTTCGCGGTCTCCACCTGGGTCACCGTGGTGTCGTACCGGATCTGCACGCCGTGCTTCTCGGCCGCGCCGGCCATCGCCCTGGAGACCGCGTGGATGCCGCCGCGCGGGAAGTAGACCCCGGCCACCGAGTCGAGGTACGCGATGACCGTGTAGATGGCCAGCGCGTCGTGCGGCGCGAGGCCGGCGTACATCGCCTGGAAGGAGAAGATCCGCTGGGTACGCGGGTCCCGGAAGAATTGGTTGATCTTCGTCTGGAGGCGACGGAAGGCCCCGCCGGTGAGCAACTTGAGCAGGTTGCCGGTGAGCAGGTCGGTCGGCGCGTCCAGGTTGCGCTCGATGAAGTCGGCCCGCTCCAGCCGCCACAACTCCCGCGCGTAGTCGACGAAGCGCAGGTAACCGTCGGCCTCACGCGGCCCGCAGACCCGGGAGATCTCGGCGGCCATCCGGGTGGTGTCGGTGAGCACGTCGAGGGTCGAGCCGTCCGGGTAGTACGCCCGGTAGGCAGGGTCGAGCGGGGTCAGGTCGAGCCAGTCGCGCAACTCCTCACCGACCGCACCGAGCGCCTCGGCGATCAGGTCGGGCATGGTGAGCACGGTCGGACCGGTGTCGAACTCGTAGCCGTCCACGGCCAGTCGACCGGCGCGCCCGCCGGGCACCGGCTCGCGTTCCAGCACGGTCACCTGCCGGCCACTGCCGGCGAGGTGCAGCGCGCAGGCGAGCCCACCCAGCCCGGCCCCGACGACCACCACCCGGTCCGTCCGTCCTGTCACCGTCCGCACGTGACCACCTCCTCGCTCAAGTCGCTCATCAGGCCCGCCGGTTGGCAGCGGCGGTGGCCAGCCCGGTCAGCGCGGTCCGCGCCGTCTGGTCCACGGGTGCGGCGTCGAGCGCCGCCAGCGCGTCACCCACCCGCTCGGCGATCATCCGCTCCACCCGGGTCACCGCACCGGTCTCCACGACCAGCTCGGCGAGCCGGTCGACCGGTCCGCCGGCGGCCCGCTCCAACGCCCGGAGCTGCGCCGGCGTGGCCAGCTCCCGAGCCAGCATGAGCAGCGTGGTCGGCTTGCCGGTGCGGAGGTCGTCACCGGCCGGCTTGCCGGTGGCGGCCGGATCGCCGTAGACGCCGAGGAGGTCGTCGCGGAGCTGGAACGCCTCGCCGACCGCCAGGCCGTAACGGGTGTACCCGGAGACCAGCGGATCGTCGAGGGGGACGCCGGCCAGGCAGGCACCGAAGAGCAGTGGTCGCTGGACGGTGTAGCTCGCGGTCTTGTAGCGGGCCACCCGCAGCGCCCGGTCGACCGACCAGTTGGCCGGGTCGTTCTCGCCGAGCACGTCGAGGTACTGCCCGGCGACCGTCTCCACCCGCATCTGGTCGTAGCAGCGGCGAACCTCGAACAGTCGGGCCGTCGGCACCGTGGCCTGGGCCAGCAGCCGATCGGCCCAGACCATGCAGAGGTCACCGATGAGCACGGCGACCGCCTCGCCGAAGCGGCCGGGATCGCCGCGGTGGCCGGCGGCGATGTGCTGTTCGGCGAGCGCGACGTGCGCGGTGGGGCGGCCGCGGCGGGTGGTGGACGCGTCCATCACGTCGTCGTGGACCAGGGCGAAGGTGTGCAGCAGCTCGAGCGCGGCCAGCGCGGGTAGGACGGGGGGCAGTGCCTCGGCGGCGCCGACCGCACCGCGCCACCCCCAGTAGGCGAACGTGGACCGGATCCGTTTGCCGCCGACGAGGACGGCGTCCCGCGCGGCTGCGGCGAATCGGCCCATGGATGTGTCGATCTCGGTGAGGGTGTCGACCTCGGCGGTGAGGAACGTGCTCAGGGTCTCGTGGACCGCCGCGATCAGGTCCTGGGTGTACGCGGCCAGGACGGCGCGGACCGGATCGTCCCCGTCCCCTGGCCCCGCTGGCGCCACGCGGGTCGCGTTACCCGCAACTGCGTCGTTGGCCATGCGGCTGAGCGTACCCTAGGCTACGAGTTGCGTCGATTGGTGCGTCGATAAATGAGGAGGGCCGGTGGAAACTGATCTCACCGCTGCCTATGACCGGTGCCGTGAGCTGCACAAACGTCACGGCCGCACCTACTATCTCGCCACTCGACTGCTCCCCGCTTGGAAACGACGACATGTGCACGCCCTCTATGGGTTCACCAGGTACGCGGACGAGATCGTGGACCGCACCGAGGACCTTCCCCAGGTCGAGCGGGCCGCCCTCCTGGACGACTGGGCCAGCCGATTCGTGTCCGGCCTGCACGGAGCTCCCGTCGACGACCCGTTGCTGCCGGCGGTCCTGCACACGATCGCCGTCTTCGATCTCGACCGGGACGACTTTGCGTCGTTTCTGAAGAGCATGGCGATGGACCTGACCGTCACCTCCTACCCGACGTACGACCACCTGCTCGACTACATGGAGGGCTCGGCGGCGGTGATCGGCACGATGATGCTGCCGATCCTGGGCAGCTCCGACCCGGCGGCGGCCCGGGAGCCGGCACGGCAGCTCGGCTTCGCCTTCCAGCTCACCAACTTCATCCGGGACGTCGCCGAGGACCTCGACCGGGGTCGCACCTACCTACCGGACGAGGACCTGGCGAAGTTCGGTGTGACCCGCGACGAGCTGGCCGAGGCCAACGCCCGGGGCCGCGGTACGCACCGGACCCGCGAGCTGATCGAGTACGAGGTGACCCGCGCCCAGGCGCACTACGCCGCCGCCGCTCCGGGCATCACCATGCTGGCGCCCGCCTCGCAGGCCTGCATGCGCACCGCGTACGCGCTCTACGGCGGCATCCTCGACGAGGTGGCCGCGCAGGGTTACGACGTCTTCGCCCGCCGGGCCCTGGTGCCGCAGCGGCGGCGGATGGCGGTGGCCGCCCGTGCCCTGCTCACCTCGACCGGTACGCCGGTCACCATCCCCGGGCCGACGGTCCGCCCGGAGACCCGGTGACCGCGAGCACGGCGATCGTGCTCCTCACCCGCGACCTGCGGGTGCACGACCATCCGGCGCTGGCCACCACCTGCGCCGCGTTCGACCGGGTGGTGCCCCTGTACGTGCTCGACCCGGCGCTGGCCGGCCTGTCGGCCAACCGCACCCGGTTTCTGCACCAGGCGCTCGCCGAGCTGCGCGCCCAGCTCCGTGATCGTGGTGGCGACCTGGTGGTGCGGCACGGTGACCCGGTGGCCGAGACGATCCGGTTGGCCGGCGAGGTCGGTGCCACCGCCGTCGCCCTGTCCGCCGACGTCAGCCACCACGCCCACCGTCGGGAGCGGCGGTTGCGTGCCGAGTGCGAGCAGCATCGGCTGCACCTGCGACTGTTTCCCGGGCTGACCGTGGTCGAGCCGGGTGCGCTCCAACCCGGTGGCGGCGGCGACCACTACCGGGTGTTCAGCCCGTACCACCGGTCCTGGGCCGCCCGCCGGTGGCGCGAGGAGCTGGCCGCGCCGGACCGGGTGGCGCTGCCCAGCGGCGTGCGAGTGGGCAGTCTGCCGAAGCCGCCGGCGGGAGACTCGCCGGACGCGGCGGTCGGCGGCGAGCGGATTGCCCGGCAGCGGCTCACCGACTGGCTGCCCGACCTGCACCGGTACGACGACCAGCACGACGACATGGCCGGTGACGACACCTCCCGGCTCAGCCCGTACCTGCGCTTCGGGTGCGTGTCCCCACTGGCGGTGGCCAACCGCGCCGGGGACCGGTCCGGGCCGTTCGTCCGGCAGCTCTGCTGGCGGGACTTCTACTACCAGGTCACCGCCGCCTTTCCGGAGATCTCGACCGTGGCGTACCGGCGGGGCGCCACCGAGCAGTGGCGCTACGACGACGATGCCCTGGCGGCCTGGACCGAGGGACGCACCGGAATGCCGATCGTCGACGCCGGGATGCGGCAGCTGCGAGCCCAGGGCTGGATGCACAACCGGGCCCGCCTGATCACGGCCGGCTACCTGACCAAGCACCTCGGGCAGGACTGGCGGTCCGGGGTGGCGGTCTTCTTCCGTTGGCTGCTCGACGGGGACGTGGCCAACAATTCCGGCAACTGGCAGTGGGTCGCCGGCACCGGCAACGACACCAAGCCGTACCGGGGGTTCAACCCGGTTCGGCAGGCCGAACGGTACGACCCGCAGGGCGACTACGTGCGCCGGTGGGTGCCGGAGCTGTCGGGGGTGCGGGGCAGGGCCGTGCACCAACCGTGGCGGCTGCCCGAGACGCTCCGCCGGACGCTCGACTATCCGCCGCCGCTCTCGGTGCCCGGCGCCGATCCCGTCTGGCTGCGCTGAGACAAGCGGTCAGAGGCAGGAGTGCAGCACCTCGACGAGTTCGTCCACCCGGTCGTGCTCGGCCAGGTGCGCCGTGGCGTACGCGAAGGCGTAACCGCGCTCCGGGTCGGCCCACGCGCTGCTGCCGCCGAGGCCGCCCATGCCCCAACTGCCGTCCGGCTCCCACTGCATGCCCAGCGTCCAGTGGGCGGGGCGGTCCAGCACCAGGTCCTGCCCGTCGTACTGGACCCGGGTCGCCTCCGCCACCAGCTCCGGGCTGACCAGCCGGACCCCGTCCAGGACACCACCGGCGAGCAGGCCGGCGTAGAGCCGGGCCAGGCTGGCCGCGGTGGCGTGCAGGTTGACCGCGGGCACCTCGGCGCCGCGCCAGAGTGGGCTGTTCAGCACGGCCAGGTCCAGCCCTCCGGCCGGGTTGCCCATCGCGCGCGCCCGCAGCGAGCCTGGCTCACCGAGCGCCCGGATCGGCCAGCCGGGGTCGCCGTAGCGTAGGTCGGCGCAGCGTCGCTGGTCCGCCTCGGTCAGCCCGAAGCCGAGGTCGAGCTGCCACCGGTCGGCGATCTCCTCGGCCAGGAACCGGCCCACCGACCGCCCGTCGACCCGGCGGACCAACTCGCCGACCAGGTGCCCGTACGTCCAGGCGTGCTCCCCGGCCACCGAGCCCGGCGACCACTCGGGGTCGGCGGCGGCCAGGTCGCCGGTGAGCAGCGCCCAGTCGGCGACCGCGGTGGCCGGTCGGGGCACCGGGAAGGCCGGCAGCCCGGCGGTGTGCGACAACACCTGACGCACGGTGGCCGGCGTGCGGAACTCCGGCCAGTACCGGTCGACCGGCGCGTCGAGGTCGACCCGGCCCCGGTCGACGAGCATCAGCAGGCAGAGTGCGGCCACCGGCTTGCCGACCGAGTAGACGTTGGCGAGCGTGTCCGGCCGCCACGGTTCGGCGCCGGCCCGGTGACCCCCGACCAGGTCGACGACGGGCTGCCCGTCGTACCAGACGGCCAGGTTGGCGCCGGTCTCCCGGCCCGAGGTGAGCAGGTCGTGGAAGCAGTCCCGGACCGGGGCGAAGCGTGCGTGCATGCCGTCACGGTAGGCGGCCCGGACCGGTGAGCGCGCCGACTTTTCTCCGGCCCCGGTGGTTCGGGTGGTGTCGCTGGGGGATGCTGTTCCGGTGGCAGATCCGGAGCTGGTGGATGTGGTCGTTGTCGGGCTCGGGGTTGGCGGCGAGGAGGTGGCCGAGCGGCTCGCCGAGGCCGGCCTGAGCGTCGTCGGCGTCGAACGGGACCTGGTCGGCGGGGAGTGCCCCTACTGGGGCTGCATCCCGAGCAAGATGATGATCAGGGCGGCCAACGCCCTCGCCGAGGCCCGCCGGGTCGACGGGCTCGCCGGGACGGCACAGGTCCAGCCGGACTGGGCGCCGGTGGCGAAGCGGATCCGCGAGGAGGCCACCGACACCTGGGACGACACGGTCGCGGCCGAGCGGTTCGTCGGCAAGGGCGGCCGGCTCGTGCGGGGCAGTGGCCGTCTCGACGGTCCGCGTCGGGTCCGGGTCGGTGACCAGGTGTTCGAGGCCCGGTACGGGGTCGTGCTGGGCACCGGGACCCGTCCGTCGGTGCCACCGATCGACGGCCTGGCCGACACGCCGTACTGGACCAACCATCAGGCGATCGAGGTCGAGAAGCTGCCGGAGTCGCTGCTGGTGCTCGGCGGCGGCGCGATCGGTCTGGAGTTGGCACAGGTCTTCGCCCGCTTCGGCGTCCGGGTGACGGTCGTGGAGGCGCTCGACCGGGTGCTGGCCGTCGAGGAACCGGAGGCGTCCGAGGTCGCCGCCGCCGCGCTGCGCGCCGACGGCGTGGAAATCCACACCGGGGTACGCGCCGAACGGGTCGAGCACGACGGCAACCGGTTCACCCTGCGTGGCAGCGGCGGTGCGGCATACACCGCCGACCAACTGCTGGTGGTGACCGGGCGCAAGGCCCACCTCGCCGAGCTGGGGCTGGACACGATCGGCCTGGACGGCAGCCAGCGTTTCCTGCCGGTCGACGACCGGTTGCACGTCACCGAGCACGTCTGGGCGGTCGGCGACCTGACCGGTGAGGGCGCCTTCACCCACATCGCCATGTACCAGGCGGGAATCGTGATCGCCGACATCCTGGCCCAGGCCCGGCAGGCGAAGGCGGGGGCGGACGCCAGCGGCACCTCCAGCGTGGTCGGCGGAGCGATGGGCGCGTCCAGTTCGCTGGCCGCCAGCGGGTCGAGCGGCTCGGCCGGCACCGTCCCGCGAGCCGACTACCGTGCGCTGCCCCGGGTGACCTTCACCGATCCCGAGGTCGGCGCGGTCGGGCTCACCGAGCGGCAGGCCCGCGATCGGGGCATCAACGTGCAGGTCGGTTTCACCAAGCTGAGCAGTTCGACCCGGGGCTGGATCCACCAGGTCGGCGACGAGGGCTTCATCAAGCTCGTCGCGGACGCCGACCAGGGCGTGCTGATCGGCGCGACCTCGGTCGGTCCGGCCGGCGGCGAGGTGCTGTCCGCGTTGGTGGTGGCGGTGCACGCGGCGGTGCCACTGAGCCAGCTCCGGCACATGATCTACGCGTACCCGACCTTCCACCGGGCCATCGAGACCGCGTTGCGCGACCTGTCCTGATCCGCGCCCCGCGCCCCGCTCCCCGCGCGTGGCGATGCCGCGCGCGGGCTGGGCATGATCCACTCGCGTTTCCGAAAGTCGCGGTATCCGGGCACTAGAACACCGCAATGTCCCTGAAAACCGAGTCGATCATGGCCGCCTCGGATCTGGTCGGCGATGGGAAAAATGCGGCAGCCGGCCAGCAAGCGGCAGCCATTTTGCTGTTCATTTCTTTCATTGCGGTGACGTACGATTGCGACTGTGACCAAGCGGTTGACTGAAGTTGCCAAGAAGGCGGGCGTCAGCGAGGCCACCGTCAGCCGGGTGCTCAACGGCCGTGACGGGGTGTCGGAGGCGACCCGGACCGCGGTGCTGACCGCGCTGGACGTGCTCGGTTACGAGCGGCCGACCAAGCTGCGTGGCGAACGTGCCCGGCTGGTCGGGCTGGTGCTGCCCGAGTTGCAGAACCCGATCTTCCCGGCGTTGGCCGAGGTCGTCACGGGGACCCTCGCCCAGCGCGGTTACACGCCGGCTCTCTGCGCCCGGACCATCGGCGGCGTCTCCGAAATGGACTACGTGGAGATGCTCCTCGACCACCAGGTCTCCGGGGTGATCTTCGCCGGTGGTTCGTACGCGCTCGCCGACGCGCGACACGACCACTACCGTCGGCTGACCGATCGGGGTCTTCCGGTCGTGCTGGTGAACGCGGGTGTGGACGAGCTGGGTTTCCCCCGGGTCTCGACGGACGACGCGGTGGCTGTGGAGCAGGCGTACGGGCACCTGCGCTCGCTCGGGCACGAACGCATCGGGATGGTGCTCGGTCCGGAGGGGCACGTGCCGTCGCGCCGCAAACTGGACGCGATGATCCGGGCCGCAGGCTGGGGCGAGGGCGACGCCGAGTGCGTCGAGCGGTCCAGTTTCTCGATGGAGGGGGCGCGGGTCGCCGCGACGAAACTGGTCGAGCGTGGCGTCACCGGCATCATCTGCGCCAGTGACGTACTGGCGTTGGGCACCATCCGTGCGGCCCGGCGGCTGGGTCGCTCGGTGCCGGCCGACGTGTCGGTGGTGGGCTTCGACGACTCCGCGTTCATGACCTGCACCGATCCGCCGCTGACCACGGTCCGGCAGCCGATCGAGACGATGGGGCAGGCCGCCGTGGACCTGCTGGTCACCCAGATCGAAGGTGCCGGGGTGCTGCAGGACGAGCTGCTGTTCGAGCCCGAGTTGGTGGTGCGGGGTTCCACCGCGCCCGCCCCCGGCCGCTAGGCACGGCCCCCGCGCCGCCCCCTGGGGCCGCCCGGCACCACCACCGAACGACGCTTCGGCCGTCGACCGCTTCACGCGGTCGGCGGCCGTTTTCGTCGTTGCTCGCAGTGAGCTTCATCGAACCGATCGAATGACCCGCCATAAGGGAGCAAAGCGCGACATTCCCGGCTACTTTCAAAGGCTTGCCAACATCTGCCGTCATCATGTCGTGTCCTTTCGCTACAGGGTCGACACCTTGCTGAAATGAGTCGGCCTCGCTACAGTGACTCCACTCACACCTGGCTCCGACGCAGCTACTGGGCGTCAGGTCGCATCACCGCAGATCAGCGAAGGTCATTGGAGACACCCGTTCCCGAAGGGATGGACAGATGTCCGTACCGCAATACCGAAAGGCTGCGGCGGTCGCGCTCGTGGCCGGCCTGGGGCTCAGCCTCACGGCGTGCTCCACGAAGAGTGACGACAAGGGCGCGACCGCTGGCGGCAAGGTCACCATCACGGTCGACTGCCAGCCCGTCGGTGCCCAGAAAGAGCTGCTGAAGAACTGGAACGACGATGTCGCCGAGTTCCAGAAGCAGAACCCGGACATCACCATCAAGAGCGTCAGCGTCGGCGAGCAGTGCAACAACCCGCCGGACTTCACCGCCCGTCTCGCCGGCGGCACCGTGACCGACGTGTTCTACGGGTACATGACCGATCTCCAGCAGGTGCTCGACTCCGGTCAGGCGATGGACATCAGCCAGTACGCCAACAAGGACACGATCCCGACCTGGGAGAGCGTCGACCCGGCGCTCAAGGGGGTCTTCACCGACGGCGGCAAGCTCTACGCCGTTCCGGTGAAGAACTACTCGATGGGCCTGGTCTACAACAAGGTCCTGTTCCAGCAGGCTGGGCTCGACGCGAACAACCCTCCGAAGACCTGGGCTGACGTCCGGGCCGCCGCGAAGAAGATCTCCGCGCTCGGCAACGGCATCGCCGGCTACTCGGAGTACAGCGCCGGCAACACCGGCGGCTGGCACTTCACCTCCCTGCTCTACTCGCAGGGCGGCCAGGTGCTCACGGCCGACGGCAAGAAGGCCGACTTCAACAACGCCATGGGCAAGCAGGTCCTGCAGAACCTCAAGGACATGCGGTACGGCGACAACAGCATGGGTGCCCGCCAGCTGCTCCAGTGGGGCGACCTGCTGACCAACGCCGGCGCGGGCAAGGTCGGCATGTTCATCGGCGCGCCGGACGCCACCCAGGCGATCGTCAGCCAGTTCCAGGGCAAGTTCCAGGACTGGGCGATGAGCCCGCTGCCCGGCCAGGACGGCGCGGCGAAGGGGACGCTCGGTGGTGGCGAGGGCTACTTCTTCAAGAAGGACCTCACGCCCGAGCAGGTCAAGGCCGGTCTGAAGTGGATCGCGTACCAGAAGCTCACCCCGGGCAAGGGTCAGTTCGACTACGTCCGGGCCAAGCCGCAGAACTACCCGGTGGGCCTGCCCCAGCCGCTGCTCTTCGCCAACGGCAGTGAGGCGCAGAAGCAGGAGCTGGAGCTGCGCAAGGCGAACGCGAACGTCGACACCGCGAACTTCGCGCTCTTCGAGGCGACCCCGGTTGCGATCAAGGGTGAGCCGCGCAACGCGCAGGCGATCTACGCGGTGCTCGATGCCGCTATGTCAGGTGTGCTGACCAACCCGAACTCGAACATCGACGCACTGCTCAAGACCGCCGAGGAGAAGGTCAACCAGCTCCTCGCCGCGGAGAGCTGACCGAGCGTGTGGGGGCCGGGACGCCGACCCGGCCCCCACACACCACCCGCACCGCATCTCGACGTCACTAACTCACCCAGGAGTTGCCTTGGCGATCACCGTCGTCCCGGAGACCCCCAGGAAACCGGGCCGCCCGCCGTCGCCGTACGCGGCCGGGGCGCAGCGCACGAGCTTCGGCCGCAAGGTACGGGACAACCTCACCGGGCACGCGTTCCTGATCGGCGCGGTGCTCTGCTTCGTCGTCTTCTCCTGGTACCCGATGATCCGCGGCATCGTCATGAGCTTCCAGCGGACCCGGCGCGGCGAGACCACCTGGGTGGGCTGGGACAACTACTCCCGCATCCTCGCCGACCCGAGCTTCTGGCCGGCCTGGCAGAACACGCTCTACTTCACGCTGCTCGCGCTCGTCCTCGGGTACGCGGTGCCGTTCTTCGTGGCGGTTCTGCTCAACGAGTTCCGCCACGCCAAGGGGTACCTGCGGATCCTGGTCTACCTGCCGGTCATGCTGCCGCCGGCCTCGGCGCTGTACCTCTTCAAGTTCTACGCGTACGACCCCAGCGAGGCGGGTCTGTTCAACGCGATCCTGAAGGCGCTGCACCTGCCCACCTCGCAGTGGATGCAGTCGCCCGAGATGACGATGCCGGCGATGGTGCTCGCGTCGACCTGGATGAACATGGGCGGGGCGGTGCTGATCTACCTGGCCTCGTTGCAGAACATCCCCGGCGAGTTGTACGAGGCCGCTGAGCTCGACGGTGCCGGCATCTGGAAGCGCATCCGCCACGTGACGATCCCGCAGACCCGGTTGATCCTCGCGCTGCTGGCGATGATCCAGATCGTCGCCACGATGCAGCTCTTCATCGAGCCACTGATCCTCGCCAACGGCGCGGGCGCGGAGGACTCCGCCACGTCGGTGGCGTACCTCATCTACCAGCACGGCTTCTTCCAGAACGACCTCAACGGCGCTGCGGCGCTCGGTGTGATCATGCTCGTGGTGCTGGCCGGCTTCTCCGCCGCCTACCTGCGGCTGAGCGCGAAACAGGACTAGGACGGGCGAGACATGGCACAGGACTCCGGCACCCGGACCCTCATCTCCTCCGCGCAGCTTCGCCGTGGGCGCGGCAGGTTCATCTACTGGTCTCTGCTCACCGTCGTCGTCGTGGGGTTCACCCTCGTCTTCCTCGGGCCGCTCTACTGGATGGTCACCGGCGCACTGAAGTCCGGTCAGGAGATCGCGCAGACCCCGCCCTCGCTGTTCCCGAAGGACCCCCAGCCGCAGAACTACATCGACGCGTGGAACAACCTGGACCTCGCCAAACTGTTGTTCAACACGTTCTACTACGCCACCGGCGCGGTGCTGTTCCAACTCGTCTTCGACACCGCCGCCGCGTACTCGATGTCGAAGCTTCGGCCGATCTTCGGCAACGTGATCCTCGCCCTCATGCTGGGAACGCTGATGATCCCGGCGATGGTGCTCATCGTTCCGCAGTACGTGACGGTGATCGACCTGCCGATCCTGCACATCAACCTGCTCGACTCGCCGTTCGCCATCTGGCTGCCCCTGGTCGCGAACGCGTTCAACATCTTCCTGTTGAAGCGGTTCTTCGACTCGATCCCGGAGGAGTTGATGGCGGCCGCCCTGATGGACGGGGCGACGTCGCTGCGCACGCTGTGGTCGATCATCCTGCCGCTGTCGCGCCCCATCCTCGGCGTGGTCTCGATCTTCGCGGTGACGGCGGTCTGGAAGGACTTCCTCTGGCCGAAGCTGGTCATGCCGTCGCCGGAGACCCGGACGGTCAGCGTCGGCATCTACGCCTTCGCCGGTGGCACGCCGATGAACGTGGTGATCGCCGCCTCGGTCATCGCCGCGATCCCGACCGTCATCATCTTCCTGATCTTCCAACGGAACATCATGTCCGGGCTGACCACGGGCAGCATCAAGGGATAGCCACGACCGCAACACCCCGCGGCGAACAACCGTCGTTCGCCCCGACACACATACAGGTCCGGCGAACCCGCCGACGTACTGACCCAGAAAGCAGGTGCTCGTGTCCACAGCAGACAGCAGTCCGTGGTGGCGTGGAGCGGTGATCTACCAGGTGTATCCCCGGAGCTTCGCCGACGGCAACGGCGACGGCATCGGCGACATCGCCGGCATCCGGTCCCGGCTGGATCACCTGTCCGCGCTCGGCGTCGACGCGATCTGGTTCAGCCCCTGGTATCCCTCGCCGATGGCGGACGCCGGCTACGACGTGTCCGACTACCGTGACATCGACCCGGTCTTCGGCACCCTCGCCGAGGTCGAGGCGTTGATCGCCGAGGCGCACGCGCTGGGCATCCGGACCATCGTCGACGTGGTGCCGAACCACTGCTCCGACGCGCACCCCTGGTTCCAGGCGGCGCTCGCCGGTGGGCCCGGCGCTCCCGAGCGGGACCTGTTCTGGTTCCGCCCCGGCCGGGGCCCCAACGGCGACGAACGACCCACCGACTGGGTCGGCGAGTTCGGCGGTGAGACCTGGACCCGTACCACCAACCCGGACGGCACCCCCGGCGACTGGTACCTGCACCTCTTCGCCCCGCAGCAGCCGGACTTCAACTGGGACCACCCCCGGGTGCGGGCGGAGTTCGAGGACATCCTGCGGTTCTGGTTCGACCGGGGCGTGGACGGCATCCGCATCGACTCGGCCGGGCTGCTGGTCAAGGACGGGACGCTGCCCGAGGTCCAGCCCGACCAGCCGCACCCGTTCCACGACCTCGACGGGGTGCACGACATCTACCGGGGCTGGCGGCGGGTCGCCGACGAGTACGCCGACCGCGCGTTGATCGGTGAGGTGTGGCTGCCGGACCGGCAGCGGTTCGCCAACTACCTGCGCCCGGACGAGTTGCACGCCGCGTTCAACTTCGACTTCCTCGGCTGCGCCTGGGACGCTTCCGCGTTGCGCGAGAGCATCGACGGGACGTTGAGCGCGCACGCGCCCGTCAACGCGCCGGCCACCTGGGTCCTCTCCAACCACGACGTCACCCGGCACGTCACCCGCTACGGTCGGGCCGACACCAGGTTCAGCTTCGCCGCCAAGCGCGAGGGCACCCCCACCGACCTGGAGCTGGGCACCCGTCGCGCCCGGGCCGCCGCGCTGCTCTCGCTGTCGCTGCCCGGAGCCGCCTACGTCTACCAGGGCGAGGAGCTGGGCCTCTACGAGGTCGAGGACATCCCGTACGCGTTGCGTCAGGACCCGATGTGGGAACGGTCCGGCCGGATCGACCCGGGCCGGGACGGCTGCCGCGTACCCCTGCCGTGGGCTGGTGACGAGCCGCCGTTCGAGTTCAGTCCGGCCGGTGCCGCAGCGCCCTGGCTGCCCCAGCCGGCCGACTGGAAGGACCGGACGGCCCGCGCGCAGACCGGAGACTCGGCCTCGATGCTGGAGCTGTACCGGGCGGCGATCCAGGCGCGGCGGGCCGACCCGGCGCTCGGCGACGGGGAGCTGACCTGGCTGCCCGCCCCGGACGGGGTGCTCGCCTTCAGTCGTGGCGGCGGTTTCGCCTGCGTCGTCAACCTCTCCGACTCGCCGGTTCCGATGCCGGCGGAGGGGGAGTTGCTGCTGGCCAGTGGGCCACTCGACGACGGGTTGCTGCCGGCCGACACCGCGGTCTGGCTGCGTACCGCCAAGGCGGCCGACCTGACCTGACCCTGCTCGCCGTGGTGGGGGGGGGGGGCGCCGACGCGATCGCCGCGACCGGCTCGGCTCGGCAGCGGGTGCTGTCCTGGGCCACCACGTACGCCTCGGCGCGCGGCGGGCTGGCCGCGGCGCGCGACGG